>CAZYFG010000209.1:1758-2529 GCA_964646835.1 uncultured Eubacteriales bacterium | reverse complement strand
GAGGGACTCAATGGCGGAAGCCACCGCGTAGCCCGCTACTATGGCGAGGAGCGGTGCGTCTTCCGGCGGGATATCCGGATGCAGCAGGACCGACATGAACACTCCGCCCGGTGGAGATTGCCACCGCCGGCCCAGGCGGCCCTTCCCACCGGTCTGCGTCTCAGCGAGGAAAACGGCTCCGACCTGTCCGGCAGCCGGTTCGACTGTCTGTCCGGCCGTTTGTTCCGTGGACTGTTCAGCAGCTTGTTCAGCGGCTTGCCGGGCGTCGTCATTGGTCGAGCCGGTGATCCGCTTGTACACGATATTTCTCCCCAGATAGGAGGTGTTGAGCATGGCGGTTATGGCTTCGACGGAGAGAAGGTCCGCCTCCGGGTACGATTCCTCACGGCAACGCAATTTTGCCCATCACCACCGCTTTACTGGCGCCTGTCGCCGAGGGGAGGTTGTTGGTGCCTCCCGCGAGGAGTTCGTTCCCCAGGATGGCGAAGGCCAGCGCTTCTTTTGCCTTACTAGGGATGCCCAGGTCTTCGTGGGTCAAGACCTTGACGGGTCCGAGTTCTTCGCGGAACCGCCTCATGAAGTAAGGGTTCCGGGCGCCCCCTCCTCCCACGATGACTTCATGGACCGGCCCCAAGGGGAAGACGAAATCCCGGTAAGCGCCCAGGACGGTCTGAACCGTCAGTTCCGAAGCCGTTGCCACAATGTTTTCATGAGTCGAACAGCCCATCTCGTAAGCCGTCTCAATGAGCCATCTGGAGTACTGAATGCCGA
>CAZYFG010000209.1:0-1748 GCA_964646835.1 uncultured Eubacteriales bacterium | reverse complement strand
GTACCTTTCCTGCTGACGCCATTTGGCCATCCTTGTCCATGGTCTCGCGCCCTTCTGTGAGCAGGGAGACAACTCCGTCGACCACCATGTTGCCGGGACCGGTGTCGAACGCCCTGACCGCGCCGGGAGACGCGTCCGGAGGGAGATACGTGGGGTTCCCGATGCCGCCGAAGTTCTGCATCACCCTGCCTTTCTCCGGGTGCGTGAGAAGGATGTAGTCCGCAAAGGGGGCCAAGGGAGCTCCCTGGCCTCCCTGGGCCATGTCGGCGGGGCGGAAGTCGCCTACCGTCAAGATGCCGGTCTTCTGGGCTATTACCGAGAGGTCGCCTATCTGCAAAGTTGCGCGGCTGGGGATCGTGGGGTGGTCGGCTTCAGGGAAGTGGACGAGGGTCTGGCCGTGGGAGCATATCGCGTCAACATCTGCAGGGCTTGTGGCGGCTTCCGCCAAGCATTTGAGGGCTGCTTCCGCGAAGGTCTCTCCCACAAGGAAATTGAGGCGCGCGACCTCCTCGCATGGGAGCAGCCTGAGATCGCCCAACAAGAGGCGCCCCACTGCCGGAGGGTACTCCACCGATGTGAGATGGAGCACCTCTGCTTCGGTGTTCCTCCCTGAACCCTTGATCTTGCATAATGCGGCGTCGACTCCGTCTGCGGACGTCCCAGACATGAGGCCGATAAGGAGCCGGGTTTCTTTTCTTCGTATGGCGTCAAACATCGATGCCACGTCAGTTATCACGGGTACCCCTCCCCAAATCGCTCATGGGCGTCGACCGCCCAACGCCATGTCGGTTGCCACGCGCATCCCCGCAAGAATGCTCATTGGAGTGTCACTGGAAGCCGGCCACTTGCCTGAGCGGCGCCGGTCAGTACGTGTGCTAGGGCCCGGAGCGCCTCGGCTCGCCGGCTGTATGTGCAGATGAAAGATCGGGCCTCGGGGAAGACCCGGAAGTCGTACGGGTCGCGGGTTGCCACCACTATTGTCTCGGGCTTTTCGTGGAGGACGCGCCTTATGTACTCTGCGTGTTTGGGGTTCTTCCAGGCGTTCTCAGTCAGCGCGATGACCGTGCCTTCCAGACCGGTTTGGGCGGTGGGACCGGCAGGTCCCGCGGTTACATCATTCGCCGGCTCCCCGTAGGTCTGGTAGACGACCTGGGCTCCACCTCTGCCAAGCGCCTCGCCCAAACTCGTCGCAGGGTAGGGTGATAGGATGACGAACCGGGAATCCGGCCCTGCGCGAAGGGGGAGCCTCTCGCTCTTCAGCACCGTTATTGAGCGGAGGTGCGCGGCTTCGCTAAGGCGCCTCAGTTCCTCCGTATCCGCGGCTTCGGGCGGGAGGGGATTGGGCACTCTCAGGGCCTTCTTTAGGGCGAGGACCCGCCGTACTGCGCCATCCAGCCGGCTCAGCGGGATCTCTCCTCGTTTCACGGCCTCACAGATCATCTCGTACGCTTCTCTCTGCAAAGCGGGCGTGTGGGAGATGAGCACCATATCGGCTCCGGCTTTGAGGGCCAGGACTGCCCCTTTCGCGGTCCCCGGATCGTCGGCGATGGCTCTCATCTCCATGCAGTCCGTCATGATGACACCCTGAAATCCCATGTCGCGTCTAAGGAGGCCCTCAAGCACGGGCTCCGAAAGCGTCGCCGGCCGCTCCGGGTCGATGGCGCTGAAGACTATATGGGCCGTCATGATCGCCGGTAACCCAGCTCTAACTGCCGATTTGAAAGGTCTCAGTTCGACTTCGGCCAGCC
>CAZYFG010000208.1:1775-2560 GCA_964646835.1 uncultured Eubacteriales bacterium | reverse complement strand
GGGATGGGGGCGTTCGTTGAAGTGACGCGGGTCGACGTCGACGCCGCCGGGGATTAGCAAAGCATCGATCACTGAGAGATTCTCCAAAGCAACCTCGCCGGGCATGACGGGGATGAGAAGCGGCTTGCCTCCCGCCTCGAGCACTGCCTCAATGTAAGTCATAGGAGTTGCGGCAACGTTGTTCTCCTCGCTGTAAGTCGCGGTGATACCGATAATGGGTCTCATTCTACGGTTCCTCCCCTCATGTTGGATGAAGGAGCTGCCCTCATCCGGTCTCTATCTCGAAAGGATCTCCGAAAACGCGAAATCCGACGGAACACCACCGGTATGCAGGAAGA
Organism: uncultured Eubacteriales bacterium; assembly: GCA_964646835.1. GTDB lineage: Bacteria > Bacillota > Sulfobacillia > Fermentithermobacillales > Fermentithermobacillaceae > UBA3951. Next base: position 2,222 of record CAZYFG010000208.1, on the reverse strand, counting down.
TCACCGAGTCGTCCTTGGAATAGACCCCGGCCCTGGCGTCCCTTATGAGGCCCGCCAGCGCTTTCGCGGTGTACACGGGGTCGGTTAGCACTCCTTCATTCCGGGCCAGGAGCCGGATGGCTTCCAGTCCGGCTTCAGTGGGAATGGCGTAGCCCTCGCCGACTTCCCTCTCATCGATGCTCACAAGGTCCGAGAGGCCCTCGGGGCTGTGGCCAAGAAGCCGTTTCAGGTTGGGGGCGGGATGGGCGACCCTAGACCTGAGAAGGGATATGGACTGCGTCATGAGTTCGATCGTGCGTTTGACTTTGGCCTCGGCGCCGGGGCTCACCGCGACACCGATCGCTTCAAACGGCGCCTGAAACGCCACTTTCCCCATAATGACCCCGGCCAGAGTGCCCACAGACCCGGATGCCACGTATAGGGCTTTGGGCGAAATCCCCAATTCCT
>CAZYFG010000208.1:0-1765 GCA_964646835.1 uncultured Eubacteriales bacterium | reverse complement strand
GCACTCCATGTACGCCAGTGCCCCGATAGCGCTCGAGCCGCCTAAGGGCACCACGTAAGGCTTTCGGCCTCGGGAAGCCACCTCGTCTCTCACGTCGTCAAGGAGGTCGCAGGCGCTTTTCGAGCCGGAAAAGATGATCTCGGCGCCGAGAAGGTGATCCAGGAGAAGGTTCCCCTCCCGCTTTCCGGGATCGTCTCCGTCCAACACGAGGACCGGATGAAGGCCGAGCTTACGCGCCGCCGCAGCGGTCATCCTGGCGTGATTTGACTGGGGCCCGCCGCAGGTGATGACCGTGTCGGCTCCCAGTTCCAGCGCATCGCCCATAAGGAGCTCGAGCTTCCGGGCTTTGTTGCCTCCGAGAGCCAGCCCGGTGGCGTCATCTCTCTTCAGGAATACTCTGGGGCCGCCTACTGCCTTGGAAAACCTGGGCGCTTCCTCAAAGGGGGTCGGAGTCTCGGCCAGTTTGACGCGCCGGAACCCCATTTGTTGAAAATTCACGTGACCTCTCCCTTTCTTTAAACCGGCCTGAGCCCGACGGAGATCGCCAGAGCCTCGTCCACCTTCCGCATGAGTTCCTCGTCAAGTCTGGCGACCTTTCTCTTCAGCCGGCGCTTGTCTATGGTTCGCACTTGTTCCAAGAGGAGAACAGAGTCCTTGTCGAGACCCGAGTCCCGGGCCGAAAGCTCAACGTGAGTGGGTAGGCGGGCCTTCTGGATCTGCGAGGTGATTGCGGAGATGATAACGGTTGGACTGTACTTGTTGCCGATATCGTTCTGGATGATCAATACAGGCCTGAAACCGCCCTGCTCTGAGCCTATTACGGGACTTAGATCGGCGAAATAGATATCGCCCCTAGTCGGTTCCAATCAAGCTTTCCTCCAGACGCGCTCGTCGCCTAGCCAATACTGCCCTTCTTCAAGGTCGGCGCCGAGTTCCTCTGCAAGCATACTGTTAAGCTCCGCCATTTCGAGATACCCAATTCGCATCTTCTCGCGGAACAGGGCGCGGCGCCTCTCTTCAATGTAAATGGAACACGCCTCCCTGATTAGCATGGAACGGCACCGGTTGGTTTCTTGGGTGAGACTGTCGATACCGGACAGCATTTCCTCTGTAAACCCAACTACGACTCGTTTCAGCTTCGCCACTCTTCGCTGACCCGGACGCCGGGTCATTCACCTCCCGCCATCACCTTGCGGGCCTCCGGTAGTGAGTCACAGATCTCGCCCGCGAGCACCCCATAAGACCCTTTTTTCCCTAGGGCAATCTCCCCCGAAAGACCGTGCCAAAATACTCCCAGCCGGGCCGCATCAAAAAGCGAAAGGCCCTGAGATATGAGGGCAGCGATCACGCCTGACAAGACATCTCCCGAGCCTGCCGTCGCCATCGCCGGATCTCCCGTGGTGTTTACGGCAACCCTACCTACCGAGTTCGCCACACAGGTCCCGGCTCCCTTCAAACACACCACACTTTTGCCTCTCGACGCTGCCTCTCTTGCCGCTGCGATGCGGTCTCTCTCAATGTCTTGAATGCTGCAGTCCAAAAGCCTGGAAAGCTCACCGGGATGGGGAGTCAGGATAAACTTGCCCTCAAGGCCCCGGAGATATGATAGGCCGCCGCTGGCCGCAAGGCCGTTCAGGCCGTCCGCGTCTATCACGCAAGGGGTACCTGCGGAGGCCGCAAGCGAGAGGAACTTCTGGATGAGGGCCTCCTGCGCTTTCCCCCGCCCGAGACCCGGACCCAGCACGGCGCTCTTGGACCGTAAGAG
>CAZYFG010000207.1:811-2613 GCA_964646835.1 uncultured Eubacteriales bacterium | reverse complement strand
AGCCTGTACCTGTTCAGCCTGGAAGACAACAGAATGAACATGGTCTTGGAGGAGCCGTGCAGCAACAACATGGTCGTCTTTGAAAACCCGGACCCCGAAATCGCCCTTATGGAAAGCAGGCTGCTTGGCGTCATCAACAACTTGGGAGTCGGGCCGGGAGGGTTCGGAGGTTCGACCACGGCCTTGGCCGTTCACATAGAGACCTACCCCACCCATATTGGGGCGTTGCCCGTGGCGGTCAACCTCCAGTGCCACGCCGCCAGGCGTGCTTCGGGCGTCCTTCGGGGGGTGGACAGGCAGTGAAGGTGAAGGGTCCTCGCGACGGGTCAGACGGATCAGCCCACGGGCAGCTTGATGGTTTCTGGGAGGGCGCCCAGAGGGTCCGGGTCCCCTTCGTGAACGGGTCGACGCCCAGGAACCTCAAGGCCGGCACCAGGGTCCTCTTGAGCGGGGTTGTCTACACGGCCAGAGATGCCGCCCACAAGAGGATAGTCCTGGCCTTGGACCGGGGCGAGGAGCTGCCCTTCAGGCTGGAAGGCCAGGTCATCTATTACGCCGGACCGTGCCCTCCCGCGCCGGGTCAGGTAATCGGATCGCTCGGCCCGACTACCAGCGGGCGCATGGACTCCTATGCGCCCCGGCTCTGCGAAGCGGGGCTCAAGGGCATGATAGGGAAAGGAAAGCGATCGAGGGCCGTGGTTCAGGCCATCGCAAGGTATGGCGCGGTCTACTTCGTGACCATTGGGGGAGCGGGAGCGCTGCTCTCACAGGCGGTACGGAAGGCCGAAGTCGTAGCATATTCTGACTTGGGTCCCGAAGCGGTGCACAGGCTGGAGATAGCAGATTTCCCGGCGATAGTGGGTGTGGATGCCCATGGCCGGGACATGTATGATCGTTGAAAACCAGGAAGACCAGAAACCGAGACGGAGGAACAGACGATGACTCTCAGAGACGAAGCGCTGAAACTGCACAGGGATAACCGCGGAAAACTGGAGATCGTGAGCAAGGTCCCCCTTCGCGACAAGAAGGACCTCACCTTGGCTTATACTCCGGGTGTTGCCGAAGCCTGCAAAGAGATCGCGGAGGACCCGGAAAGGGTCTACGAATACACCTTCAAAGGAAACGTCATCGGAGTGGTATCAGACGGTACGGCGGTCTTGGGCTTGGGCGATATCGGACCGGCCGGAGCGTTGCCCGTCATGGAGGGCAAATCCCTCCTTTTCAAGGGGTTCGCGGGCGTCGACGCCATACCGTTGTGCATTGCCAGCAAAGACGTGGACGAGATAGTCCGGTTTGTGAAGATGCTGGAGCCAACCCTGGGTGGCGTTAACCTGGAGGACATTTCGGCTCCGAGGTGCTTCGAGATTGAGCGGAGGCTCAAGGCCGAGCTGTCCATCCCCGTCTTCCACGATGACCAGCACGGGACGGCAGTTGTTGTGCTTGCCGCCCTTCTAAACTCGCTCAAAGTCGTGGGGAAGGACATAGCCGAAGTCCGCGTGGTAGTGAACGGAGCGGGAGCCGCGGGGCTCGCCACAGCCAACCTCCTCATTGACGCAGGTGTCAAGGAGACGGTCGTGTGTGACAGCAAGGGCATCATCTACCCGGGACGCCCCGAGGGGATGAATCCCTTCAAAGAGGAGACGGCAAGGCGCGGGAACAAGAGGAGCCTTAAGGGTTCTCTCGCGGACGCCCTGAAGGACGCGGACGTCTTTGTCGGGGTCTCGGTGGCGGGCGCGGTTACCCAGGAGATGGTTAGGTCGATGGCAAGCGGGGCCGTAGTCATCGCCATGGCCAACCCGGTC
>CAZYFG010000207.1:0-801 GCA_964646835.1 uncultured Eubacteriales bacterium | reverse complement strand
ATATTCCCCGACGAGGCCAAGGCGGCAGGCGCGGCGGTCGTAGGTACCGGCCGGTCGGACTTCCCGAACCAGGTGAACAACGTCCTGGCGTTCCCGGGCATCCTCCGGGGAGCGCTGGACGTGAGGGCCTCCGACATCAACGAAGCCATGAAAGTCGCGGCTTCGGAAGCCATTGCCTCCCTCATAACCCCCGGAGAGATGAATCCCGACTACGTCATTGTGGACCCCTTCGACAAACGGGTGGGACCTGCCGTGGCGGGAGCAGTGGCGAAGGCTGCCCTCGACTCCGGAGTTGCCAGGGTGAAGTTGGATCCGGATGAGGTCCGCCGGAGGGTAGAGGAGATGGTCCGGTAGGTCATGAGCTCCATAGGTCGGTCGCGTCTTGTCTCTTTGTTGGTTGCGGTAGGTCTCTTGGTTCTATGCCTTATTGCGGCCGGGTGCAGGCGTAGCGCAGGCGAGGGCCCCGGGTCCGTCACCATTGCGGGCTCCACTTCCGTGCAGCCTTTCGCCGAGATGCTCGCCGAGGAATACGCGAAGACCTATCCTGACCGTCCACCCATAAACGTGCAAGGCGGCGGGTCCAGCGCAGGCGCTAGAGCGGCGCTTTCCGGCACCGCTGACATAGGGATGCTGTCCAGGTATCCGGCCGAGAGTGAGAGCGAGCTTGCCTCCACCCTAATCGCCGAGGACGCCCTAGCTCTCATTGTCCATCCCGCAAACCCCGTCACCGGCCTCACCAAAGCCCAGATCCGCGGTATATTCTCAGGCAGCATCACCAATTGGAGCGAGGTCGGGGGGACC
>CAZYFG010000206.1:0-2627 GCA_964646835.1 uncultured Eubacteriales bacterium | reverse complement strand
CAGCGGGGTGGAGAGGTCAGTGGACAAGTGGACGATTTCGTGGTCGCAGACTTTAACGAAGGGGACATCCTCTTGATTCCACCCTTCTACGGCCACGTGACTGTCAACCCAGGCGAAGTGCCCCTCGTCTTGGCCAACTGGATCGCCAGAGACTTCCAATCCGTCTATGACCCCATAAGGCTGCGCAAAGGGTTGGCCTTCTACGACGTGGAATACAAAGGTCAAAGCATATTCATGCCTAACGACAGCTACGGCGAGCACCCGAAGCCCAGATTGGTGAAGCCGGCGGACTACACCGGGATCGGGCTCCGACAAGGCGAAAGCATGTACAGAGCCTGGCAGGAAGGCGCGGACCTCAGTTTCCTGGCGAAGCCGTCCCGTCAAGCGCGTTTATGGGCTGACCTGGGGGTGCCTGCCGGAGAATAGTCGCTTGGGCGCGCGAAGAGAGGTGGGAGAGTGTCCGATACCGCTGAACCTATCCAAGGTTTCAACGCAAACCTGGTGCTCATAACCGGACTCTCGGGCGCAGGCAAATCCCAGGCCTTAAAGACTCTGGAGGACCTTGGCTACTATTGCGTCGACAACCTGCCTCCTGCTCTCATCCCTACTTTCATTCAGCTCTGCAAGCAGCTTGAGGAACCCATATCCAAAATCGCCATGGGCGTGGACGTGCGGGGCAGGGAGTTCTTCGAAGACCTCTCGGGCGCTCTGGAAACCCTGAATCTTGACGGAGTGAAACCGGCTATCCTCTTTCTGGAGGCCGACGATGAAGCTCTAGTGAGAAGATACAAGGAGACCCGCAGGCGCCACCCGCTCTCGCCGCAAGGCAGCACCCTCGAGGGGATCCGTTACGAACGCGACATGCTCTCCGACCTAAGGTCCAGGGCGACTCTCATCATCGATACGTCGAACCTCAGCACGTCTGAGTTCCGAAAGCAGCTGGTCGAGGTCTTCTCCAAGACGGTCAAGTTCCAAAAACTGCTCATCACTATAGTCACATTCGGGTTCAAATACGGCCTCCCGCTTGACGCGGACTTGGTTTTTGACGTAAGGTTCCTTCCTAACCCTCATTACGTGTCCGAGCTCAAGCCCCTTACCGGACTTGATCCTAAGGTGAGCCGCTACGTACTCAAACCTACTCTGGCAAAAGGCTTTTTCAACAGACTGACCAAGTTTGTGGACTTCCTCTTGCCGAACTACGTTGACGAGGGCAAGTCTCACCTCACCATCGCCATCGGATGCACGGGAGGAAGACACCGGTCCGTCGCCCTGGGAGAGGCTCTTCGCGCCCACCTGGAGTCCAATGAACATACGGTTGTCGTCGAGCATAGGGATATCGAGCGAGCAGAAGCCGGAGGTCTTGACCATTGAGCTACCTGGAGAAACTCAAGATTGTCGCCATAGGCGGGGGTACCGGGCTCGCCAGTGTCCTAAGAGGCCTCAAATCGCTGGACTGCGACCTGACCGCAATAGTAACGGTGGCGGACGACGGAGGGAGCTCGGGGAGGCTTAGGAAAGACATCGGGATGCTGCCTCCGGGAGATATCCGCAACTGCCTCGTGGCGCTGGCCGCAGCAGAGCCCACAACTTCGAAATCCTGTTCTTGGCAGCCAGGACCGAGATGACCGGCGACTTCCAGCTCGCGGTAAGAACCATGTCCAGGGTTCTTGCGGTGAAGGGGAAAGTGGTCCCCGCAACCTTAAGCGATGTCACCTTGCGGGCGGAAATGGAAGACGGCTCGGTTGTCTTGGGCGAATTCGCGATCCCCCAGGTCCGCAAACGCGTCAAGAGGCTCACTCTATGCCCTCCGGACCCACCTGCGCTGGACGAAGCGGTAGACGCCATAGTCTCAGCGGACGGCATCGTAATAGGTCCCGGCAGTCTATACACATCGGTCATCCCCAACTTGCTGGTCCCGGGGATTAGGGAAGCCATAGCAGTCTCGAACGCCCGGAAGGTCTACGTGTGCAACATCATGACTCAACCGGGTGAAACAGACGGTTACTCGGTAGCCGATCACGTCTTTGCCATTGAGAAGCACGCAGGCCCCCTGGTGACCTCGGTCTTAGCCAACATCGCCGAAGCCCCGGCCGAAACCGCCGCCAAGTATGCCGAAGAAGGGCGGTACCAGGTCCGGCTGGACCGGGCGACCCTTGTGGAGAAGGGATACTCAGTGGTACCCGGAGACTACCTGTCAAGAGGCGATCTGGCCAGGCACGACTCGTCAAAACTGGCCGCGTCCCTTATGAGTTTCGTTGAAGGAGCAGGAGCTCCCACAATGCGCAGAAGGAAGGTCGCGTCAGGGAGTTGAGAGACCGAAGGGCAGAAAGGGCGGGACAGAGACCGCGGCCGAACCCTTCCTCAAGCGTCGTTTCCTGTATCTCATGAAGCTATGGGGAGCCAAGGAGGCACCTGATGGCGCAGCTCCTGCGTCCGCGAGCATCCTGCTATCCAACGCTGCCTTCAGGAGGGCCTTCATTCGCGGAGCGTTCCTGGCACGCGGTTCAATCGCTTCCCCCGAAGATGTGCAGTATATTATGGATCACTGCGTCGGCATCGCGGGCTTTTACGGGGCTTCCTCGGCTGAGCGCCTGCCGGTCGAAACCGCGGTCACCGGAATCGTGAAA
>CAZYFG010000205.1:0-2655 GCA_964646835.1 uncultured Eubacteriales bacterium | reverse complement strand
CACCGTCGCTGACGCGATCATGGACCGCCTGGTACACAACGCTCACAAGATCGCCCTAAGGGGCGAGTCCATGCGGAAGATCGCCGCCGCGGGCGGTCAAAAAGGAGGTGAGTCTTGAAGCTGAACCGACCAGTGTGTTACTGATGTAGTGCCGGCGCCGCAGGGCCGAGAAAAGTGGTCGGCTGGTTCCGGATCCACTGGTCGGACAAAACCGGATCTCGTGGTCGGGAAAGACCGGATCCGGTGGACGGCTCAAAACGGATCAGATGGTCGAATTGACCGGATTACGCATTTATTGCGGTGAGTTCTCGGACTCCCGCCTGCTTCATCTTCTCATGCCACACTTCCACATCGTGGACGTTCAGGCTGATGAGGACTCCCCCTCGCGCCGTGACGGGGATCGAGCCTTTCCGGACATCCACGGCTCCGATAAATCCCGTCGTCCCGGTCCTCCATATCACGGCCCATCCTTGATCAACTGCCTGCTCAAGGCCCAGCACCGACGTGAAGAAGTCTTTCGCCGCCGGGAGGTCGTCAAAGTATAGGAAGGCTATGCTCGATGCGGGTCTTACCATTGATCGCCATCTCCTGTCTGTTGGGTGTTCTTACCGCTTGGAGACGTCCATGTTTCTGGCCGTCATCTCCTGTCTCTGGGTACACCTTGCCGCTCGCAGACGCCCAGGCCTTCGGTCGACTCCCACCTATCTGTCGACTGCTCTTCCTGGCCTGCAAGTGCTTGTACCTCCGGTCGTCATCTCTATCCGTCGACTACTCTTCCTGTCCGCAGACTCCCGTACCTCTCAGGACGGGAGGTCTGTAATCCAAATGAAGCGGCGCCTTCGGCTAAGGCAGTAATCCTGTCCTATTCTAGCCGAAAAACCGGAGGTGAGACATTTCACCAACCCATATCTGCGATTCTGCGATCCTGGAATTCTGCCATTCCGCGATTCAGCGATCAGCCAACAAGCTTCCAACGCTATCGCTGCCTTCTGTAATTCCGCGATCCCGTGATCTCCCAACAGGCTTCCGACGCCGTCGCCTGCCCGCAGTTTTGGAGATCTGTTCCCGTCGGGCGCTTTGTGCAGTTATGATGTTCTCGGCCACCTAGACGTGGAGGATTCGATCATCCGTGGTTACCGCAGCACCGCCTGAGAGGAGCGCTGGCATGAAAAGACTTCTGGAGTTCTTGTCAAGAGAGGCTGTGAGACCCGCTCTATTCGAGCCCGGCGAGCCGAGGTTCTGGGACGATCCGCATATATCCAAGAGCATGCTGGAGGCCCACCTGGACCCCAACCATGACGCGGCAAGCCGCAGGCCGGAGGCGATTGATGCCACCGTGAGGAACCTCCTCGGCTCAGGTGTCGTGAAGCCGGGCATGAAGGTGCTCGACCTGGGATGCGGTCCGGGCCTGTACGCGGAGAGGTTCGCCCGAGCCGGCGCGCGGGTGGATATCTCCTCCCGCTCCATTGAATACGCCAGGAAATCCGCCAAAGAATCCGGCCTTGAGATAGACTACCACTGCATGAACTTCCTGGACATCGGCTTCACCGGGGAGTTCGATGTGGTCATGCAGATCTACGGCGAGCTGTCCGTGTTTCCGGACGACATCCGTGACGAACTCCTCAGGCGGATCCACGGGGCGCTCAAGGAAGGCGGAGTGTTTGTGTTGGACGTTACCACCAGAACCCTGCGGGCGAAGCGCGGTCTGAAGAACGGCTGGCGTTTGAGCGAGGGCGGGTTCTGGAGGCCGGGGATGCACCTCATCTTGGAGCAAGGGTTCGACTATCCCGAGGAGCATGTGTATGTGGACCAGTACATTATCGTCGATGAGGAAGGCCCCAAGGTGTATAGGAACTGGTACCGGGACTACTCCCTCGAGACTCTGGAGCCAGTGCTCAAGGCGGAGGGCTTTGAGGTCACGCACGTCTGGGACGACTTAACAGGCAGCCCGTATACCGGGTCGGGAGACTGGTTGGCCGTTGTGGCAGCACGCAAATAGGAAGGCACTCACCTGTCCGCGAGGTACTTCGCAAGCCACTCCTTGAGGCCGCTCTCGAACTCGTTCACCGTCACTCCTAGTTCAGCCTTGATCGCGTCTTTGAACACTCCGACCTTCATGTACATGGGCGGGATCGTCTGCATGAATCCCGAGAACGTGCCGGCCTTCACGAGGGCAATGATCGAAGAAACCATCGCCTACGAATGCTACCCTGGGCATCACGCCGCCTCCGTCAAAGCCGCGCAGTTCCGGCTGCCACACACCTTCAGGCTGGGACTGTTCATGTCGAGGGCCCTTCACGAGGGTATCGCCCACAGGTCCGAGTACCTCATGATGCCCTACTACAAGGACCCCATATCGAAACTGGAGACCGCCAAGAGAGGGTGGTGCTGCTCTACGCGGGTCAAGGTCGAGGTCGACCTCTATTATCACAGGAAGCCTGTGCAGAAAGTCATCGACAACTACGTAAGGAACCTGAACTGCACTGAGTACAGCGCGCAAGGTCAGACCAGGGCTCATATGATGAGGCCTGCTGACGGCATCTCCTACTACACGGGGATGCGCTTCATTGAGGAACTCTACAAGAAGTCCGGAAAGGGCATGAAAGAGTTCACGGATGAGACCTTCAATTACGGGAACGCGTCCCTTGAGACGAC
>CAZYFG010000204.1:0-2709 GCA_964646835.1 uncultured Eubacteriales bacterium | reverse complement strand
ATTTTCATTTTATTCAGGCATCCTTCTTCTGACAAGAGCTCCGCAGGCTTCCATCGTGCGGGAGGATGGGTCGATCTTCGATGCGCGGAATACAGGTGTTTTCGGGCAGAGGGTGTAACGAAGGGGGGCTGCCGGCGATCACTCTTTCCGTCCGACAGCGCCCCTTTGCTGCCTCATATTTCCATAGCTTCACTCGCCGGCTTTACTCACGGACTTCACTCGCCGTTTCCGGCCACACTTTCGGCTTCCAGGGCGTAGCCCAGGATCTTCTGGGTGATCTTCTCCCGGAGCCGGTTGATGCCCCCAAAGTCCATGTTGGGGGCATAGCAGCGCTCCATTGCATCGTGATACTGCTTGGCCTGGCTGATGTAGAATATCGCCAGGTTGAAGAGCCGCTCGAACTCGTCTCTCGCCCTGTCGGCGTAGGGCCGGTGGTCTGCCACAATCGCAGCGTCGGTGCACTCATCCATATCTATGATCTTGTCCGCCGGTCCCGGGATGTAGGTATGCGGCGCGATTGACTTCGTGAATGCCAGCCCCAATCCGGGCACAACGACATGCTCGACTTTGTCGGGATGCATGGGGCAGTAGTATGCCTCCGTGAAGAACCCGCGCTCCAACGCCGCCCTCTTCACCTTCTCAAGGAGGTAGGACTTGCCGGTCCCCGGCTCACCTTGAATGACGAATCTGGTCTTGCACGGCGAGACGATGGTGTTCAGGTAGTTCACCATGCCGTCCGGAGTGATCGCGCTGGCGAAGAGCTTCCTCTCCACGCCCGGACTGTCGGATACAGGGATCGCGTGGAAACACTCATCGATGATGTTCTGGGCCTTGATGTTGGCCTTTCCGCAGTCTAGGGCCTCGATACACACGGATTCCCAGTCCTCGTAGACCACCTGTGCCGCCTTAAGGTACCTGTACGCTCGCCCGAACACCGACTCAATGCCGCGCTGGGCCTGCAGTATCTCCTTCTTCTTTGCCCTTACCTCGTCTTCGTCCCAGAACTCCCCCAGCCAGACGATCTCATCGACCGCTCCGGGAACCTTAGGGTCCACGACGTGAGGTGACGTGCCGTCCAGCAAGCCCACTCCTATTGCCGGGAATACCACACCGTCAATCGAGTTGTTGTCTGAGGAACAATGGTGGATCTCCACGTCGTATCCGAGGTCCACCATGTGCTTTGCGATACTGGTCATGAAAGTGGACTTGCCTACTCCCGGTCCGCCCTTGATCACGTAGATGCGACGGCTGTCCTTAGGCAGAATATAATCGTAGTAGGAAAAGAACCCCATGGGAGTGTTGTTGCCTGGAAAGACACGTTTCACATAGCCTCTCTTGATCAAGAGAAAGTCCCCCTATCTTCCACCTGGCATTTTGATGTTGCGCGGCAGTGTCCGGCGCACGTCGCATAATATGTCTCCAGGCCGGGGCGTGTGAAAAGAGGTAAAATGGCTTCAGGCAATACTGCTGTGCGGAGGTATGGACATGACTCCTCAGATTCCGCGGTGGGTCACGATCGTAGCCGGAATTGCACTGGCCCTGTGCCTGGTCTTGGCAAACGCCCTGCTATCAGTCCGCGCATCCGCCACCAACCTCGGGCTGTATCAAGACCTCTGGGTGGAGCTTGGCGTAACGGCCGACACGGGGATGAGTTTCGATGACCTAACGAAAGCGGGTAAGGCGCTCATCGACTACCTTGTCTCGAAAACCGACTCGCCCCAAGTGACTACCACGGTAGACGGCCGCGAACGGCTGCTTTTCAACCAGAAGGAGCTCCGGCACCTTAAGGACGTAAAGGACCTGTTCACGACGGGTTTCACAGCCGAGTGGCTCTCGACGGCCGCGGCCTTCGCCATCGCCGTTTTCCTCACCACCTCAGGAAAACACAAGGCGGCGTCAATGGCCCTCTACGCCGCCGCCCTATTATCCATCTTTGTTCTGGTAATCCTGGCTTTGCCCGCCTCTTCCGACTTCACCGGGTGGTGGACCAAGTTTCACCTTTTGACGTTCACCAACGACCTGTGGCTCCTGGACCCCCAGACGGACTGGCTCATAAGGATGTTTCCCGAGCCGTTCTTCTTCGCGCTTGTTAAGAGGGCCGGCATCCACGCCGCTGTTACCGCTCTTGTGCTGGCTTTCGCAGGATTCGTAATCGGACTCATAGGCCGGAAACGACGGAGAACGTTGTGACCAGAGGCCGCACCGTTGCTATTCCTCCGGCGTTTTCCTGTCCGTGACTAACTGCTTCGGGCGTAGGCCACCTCTCCGCCCACTACCGTCATCTCCACCTTGATATCCTTTATGTCGTCAGGGGACACGCGGAACAAGTTTTCGGAGAGCACCGTGAAGTCGGCCAGTTTCCCCGGCTCGAGCGTGCCCTTCATGTGCTCGGCGAATTCGGCGTACGCCCCTCCCACGGTGAACATGCGGAGGGATTCCTCAACAGTGATCCTCTCGTTGGGATAGAACGACGTCTTGGGTTCGCGTTCCATGTCCTTTCTGGTGACCGCGGCGTAGATGCCCCACAGGGGGTCCGCGGGCTCAACCGGACAGTCAGAACCGCCTGCCATGTGGAGCCCCGCTTTCAGCATGGTGCGCCATGCGTAGGAGGAGCGCATCCTCCCGGGACCAACTCGTTCTTGCGCCCACCTCATGTCCGTCGTGAGGAATTTGGGCTGCACGTCAGCAACAACGCCGTTTCTCTTGATC
>CAZYFG010000203.1:1923-2725 GCA_964646835.1 uncultured Eubacteriales bacterium | reverse complement strand
CGGAAGTCAACTTCATGGCAGCCGGCCTCGTCAATAGCTATTATCAATATAGATCCACCTGATGACAAGGAGAAATACCCATCGCCTTTTCCGCATTGGCCGGACAAGTTCTCCGAGTCAAATCTGAAGCTGAGGTGGTATAATTTCCCGGAAGGCACGACCCGCAACGAGGGTGATCTGCATGGAAAGATCAGGCAGAGTGCGCACCGAGGTGCACTATTTCTCCGATAGGCTAAAGCGCAAGATGGATGAGATTCAGTTCGCCCGCACGACAATCGTGGAGGCCCCTTCGGGTTACGGAAAAACCACAGCCGTGCGCGACTACCTGGAATCGAAGTCCCTTGCGGGAACTCCTGTGCACTGGTTCAGCGCGACCGAGGAAGCCCCGTCTTCGAGCTTCAGCCGTCTCTGTCTGGAGATTGCCAAAGTAGATGAAGAAGCGGGACATAGGCTCCTCCGTATCGATCTGCCCAACGCCGTCACCATCGGCGAGGTCTGTGACGCCCTGAGGTCCTTAAGGTGCAGGCACGAGACCTATCTGGTAGTGGACAATTGCCATCTGCTCCAGGACGCCTTGCCGCCTTCCTTCCTTCTTGCCCTCATTGAGCACGGGGGAGAGAACTTGCATGTTGTGGTCGTGACCCAGATGCTCTCCCGAGACAACCGAGCCATCACCGCGGGTCGGGGTTTCCTCAGCATCACCGCCACGGACCTCCGGCTGAACGCTGCCGACATTGAGCGGTACTATTCCTTGGCGGGCGTGAGCATATCGCCCGAAGAAGCCGTTCAGATAGAACGATAC
>CAZYFG010000203.1:0-1913 GCA_964646835.1 uncultured Eubacteriales bacterium | reverse complement strand
ACACCGAAGGTTGGATCATCGCAGTCTACCTGCAGCTTTGTGCCTACAGTGAGAGCGGGACCTTCTCTCTTACGCCGGGCATCATGGCTCTCATGGAGCGTCTTGTATGGGACGCGCTCTCTCCGGATCAGCAAACGTTCCTCCTGCGCATGTCGCCGTTTGAGGTATTCACGCTACAGCAGGCATGCTATCTCTTGGGATGCCAAGCCCTCCCCGAGTACACCGAAGCGGCGCTCGCCAGTCCGTTCATCAGCTACGGAAGGGCCGAGGGTCGCTACGAGATGCACAGCATCCTTTCCAGGTTGCTCTCAGAGAAACGTAAGGCGCGTGGCCAGGTATTCAGCAGAGAGTGCCTTACGCGGGCCGGGGACTGGTGCCGTGATAACGGCAGGACGGCCGAAGCCCTGGACTACTACTGGCAGACCAAGGATTACGAACGGATCCTGTCTTTGGACTTTTCCCCAGTGATGCTTGAGGAAGTCGGAGGGACGCCTTTTCCCGGCGTCGCTTCTGGTATTGCGCGGGATTGCCCGGCGAAAGTGAAGCGTTCAAACATGCTCTCCATGCTCAGGATCGCTTGGACGCTGCTATTAGCGGGGATGGATGAGGCCTTCGATTCGCTCATGGAGGAACTCGGAGGATTCCTGGGCGTGAACACGGCTGACTTGGATGCCGCGGGTTCGGGCGGTACCGTTTCCCACAGCGACGCCCGGCTCTTGGGGGAGTGGGTCCTCCTCATGTCATTCCGCGAATACCCCCATCTTCCCAAAATGACCGAGCGCCTTAGGATGGCAGCGTCGTTGTTCCCAGGCAGGACGTCGCAGGTGATTCAGCCCTTCACTCCGTGGTGGTTCGGGAGTCTCTCGCCCTTGGCCGTCTTCCATGTGATACCCGGCGAAGCAGATCGCGAGGCCGATGACCTGGAGCAATACATCGCGCTATACTCAAGACTCACCAACGGGCACGGAAGCGGCGCCGATGCTTTGTACCGGGCAGAGCTTGCGTACCAGAGGGGAGACCTGACGGGCGCGGAGGTCCATGCCTACAAGGCTTCATTCCTGGCCGAAAGTCGGCAGCAGAGTACCGTCCAGTTGGCAGCCGCCATCATCCTAGCGCAGGCGGCTCTTCAGAAAGCCGACACGGCCGGATGGCAGCATGCGTTGAACTCCATGGAGCGGGCTATGTCGTACCCGCTGCAGAACACGTCTTTGGTACGGTCAGCACTCGATACAGCCCGGGGGGTCCTCTTGGTTGAGCTTCAGGTCATCGACGCAGTGGCCGAGTGGCTCCGGCGCGGCGACTCCTCCGGACGCGTGGTGCCCGCCGCATTGATGGATACGGTAGTGTTCGTTCATCTCATGTACCTCTTATACCGTGGCGAGAACGCGCAAGTGGTAGGGAGAGCCGAGGCCAGGTTCCTTGAAGGCTGGAATGGACACGTATTTTCAGACGTGATCGGACGGCTGATCCTGGCTGTAGGATGTTTCCGGATGGGCGACCGCGCCCGCGCCCGGCAGGCCATTGAGGAAGCGGTTCAGGTCGCGGCTCCCGACGGCCTGATCACGGCCCTCGCGTCGTATTCCTGGCTCCTTGAGGGCATGCCCGACGAGATCATAGCTCGCGCGTACCCTCACCTTTCGGACGAATCATCCGGAGGCCTTACTCCTCGCGAGATGGAGGTCGCCAAGCTTGCCGCCCAGGGGCTTCGAAACGCAGAGATTGCGGCGAAACTCGTGGTGTCGGAGGCAACGGTCCGGGCCCACCTTCGGTCCATCTTCCAGAAACTCGATATCGACCGCCGTGCCAGGCTGGCCGAGAGACTGAAATAGGTTCCGGTCCGCGCCTTCGTACCAAGAAGCCGGATAGCCCACAAGGATGGTCCACAAAGATAGTCCGTGAAGATAGTCCATCCG
>CAZYFG010000202.1:0-2751 GCA_964646835.1 uncultured Eubacteriales bacterium | reverse complement strand
GTCTCCTCTGGTCGACCCGGCAGGCATCGTAGTCCTCCAGCAGCACCGCAAAGAGAAACATGAGGAGACCTGGGGCCGCCTTTCTTTGAACAGGATCTACGCCTACGGCGATACCAGGATCTCAACCTATCTTTCCGCCAACGCGTGAGACAGAGGAAAGACGGTCCGCGCGGTCACCGAATAGGCATTCCCCCTTTTCTGCACCTGGCCCCAGATGCCCAAAGGCAGGAGCTCGCCTGGGAACAGGAACTTCCCGTACTTTTTGTAGACGCTTTCGAAACAAGTGGCGTCAATAAGGCCGTCTTCATCCTCAAGGGAGATGAAAACGATAGTTTTGCCGCTCTTTGTAGGAGGCCTGTGAGGCCTTACGGGTATTCCGCCCACCTTCACAAATTCGCCCGGGCGGATATCCGCCAGTTCCCGGCTTCCTACAAACCCTCTTTTTGACAACGTCTCGCGCCAGACCGCCATCGGGTGGCCCGAGACAGGAAAACCGAGCACTTGGTACTCAAACCCGAGTTTCTCCGAAAGAGAGAAGTCGCCCCCCACACCCTGACCGTCATCTTTTGGCCCGTCGACCAGCGCTCCGTCTTCGGAAGTGACGTCCCCGATAAACCTATCGGAGATAGACCAGATAAGCCTCTTCCTGGGCACGCCGAACTCGTCGAAAACGCCGCACAAGACCATCGCCCGGAGCACGTCCACGGGCGGGCGGACCCGCGCCGCGAAGTCCGAGAACGACCTGAACGGGCCTTTCCGCCTCTCTTCCTCGATCGCGTCTACGGTCTTGGCGCTTATCCCGCGTATCATCCTGAACGGCAGTATGACCTCGGCGCCCTCCACCTTGACATCCTTGCCGGACCTATTCGCGGACGGGCCAAGCACGGTCACGCCGTGACGCTTGGCTTCGACACATATGGTCGAGACGGGGTAGTAGCCCATAGGCTCGTTGTTGAGGATGGCGCCGAAGAACTCCGCGGGATGGTGCTCGATAAGGTAGGCAGTCTTGTAAGCCGTGGTCCCGAAAGCCCTGGCGTGGGCTTCGCAGAATCCGTAACTGGCATATCCCTTCATGCACTGGAAAATGGCCTCGGCGGTCACCTCTTCCACTCCCGCCCGGACCGCCTTCTCCACGAAGAGCCTGCCGAGGCTCTCCATCTCCTCCCCGGACCTATTGTGAGTCATGACCCTCCGGAGCTTGTCGGCCTCCCCCGGGGTAAACCCGGCGATAGTTGATGCGATCTCGATGACCTGCTCCTGGAAGAGTATCACCCCGTAGGTCTTCTTGAGGATGGGCTCAAGTCTGGGCTCTAAATACGTCACGGGTTCCAACCCCTGACGCCGTCGCACGTAAGGCTCAACCATGTTCCCTTTTATGGGACCGGGCCTTATGAGCGCGACGCTCGCCACGATGTCCTCTATATTGTCCGCGCCCAACCTGGCCTGGAGGGCCCTCTGGGCCGAACTCTCCAATTGGAAGATGCCCACCGTGTCCGAAGCCCTGAGCCTTTGGTAAGTACGCCTGTCATCCAGGGGAATCCGGTCGTAATCCAACTCCTTGCCGGCTTCCCTCACATAGCCCAAAGAGTCCTCGACCGCCCCCAGCGTCCGGAGGGAAAGCAGGTCTATCTTCACCAACCCCAGGTCTTCGACGTCATCCTTGTCAAACTGGACGATGGTGATGCCTTTGGCCGAGTACTCAACCGGACTTAAGTAGGTAATGGGGTCTCTTGATATGACCAGACCTCCCAAGTGAGTCGCGAGGAACCTGGGAAGCCCCGCGAGCCGCTCGGCCACGGTAAGAAGCGTCCTGAGTCTCTTGGGCGGAATGGAGAGATCCTGGAGTTCGGGCACAAGATCGAATCGCTCGTTGAGCGCCGACGCCGGGAGGTAGTAAGGCATGCGCTTGGCGATCAGGTCTATCTCGTCGCTCGAGTAACCCATGGCTTTCCCCACATCCCTTACGGCCGACCTCCCCTGGAACGTGTTGTACGTGGCCACAGCGGCGACGTGCTCTTCCCCGTACTTCCTCCGCACGTAAGCCGATACGTCGTCTCTCCGCCTGGCATCGAAATCGACGTCAATGTCGGGCTTTTCCCCCCGCTCAAGGCTCAGGAACCTTTCGAACAAGAGGTTTTGGGCGATCGGGTCGACATCGGTCACGTTCAGGCAATAGGCGACGGCGGAATCGGCCGCCGAGCCCCGGCCGGCGTGTCTGATCCCCTGCTCCTGGGCGAACAAGACCAGGTCCCACACCACCAGGAAGTAATCCTCATACCCCAGTTTCAAAATGACGTGGAGCTCGTGATTGAGCCTTTCTTCAATCTGGGGCGTGACCTTCCCGTACCTCCTCTTGGCTCCCTCGAAAACCAGGTGGCGCAGAAACGCCGCGGCCGAAGGGTAGCTTTGGGGGACGGCAAACGACGGGAAAGTGGGCGTCCCCAAGTCCACCGGGGCCTCGCACTGAGCCGCGATCTCGTATGTCGCGCGGAGTGCGCCGGGGTACTCCTTGAAAGCCAAGGCCATTTCGCTTTCGCTCTTCAGGTAGTTCTCGGCGTTCAAGCGCCTCTCGGGATGGACGTCATCGAGTTTCGTAAGCGTCCTTATGCAGGTAAGGATGTCATGGACGAAAAAGTCTTCCTTTCGGGCATAGTGGACGTTGTTGGTCGCCGCGAGCTGAAGTCCCTCGCATCCGGCAAGTTCGGAGAGATGCCGGTTGAGGGCAATCGACCCGGGGAGAAGGCTCTCGGG
>CAZYFG010000201.1:2555-2828 GCA_964646835.1 uncultured Eubacteriales bacterium | reverse complement strand
GTGAAGAAGGGATGCGGTTATTCAGCGGCCTTGGTACCTGGCGCGGTTCGCGTTGTGCTCGGCGAGCGTCCGGGCAAAAGCGTGGGTGCCGTCGTTCTTGGCCACAAAGTACAGGTAGTCTA
This sequence comes from uncultured Eubacteriales bacterium, assembly GCA_964646835.1. Lineage (GTDB taxonomy): Bacteria > Bacillota > Sulfobacillia > Fermentithermobacillales > Fermentithermobacillaceae > UBA3951. The sequence goes on along the minus strand of CAZYFG010000201.1, from coordinate 2,706 downwards.
CGTCTTCAGGCGCCAGGACCGCTTCCAAGCTCGCCTTACCGAAGTTGCCGATTGGCCCCGGAGGGAGCCCGGGGTTCCTGTAGGTGTTGTAGGGGGAATCTACCTCAAGGTCCTTCCATAGCACGGTGGCGTCCGGAGGCTTTCCCAGCGC
>CAZYFG010000201.1:2171-2475 GCA_964646835.1 uncultured Eubacteriales bacterium | reverse complement strand
TGTGAGGCCCACCTGGGCGGCCTTTCCTGCAGGTCCTTGGTGAAGACTTCCGCGAAATGCCGGGCCATCATGGCCACCAGTTCCTTTTCGGACATGCCCTTGCGGATGTAGTAGGTGTCCGGAAAGAGGTACCCCTCAAGGGGCGCCTTGGCGGAGTCCAGATACCCGGCCGGGACGTATTCGGGCGCGAATGACTTGTCTCCTGAGGCCTCGAGAAACGCTTCGGCAGAGCCAAAGCCCTTCTCTTCGACCAGGGCAGCGATATCCTGCACGGCTAGCCGTGCGATATCCTGCACGGCTAGCC
>CAZYFG010000201.1:0-2082 GCA_964646835.1 uncultured Eubacteriales bacterium | reverse complement strand
GTCGGCTCTCATCACCCTTGCCAGCGCTCGGAAGACCAGCTCGTTCCGAATGACTCCGTAGCTTTTGAGGAGCGCGGCCACATCCCGGGTGGACATGCCCGGTTCAACCACCACGGTGACCGGCTCCGAGCCCTCGGGAAGGGGTGAGGATGTAAGGTAGGTGAAGGATGAGGCCGCAGCCAGGCAAAGAACGAGAAAGAGACCCACGCCGTATCCCAAGATGCGGGGGCTCCTCCTCGTCTTCCAAGTCGTCGTCCTCTTCGCCCTCGTCGACGACAAACTCACAGTCTTCGAACTCGCCCTCCAGGTCAATCTCCTCGAACGCCTTGAGGACTTCCTCCCACTCCTCGTCACTGTCGATAGTCACGAGGACGTTCTCGCCTCTCTCGTCGACATCTAGCCTCAAGATGACGATCTCCGGCTCCATGTCGTCTTCCTGGTTCACGGGCATTAGCACCACGTACTGACGGTCGCCTACGAAGAGCGAGTCAAACAGAATCCGAAACCCTATCTCGTTGCCTTCATCGTCCTGCAACACAACCAAATCGTCGTCTTTCTTCACCGGTATCACTGCCCTTCTTTAGTCCTCATGCGCGCGGCCCTTAGGTGGTTCTCGAGGATAAGGACCGCTGCGGCGCCGTCTATGGTCTTCTTTCTTAGGTGGCGGGACTTTCCTAAGGCTATCATTTCCTTTTCGGCCTGGGAAGTGGTAAGTCTCTCATCTTCCAGTGAGACGGGCAACCCCGAGTGGCTGCGGAGGAGCTCTGCGAATCTCAGGGCACGCTTTCCGGCCTGCCCTACGGTCCCGTCCATGTTCTTGGGAAGCCCCACCACAAATGAAGTCGCCCCGTACTTAGCGGCAAGTTCCGTGAGGTACGCGGCCAGCTTCCGTGGTCCTTCGTACGCCACGTGATCCAGAGGGCTGGCCAGCGAGTTGGTCTGATCGCTGATGCTCACCCCAACCCGCTTGAGCCCGAGGTCCACACCGATTATTTTGCCGGTACCCTCCATCTTTCGTCACATCACTTTCAGGCAGAAATGAGGGCAGGCTCTAGCACAGTAGCCGCACAGCATGCACTTTTCCGCATCGACCGCCGGAGGCCCCTCTCCCATGGACAGGGCGCCGAAGCCGCAAGCTTCCACGCAGCGACCGCATCGCTCGCACCAATCCTCGATGAAAAGGCGTCTCTTGCCGACTCCGCGGGAGAGGGTTTCTTGAGGCGGCTCTTCTCCCGAAAACACTTTCGACGCGAACTCCACCTCGGCAAAGGAATGGAGACCGACAGCCACGCTGTGCTTGTAGGGAAAATCCCTCGCATATTCGAGAGCGCGTCGCGCCTCACGATACAAGTGCCCTCCTCCGAGGACCTTCATTAGGTATATCCCCTTGCCGCAATGCCAGGCTAGTTCCAGGGCCCTCTCCATGTCGGTCCTGGTGCCGCCCCTTATCCCTATCCCTTCAACGTTGAGAAGCGCAAAGATGACGTCTACCAGAGGCATGGTGGCCGCGGCCCTCACGCACTCGACCGTATGGGTGGATACTGCAACGGCCCTTACCCCGCCCCTCTCTTTTTCCCGCGCCAGGTACTCCAGGGCCTCCCGGTGTCCCTTCAAAGTGAGGGCCGACTCCTGCTCGTGAAGACCGAATATATCCAATGTATCGCGGCCAAGCTCGCGCCGCGCCCGGTCAAAGGTCTTTTTCATCCCTTCGCGGTCATGCGCAAACGACCGGGACGCGATGACCGAGCCTTCCCTGGCCGCAAGTTTCCGGAGATGGGGATACGTGTCATATAGGTCTGCCGTATCGTAGAAGTTGACCCAGGCGTAATCCAGCACCGGGTAAGCGGCGTCGGGAGTCAAGTTGTAATGGGCAGGCCCCAATGCGAGTGAGCCGAAGCAAAGTTCCGAGACTCTGATGCCGGTCTGGCCGAGAATCGTGTAGCGCAAGGGGGTTCACCGTCTCATTGGGTCCCTCCGTCACATGCGGAGGGACCCTTCGCGTTACTCTATCGGTACCATCCTTCCGGACAGCTTCTTCATGACGTCCGGCATTGTAGTGTACTCCAGTTCCTCGAGCCCGAG
>CAZYFG010000200.1:0-2927 GCA_964646835.1 uncultured Eubacteriales bacterium | reverse complement strand
ACGGCGCGGGATGGTTCCACGTGGACACCTTCGGATCGAGTCCGTCCCTGGTAGGTCGCAGTTCCTCCTGCTTCCTGCTGGTCGGCGTGGCCAGACGGACACTCGCTGCCTCGGACAGGATGCGGACTCCCCCGTGATAGTGCTGGTACGCCCGGGATGGGGCGAACCCGTCATAGGTATTGAGCCACGATATCCCCGTCTTCCCCGCGGCCAACAGCTCGCCGGCCATGTGGATACCCAGTTCGGCGATTTCCTGCTGGAGTATGTGATCCACATTGGGGTCGAACGGGTCCATGAACGGCGGGAGGAAGAAACGGAATCCAAGGTCGCCCATCTGGTGAAGGTCGAACACTATGTGGGGGTGCCAGACGTTGTGGAGTTTCTCCACAGTCAGCCGGTTCTCAACCAGGTTCAGCATGAACCAGTCGCGGTTGTTGTCGTGGCCCGCGTACTTCTGGTAGATGAACGGCGGCGCCGAACCCTCGTAGGGAGTGCCGAGAGTGCTCTTGTACCAGTTCACGACCAGGTCCAGGCCGTCCGGGTTCAGCGAAGGCACGAACAGGAGGATGACATTGTCCAGTATCTCTCTGACATTGTCGTCGTCCCGCGTCTCCAACTCGTAGAGGAGCTCGGGCACCATCTGAGCGGCCCCAACTTCGGTTGCGTGGATGGAGCATGAGATCATGACGATGGTCTTTCCCTTGGAGACAAGGGCCCCGGCGTCCTTCTCATCAAGGCCCCTGGGGTCCGCCAGCCACGCCTGGACCTTCCGGTACTCGTCGAGCTTTTCAAGGTTCTCAGGAGACGAGACCGTGAGATAGTAGAAGGGTCTGCCCTCGGTGCTCTCTCCCATGTCCACCCAACGGATCCGGCGGGCTCCGTCAGTGAGCTTCCTGTAGTACTCGGTGAGCTGGCTCCAATCGGCAAGTTTCCGGTCTTCGCCCGGAGTGAAACCAAGGAACTCTCTTGGGGAAATGGCAGGCATGGTGACCGGCGCCGCTCAAGCGGCGCCTTTCCTCCTTTCGGTCCGTTTCAGTCGCTCAAAGCCCACTTGCCCGGTGAGCGTTCTTAGAATTTCCTCCCGCTCCCCGCGGTTTCCTTCTGTGGTCGAAATATCATTACCTCCGAGCGACCGACGCGGCCAGGCTGAAGAACGACCTGTTACGCGAAAGGACATCCTCCAGGGCGTTCAAGACGAAGTCGATCTCTTCCTTCGTCACGGTGAGGGCAGGCTCCAGGCGAATGACGTTGGGGTTGTTCAAGGTGTACACCGTGATAACCTTGTGTCGCTTCATGAGTTCCGAAGCGACGAGGGCGCCGATGTACTCCTCAGCAATCTTGTTAACAGAGCCGGCCGTAAGGACGTCCAGAATCCCGCCGGGCCGCCTGAACTCGATACCCATGAGGAGCCCGATTCCCCGTACGTCCTCGACAAGCTTGTAGCGCTCTTTGAGGGTCTTGAGGCCGTTCAGGCAGTAGGCGCCAAGCTCGGCTGCCCTTTCCGCAAGGCCTTCCCTCACTATCTTCTGGATGGAGGCCAAACCGGCCGCGCATGCCCTAGCCCCGCCCCCGAAGGTAGAGGTATGGAGGATCGCCCGCGAAAGGCCCCCGTAAGCCTTTTCCCAGACCTTCCTGGTGGCTATGGTCGCGCCTATGGGCATCACGCCGCCTCCCAAGGCCTTGGCAAGGCAGAGTATGTCCGGGCGGACCCCGTCATGCTGGGATGCGAACATCTTCCCTGTACGCCCGAAGCCGGTCTGCACCTCATCGAGTATGAAGAGGGCGCCGTGTCTCCGGGTGAGCTCTCTCGCTTTCCGTAGATAGCCTGGCGGAGGAACCATCACGCCGGCCTCGCCTTGGATTGGCTCGGTTATGAAGGCGGCTACTTTGTTGTCCCGCAAGGCCTTCTCCAACGCGTCCGCGTCGCCGAAGGGGACTTCAACCGTGCCCGGGACCAAGGGGTAAAACGGCTTCTTGTACTTCTCGCGGCCTCCCACTGAGAGGGAACCCAGGGTCTTGCCGTGGAACGCGCCGGTGCAGTAAACGAAGACGCCTTCTCCCATGGCTCCCCTCGCGAGCTTGAGGGCCGACTCGACGGCCTCGGTGCCGCTGTTTGAGAAGAAGGTTATCTCCAATCCCTCAGGCACTATCTGCGCCAGGTCGTGGGCCAAAGCCGCTTGGAAGGGGCTGGTCATGACCTGGAGGTAGTTCGGCACTTCCTTGACTTCATCGAGTGCCGCGAGGATATCGCTTGGGCTGTGTCCAAAGGGAAGGCAACCGTAACCGCCGACAAAATCCAGGTAACGGTTTCCCTCTTCATCGTAGACCGAGACTCCGTCTCCCCTTACGAACCGTTTGTCAAACCCGACAACCGACTGGAGGGTCTTGAGCCCCGGGTTTACGTACCTGCTGAACAGGTCTCCCATTTCCCCTTGATTTAAGCTAAGCGCTCCATGAAGTCCCAACAGCTCTTTTCCCGGCATGTGCGTCCTCCTCGTGAGTGTTGAGTATGTAGGTGCGGCCACGCATGTGTGCACACTTCTGTGCACGATCTTACACCCTGGACGCCTCTTCCGACAATAGGAAATCCAATCGCAGCCACAGACAGTAACCACTGACATTATGTCAACATAATGTGAAATGGGGCGCGGCTCCTTCCCTCCCCCAGGAGCCGCGCCGTAAGGTTCTTCCAGCGGTTTCCCCTCCGTGCCCATCTAGTCCCGCCCCGGCACCTCATATAGAATGGAAGTATTGTCAAGGAGGCGATATCCATATCAAATCCCTCGGCCTCATATGATCGTTCTCTTGCCCAAGAGCCGTCCGGCAGGGAAATCCGAAGAACCATCGCGAACCTCGTCTGGCCGGCCACCGTAGAAAGCGTCTTGCAGATGGGCGTAGGCTTGGTCAACACAGGGATGGTCGGGCAC
>CAZYFG010000199.1:1998-2955 GCA_964646835.1 uncultured Eubacteriales bacterium | reverse complement strand
CCTCTTTCTGCGGTCATCCCGGGCCCGCTGCAACCTGGCCAGTTCACCGGTAAGCGCGACCACCTCTCCACGGAGAGCGATGGCCTTCTCGCCGTATTGCCTGCGCAACTCCTCGTGCTTTGCCCGTTCCGACTCGGCTTCTCTCAGTTTTCCCGCCGCTTCATCGAGCTTTTGGCCCAAAGACTCTCTCCGGTCAGAAAGGGCAGTCTCCTCGTCGCCGAGCACCGGGATTTCAGCCCCAACGGTGAACGTTGCCTCGTCGCCGAGCTTCTCCAAATCCTTCTTCAGCGCTTCGCGCCTGGCCGTCCTGTTCTCGATCTCCCGCTGGAGAGCTGTGGCTTGACCCCTCGCGGCATCACGCTGCTTCTCCAGGGCAAGAAGGTCCGACGCGGTCTCTTCCCTGAGGCGCGCCGATTCGGAGATGGCTTCATCAAGTGGGGCCTTCTTCTCGACGAGAGAAGCTTCCAGCTCCCTAAGCCGGGGCACGGACAACTCCATGTCATCCCGCTCGGCCCGGAGTCTCTCGAGCCTCCTCACGAGGTTTGAAACCTTGCGCTGTTCCTCTTCGGCCTGAGAGAGCCACATGGCAAGTTCCACTTCTTGCTTGAGCGAACTGAGCTCGCGATACTTCCGCGTCGACCGGCAGTCTTCTTCCAGTCGCTCTTTCCGCGAGACCAGCTCGACCGGGAGGTCGTCAAGCCTCTTGAGCTCGGCCGCGGCGTGGGTAAGGCGGGACTCCATATCCCGCTTGTCCAGCCTGACACGGGCAACTCCCGAGGCCTCTTCGATCCACAGGCGCCGGTCTTCAGGACGCCCCGATGCCAGTTCATGAATGGTCCCCTGGCCAATCACCACGTAGCCGGTGTGAGAAAGCCCCGTGCCGGCCAAAGTCTCGACGATGTCCTTCCAGCGACATGCCTTGCCGTTCAGGCGATATTCGCCCGTGCCGTCTCGGTG
>CAZYFG010000199.1:0-1969 GCA_964646835.1 uncultured Eubacteriales bacterium | reverse complement strand
CCTCGATCGCGAACCAGCGGTGCATGATCTCGGTCTCGGTGTCTTCCTCGATACCGTCAAACAGCAGTCGTACCTCACAGGAGCCCATGGCCTTCCGGGTCTCGGTCCCCGAGAAGATGATGTCCTGCTGTTTGGAGGTCCTGAGGACGCGCGCGTTCTGTTCGCCCAGGACCCACCTCAAGGCGTCCGCAAGATTCGATTTTCCACAGCCGTTGGGCCCCACAATCGCCGTGGCCCCCGAGCCGAGCGTTATCTCCGTTCTATCGCAGAAAGATTTAAAGCCGTGAAGAGTGAGCTTCTTGAGCAACGGCCGGGTTCCTCCTGTACATGAGTCATGTATGCAAGTTTATACGACCCCTGTAAAGGGATCTTCCACATCGGGTATAAGTTTCTACCCGCGTTGCCAGATTCCCTAGGAGTGAACACTGTTTGTCCATCATCGACGACATGGCACATATTGTGATGCAGAACCCAAACGCCACTGCCAAGGAGATCGCCTCCGAGCTCGGATACGCCGAGGAGAAATCCGTGTATTACTGGCTGGCGAAGGCGGGCTTTCGGGGCCTCAGGGAGTTCAGACGCGCCGTACTGCGCCGCCTCCCCCCGGCACCCGCCCACGGAACAGGACACTCTTACGTGAAAGACTCCGGTGACGCAGCTCTACCTCTTTACCAGGAAGGAGATACTCACCCCCTGCCCACCGGCCTCTGGGACCACATCCGCAGGCAGGCCGGGCCCCACAGTTACGGCGTGGTGCTCACCAAATCCGAGTTCCCGCCCTTGGTGTCCAGAGGGGATGTGCTCGTCGTTGACCCGGAAGCCCCTTGCTTCCAGGGAGACCTCATCTGGGTGAGCCTGAAGGGGTCGAAACATCTGGTTCGCAGGTACGGAAAAGCCGATGGCGAGGACGTTTTCGTCGACGCCCTACGGCCCGGCCTGTTGCTCTTGCCCGACTCGGTTGACGGAAAAGTGGTCCTCATCCTAAAGGCTCCCTGACTACGCCCAAGTAAGCCGCGGCGGCCCGTTCTTCCGCTTCCTTCTTTGAGGAACCCTCGGCGGTTGACACTATCTGGCCGTTCACAACGCAGGCCACCGTGAAGAGCCGCCTGTGGTCGGGGCCTTCCATTTTGACGACCCGGTATTCCAGCGTACCCCCGGGAACCTTCTGGATAAGCTCCTGGACCCTGGTCTTGGCGTCAACCGGAACGGAGTCGAAGGTCGTCCCCGCGTAGATCTCCTTGACCAAGGCATACGCCTTGTCCCATCCGTGTTCCAAGAATACCGCGCCGATGACCGCCTCCAAGGCGCTTCCGAGGACCCTTGGCCGCCGGCGGCCGCCTGAGGACTCTTCGCCCTTGCCAAGGTAGATAAGGTCGCCCAGTCCCCCCTGAAGGGCCGTTTTCGCCAGACTGGCTCCGCTAACCAGGGAAGCCCTCATCCTTGTGAGATCTCCTTCGGGCAGGGAAGGATACCGCTCGAAAAGGATGAACCCGACCGCAAGGTACAACACTGCGTCTCCCAGGAACTCCAGGCGCTCGTTGTTGGCCTGGAGACAGTTCTCGTTGGCGAAGGAAACATGGGTAAGCGCTTCCTTGCGAAGCTCGGGCGAGAGGCTCTCTAGGGCCCTCTTCAGGATCCCCTTCATCCGTCATACCTCTTGAGGAGGAGACACGCGTTCTGCCCTCCAAAGCCGAAGGAGTTCTTCAATGCGTATCTCACGTCCGCATGTCTCGCCTGGTTGGGCACGTAGTCCAGGTCGCAGTCCGGGTCGGGAACCTCGTAGTTGATGGTCGGCGGGATCACCTGGTGCTTGAGCGCAAGGGCCGTTGCCACTGTCTCGATGGCCCCGGCAGCGCCCAAAAGATGGCCGAGCATGGACTTGACCGATGATACGGCGACACTTCGAGCCCTCTCTCCCAGCACCGCTTTGAGCGCCTGAGTCTCGTGAAGGTCATTGGCCGGAGTCGAT
>CAZYFG010000198.1:0-2968 GCA_964646835.1 uncultured Eubacteriales bacterium | reverse complement strand
TGGGGTCACCGGAGTTGTGTCCCGGCTCATCGTCGCCCGATTGGATAACGGGATCAACCGCTCCCGGGTCATTGCCGGGGAATTCGGCTTCCAAACGTCCCCTTGTCCTGGAGATCAACACACCGGCATACCCGCTTGAGTACAGGGCGAGAGCTCCCGCAAGGGCGATTAAGCAGAGTCCCACCGGGATCCACAGTGAGTACTTGCCCCTTCGCCTTGCCTTTCTCTTTCTCTCTCGGCGGCTGAGTGTCATACGGTCCGGTTGCCCCTCTCGGGTCTTTAGGCCGGGTTGTGAACGGCGGTCATCAATACCGTATGACGTGTATCCTGGGCAAATGTTCCTTTCGGGTGCAATCCTTATGGGTAGACGCCTTGGCCTGGAAGCTTTATGCCTCGCGGGTGGCAGCCTTGGGGTGGCAGCCTTGCGGGTGGCAGCTTTGCGGGTGGACGCCTCGCGGGTGGCAGCCTCGCGGGTGGACGCCTGCCAAGTGTTAGGCCGATTCCGTGGGTGGGATTCCCGCGCTAACCAGAACCTTGTCTCCTAGCATCACGAGAGCCTGGACGGAGATCAAGAGCCCGGTCCCTAGGAGCAACCACTCAATCTTCACCGCATCTGCGAGTGGACCAAAAAGGAGCATTCCCAGGGGCATCATGCTGCCGGATATCATCCCTAGAAGCCCGAACACTCTCCCGCGGAAATCGTCCTCCACCCTTTGCTGAAGGATGACTGTGGAGGGGGCGTGGAAAACGGGGAGGGACATTCCGCACACGGCCATCAAGCCCAGGTAGACCCAGAAGAACGGTACGAGCCCGAGGGCTACGGTCAGGATTCCTATACTGAAATTCGACAACACCATTGTATGGACCCGGTTCCTTAGCCCGCCCCAAACGGCCATGCCGATGCCGCCCAGTATCATCCCGCCTGAGAAGGCTATTTCGATCGCCGTGAGACGCCACACGTCCCCACCGAAGCTTCTCGCTACCTGGAGTGGAGTCAGAAAGGCAAGAGGGGTGACCAGGAAGAGAAAGACGATGTTGTGGCCAAAGAATCTCATAAGATAGCTCTCGTTCTTGACGTAGGACAGTCCGGTGCGCAAGTCATCCAGGTAGCTGCCGGAACGCGGAGCACTGGCCTTGGCGTGCGCAGGCACCTTAAGGGCGAAGGCGAGGATCACGACTGCTATTGCGGCCGTCACTACATCGACCATGAACACGGACCCGATGCCTGCCCACGTCAGGAGCGCGCCGCTTACCATGGGTGACACCAGCGATACCGCAGAGTGGATGCTGCTGTTGGTGGCGTTCACCTTCATGAGCTTGTCTTCGGGAACGAACTGGGGCAGTATGGCTCTCACCGCGGGTGACTGGACCGCCGAACCGAATGCCCGGACTGCCGAGGCCACGAACAGAAGCCAGAGGTCCTGGTGTCCTGCCCTGAAGAGAAGCGCGAGGATCAGCGTCGCTACGGCTATCAACGTGTCCGAGACGATAATGAGGGTCTTCCTGGGATACCGGTCGGCCCACACTCCCGCGAAGGGCGAAACCAGGAATGTCGGGAGGAAGCCGCAGATTATCGATACGGTGACCGCCATTCCGGACTGAGTCCGCAGGGTTATGTACCAGGTAATTGCGTATTGGACCAGGGACGTCCCGAAGAGGGAGATGCTCTGGCTGGCCAGGAAGAGCGCCGTTTGCTTTTTCCAGTCGGTCCGCATATGAGGATCGTCTCCTGTCGTTGACAGCGGACCTCACCCGAGTGGTCCGCGAGTCACGAAGGACAGCGTAGCACAACATGAGGGTGTAGTGCACGTGTGGCCCGTATTGCGTTCCGGAACCGCCTTGCCAGTTCGCAGAGAGGACAACTACGAGACCCCGCAGAATGACCGAACCGGGGTGGTGGTGAAATGAGTCCCAGGCGACTTAGGGACGTCCATTTGCGGAAGCAGTTGCCCTTCATGGAATTGGGTTTGGAGAACCGGTCTCCTCTCCGTGACGCACGTTCGGCGAATCGGCTCCCTCAGTTTGTCCAGGCGGTTTTCGTCGACCGAGATGGAACCATGGGAGGAACGGGTCGTTTCATCCATCCCAGGGACTTCGACGTGTACCCTTTCACTCGGGAGGCCCTGACCATCCTGAAGAACGAAGGGTTTCTCGTATTCGCCCTCACCAACCAGTACCGGATATCCAGGGGCGAAGCCACCGAAGAGGACTTCCACCGCGAGTTCGGGGCTCTTGAGCTGGACGGAGCCTACGTCTGCCCCCACGATATCGACTTCCCATGTGACTGCAAGAAGCCGGCACCCGGCATGCTGTTGCGCGCGGCGGAGGAACACGGTCTGGACCTCTCCCGATGTGTGGTGATCGGCGACACCGGAGCAACAGACATGCTCGCCGCACAGGCGGTGGGAGCGACGAAGGTGTTGGTCAAGACGGGGTGGGGTGAATCATCGCTCGGTAAGTATCGCCATACCTGGGCCGACGTGGAGCCGGACTACATCGCCGGCGACCTTCTGGACGCAGCCAAGTGGGTCGTCGAGTTCTCCAGACAGAGAGGCATATGGCTGGGGTTCATCGATACGGTCAAACGGGGAGCGTTTGGCCTCGACAACGTGAGGCCACTCCACCAGGGTTTTGCGCCTGGCCTTTGCCACATCGTGACGGCCATTGCTGCGAAGGTCCCGCCGGACAATTGGCCGCTGAGTCCCAAGATGGTTGTCGGCGCCCGCGGCGATCATCACGACCACCTCGACCTCGGCGACCACCTCGATCCCGGCGACCACCTCGATCCCGGCGACGACTGTGCCTCCGGCGACCCCGGGGACGCCGGCGATGACTGTGCCCCCGGCGCCCGCGGTTATCCGATTCACTTCCTCGTCCCTCTTTTTGTCGACGGTCACGAGACCACGTTCTGTTCCTCCTTCATCCTGGACGGCGACCGCTGGTTCTTGCGGCACATCGAAAGCATCGT
>CAZYFG010000197.1:268-2978 GCA_964646835.1 uncultured Eubacteriales bacterium | reverse complement strand
GGGCACGAGACCGTATTTGGGCGGGAGCGGGCGAAACCCGACAAGGAGCTCCGACGGCTTCTGGCGGGGCACGACCACCGCGAGGCTTCCCGCAACGTTCCCGTTCCGGTCCGGCTGAGTGACGTCCGGGATGGCTACAGCCCTGCAAAGGGCAAGCGCTGTGGCGGTTGAGACGGTGGGGCAAGCGTCGTAGGAGTCCCCGTAGGTTTCTTTCACCAACTCACGGATGCGGTCTATGAGGTCCGGGACATCTCCGGCGTCGTCGTCGGAACGACGAGGCGGCTCTGGCCTGCCCGGACCGTCAGGCGGCGCTACTTCGATTGCCGCGCTCTGAGCTTGGTCGAGAATGTCCCGAGCCGCTTTCGCCAGCCTCTCGTACATCCGGAACCTGTACTTCTCCCGCGCCATCCGGGTCATCCTCTCGCCGAGTTCTCTACGGGCGATCGTTCCCCTGTGGCGAGCATGGGATACCGTCAGGTTCCGGCAAAGGACCTAGTCGCTTATGCCGAACCTCTCCCAGAACGCCTTGAACTCGGTCTCGGCCTTCCGGAACGCCGCTTCGCGCTCGTTGTACTCTTCTTGGGTGATCTCTTTGTTTCGGAGTTGGTACTTGGCCAGTTCGAAGTCGGCCTTCTTAACCAGGTACTCATACTTCATGAGGGTGCCCTGGATGGCGCCGGTCCAGTTGTTCATGGCCATCCGCGCCTCACCGGTGGCCGTGGATGTCTCCCTGATCTGGTCCACTCGCGTGAGCGCGTTTTCCAGGGAGAACCGCTCGTTATAGGTCGTCTCTGCGGGCTCATCCGGATGGACCGGTTCCAGGCTCCCGACGATGGACGGCTCCGGTTGGATTGGTTCCCTGGGTTCAGCCTCCTGCCGGCATCCTGCCGTGCAGAGCGCCAGAGCCATCATCGCGAGAGCAATTAAGAACGCCCTGCTCTTTCTCAACTTGGTCATGCCTACGACCTCCTATGTGTGAAGACCGGTAGATCTAGACCCGGTCCGGGGCCGAATGGTTCCTTGCCATTCTTTAGGGGATTGTGCTCCATCTTTCTTATGTCATACTAGACGCATGAGAAAACTCGCGCTCACTGCGTTGTTTGTCGCCATGGGGATCGTGTTGCCCATGGGGTTCCACGCCGTCGGTATGGGAAGGGCGTTTCTGCCCATGCATATCCCGGTGCTCTTCGCAGGCATTTACCTCGGGTGGAGAAGCGGTCTGGTTGTTGGTGTGGCCACGCCCGCGCTTTCAGGGCTCTTGACCGGGATGCCTCCGTTCGTTCCTCCAACGGCCTTTGCCATGATGGTAGAGCTCCCCATATACGGTGTACTGGTCGATGTGTTTCACCGGCGGATGAGGCTTCGACCGGCGGTGGCCGTGGCCTCGGCGGCGCTCTCAGGGAGAGTGGCATACGGGCTTATAGGCTATCTGGTGTTTCCTCTCCTGGGGCTTCCAGGGGTTTCGCCATTCTACCCAGTCACGGCAGGACTTGTGGCTTCGCTTCCCGGCGTCCTTCTACAGGTGGTGCTCGTCCCGTTGGTTCTGAGCCGCCTGAGACCGGTGGAGTGAACTCAAGGCCGGGGTAGCGTCCGCTTGCCCTCGCGGCCTAAGCCCAGCCTTTCCAGCGTCTCCTCCAGAGGGATTCCCGTGGCAACATCCCAGCCCCTGGCCTCGTAGTACTGGTCGAGCATGGGCTCGAGCTCGACCACGCTCCCGGTGGAGGGACCGCTTCCTTCCGGCAAGGGTTCCTCGAGGAAGCGTTTGGGCAGGGTGTCGTCCTTGCGCGTGATGCCGCGTTCGACAAGGAAGAGTCTCTCCAAGTTCATTATGCGTTCGCAGGCCCGTTGGACGGTGTCCCCATCGAAATCGAGCCCTGTGGCAGCCCGGAGCACCTCCGCAGCCAGGTCGAAAGGCAGCACTTCCATGTTCACTATGGTGTTCTTGCAGGCGTTAAGTGTATCCGACAGCGCGCAAAGCTCCTCGAAGTGCTTCACTAGCTTCCCTTTGCCCCGGTAGCTCAGTCTATGGGCCGATCCTTTGTCGCCGAACCTCCGGAGACCCTCCGCTTCGTCGTCTGTGAACTCAAAAGACGGCTCCGACCGGAGATGGTCGCCTCCCCGGGTGGACACTGCCACCCCGAGCGCGTAGCCCTTGAGACCCCGGGGGTCCGCCTGGAAGAACTCCAGCCCTTTGACGTGAAATGCCAGTTCCTCCGACCCGCGGCCGATCCGTTCGGCGGCCTTCTTGATGCCGTGGGCGAAGACGTCGCCGATCCCCTCGCGGTAGGCAATTTTGCGTATAATCTCGAGGACGGTGTCCACGGAACCCCAGCGGAGGTCAAGGCCGTCCATGTCCGCGGAAGACAAGATACCTCTCTCATGGCACTCCATGGCGAAGGATATGCACTCGGAGACGCCGATGACGTCCATTCCGTACCTGTTGCAGAGGTCCACCGCCTTGAGGCCGGACTCAAGGTCTCCGGACCCGACCCTCGAGGTGAACCCTGCCAGCCCTTCGAACTCGGGTCCCTCACTCTTGAGGCCCTTGTGGCGACCTTCCTCAATCCGGAAGTACCTGCTGCAAGGAATGGGGCAGCCGTGGCATGCCTTGGACTTGGTCTTGTGCTTTCTGGCGAGCGTTTCGCCTGACACTGCGGAGGCATGCTCAAACCGGCCCGAAGTATAGTGCCTGGTGGCCAGAGCTCCGTAT
>CAZYFG010000197.1:0-258 GCA_964646835.1 uncultured Eubacteriales bacterium | reverse complement strand
GACACCGGCAAAGACCCTCGCGCCACGATTGCTTTCACGTTCTTCGAGGCCATAAGGGTGCCCATGCCCGTCCGCGCTGCGGCCCGGACCAAGTTGGTGAATATGCCCGCCATGGTGACGCCGTTTTCGGCTGCGGGCCCCACCGCCGCGATCTGGATCCTGGGGTCATTGAGTTCCTTTCTAAGCGCGGCATCTGTCTCGGGGATGTCTTTCCCCCACAGGTGGGCGGCAGGCCTCACCCCGGCCCTTCCGTCGGTT
>CAZYFG010000196.1:0-3007 GCA_964646835.1 uncultured Eubacteriales bacterium | reverse complement strand
GGAAAGCGAGTTGATAAAGCCACCCACAGTCTTCTACCTCCCGTTCAGGTGCTTCCGGACGTCCAGGTACTTCCGGTAGCAGACCACCATCTTGTCGGTCGAGAACCCCAACATCGAGAGGGACTTTCGGGTCTGCGAAACCTGAGAAACGACCTCCGTCTTTGCCGTACTCATCCCCATCTCTCGCAGGTGCCGGAGGATATGGCGCCACAAGGCCAGTTCGATCCAGGTGTTCAGATAACGGGGCAGAACCACCGCGTAGACTCTGGGGCTCGGGTGACTATTCCATACCGTACCTACCAACTCGCCGTCGAGATACGCTGCGAAGTAGTGCTCCATCGGGAACGTGACTCCAAAGTCCGCGAGGTCATCAGCCTTGGTCGGGTAGTAGCCGGCTATTCCGGACAATACCCGTTCTCCCAGGGCAAGTGCCTGTTCAAACTCCTCTTTGGATGAAATCCGCCTGATCTCCAGCCGGGAGCGCATGCGCGACTTGTCGGCGAGAGGGTCCTCGCCGGTCGGAGTCACTTGGGGCAACGGGAGGTGAGCCTCCCAGATGAAGTACTCCGGGCCGAATCCCAAGTGGCGGAGGAACGAGATGGCTTGTCCGGACTCAGAGTTCACAAAAGCATCGATGTGCTTGGCGCCGAGATCAAGGGCCCGGACTTCGGCGCGGCGCAGTAGTTCCCGACCCAATCCCTGGCCGCGGTATTGAGGGAGTACGTAAGGTCCCTCCAGACGGACCTGGCCTAACCGGATCCTCTCGGGCTCCACTCCAAGTGCAACGAATCCAAGGATTGATGAGCCAGCCTTGCCCGAATGCTGTTCCAGGGGCTCTTGTTTGCGGGCGTCTATGCGGGCAAGAATGAAGTTCGCCCGTGACATGTCGTAGCTTTTGTCCAGCCATTCGGCTATCGAGCGGGCGGTCCGCTTTGTCTGTATCCCCTCACACTCGTACAGAAACGAGGATGTGAGAGCGGCGAGCTCTTCGTCATCATGGTTAGTCGGGTATGTGTAGACCAGTGACCCTGGGTCGAGGAAGAGAGGTACGTCAAACTGCTCTCCACCGCTGCTTGTCACAAGGAGAGTCAGTTCGCCGATCTTGTGCGCGTCGGGAGACATGCCTCTCCGCAGCATTTCGGCAATCACGGGACCGCTCAAGAGTTTCCAGACCGCCGGCTGGCCCGTGACCCTGCCCGTCGGGGCGGTTTCTGCCTGTCTGGACTCCCCGGTTCCGAGGGTCTTGACGGCTATGGCCTCGAGCCCGTTTATCTGGACTTCCAGGGCGTCCTTCCCTGACTGCCGAGCTATGCCATCCAGCGTGTCAAGGAACGACTTGATATCCCGGAGGGAATAGCCCTGTTCCTGAAGACGAGGTACAAGAGCCAGGATCTGGACCACCCGGGGGTCGTAATAGCCGGACCGGCCACCCTCATCCCGGTTTCTAACGTCAGGCTTTGGAATGAGGCCCATGTCGACGTAGAGCCTTAGGGTTCTCTGGCTGATATCGAGACCTGATTTCCGGGCGAGCTTGAGGATCTCTGAGATGGTCAACGCGGGCGAGTCCATCCTCACACCTCCGTATATACCTTGCACTATACACTTGGATAGTGTCAAGTGGCCATCTCGGGAAATTGGCGCCCGTCTCGGGTCCAGGAATACTGGACATTCCTGACCGCTTGCTTGTGCCGTTTAGCGCAGGTTAGCAGGAGGCTATTCGTTTCGGGGACATCCTTCGCTATCAAACATCCGCCTGAGGTCTCGCTCTATGATCACTATCGTGAACAGCATTGCCAGCATCTGAAAGCCCAGGAGCCACAGTGATACCGTCTCAAGATCCCTCCAGCGGAAGGTGGCTATCAGAACGGACACGCCTCCCACGACCAGCCCCGTACGCCACCAGACCTCGCCCATTCTCCTGTGGGCGTAGTCCCATGCCTCCTGGCTCTTCATCGAGCGCGCTGTCCGGTAGCCGTAGAGCCAGTTCACCCTCTTAGGAGGGTTCTTCTTGAAGCAGGCCCCAATGAGAGCCATAGCTACAGGGAGAAGTATGGAAGAGACAAAAAGGAACACGCTCATCTTTCATCCTCCGACCTAATCACCGAAAAAAGCCTTGTTCGATGCTTCCCAGAAGACCGTCAACTTTACCTGATAAGCCTCACGTCGACCGATAGTCCAACTCCCTGCCAAGTCGCATCAGCCGTGAGGACAGGAAGACCGGCCACTAAAGCAGTTGCGATACACGCCCTGTCACCCAAGGACAGGCCGGCATTCCGTGTAGCGTCTCTAAGTCGAGCAGCTTCCGTGGCCACGACCACATCGAAATCCAGGAGTTCCATGGCGTCCATTAGTCCGCGACCGGCGAGATCACGGAGGGCATCCTCTGCAGGCACTCCTCGATCCACAAGTTTGGAGAGCACCTCAGAATAGTTCACGGTGCTCATACACGCGCCCTCAGAAATGGCCTCAACAACGGTCTCAGCGCCAGGTTCGTCAAAGAGGTAGGCCAAAAAAGCCGAAGCATCCAACACCACCGAAGCCAAGGCTATTCCTCGCTTTCCCGTTGCTCGCGCCGGCGGTCTCGGATAAGCTCATCCGAGACTCGCTCGCCCGGACCCCGAAGGTTGCTGTACATCCCTTTTCCACTCTCAGCAGCAGCCCTCAGTTTGATGACCCGGAACTCGCCTGGTCCCAAGGGCTCGATTATCACTTTGTCGCCTTCACAAAACCCAAGTTGCTTTCTGATTTCGGCAGGGATGGAAAGGCGGCCACGGTCGTCTACAATGACGCGCACGCCCATTTGAACCCTCCTGTCTATGACGAACGGTTTGATCGTCGTCCGTGGGAATATTGTACCCCAACCCACTGCGGCTGATAAGTGGGATGAATTCGAAGGACCTCCTCACTTCTGAGGACACACCTACGAGCGCTGAAGCGTTGATGGCATCTTCACTAGGAGCCTGTGCGCCTAATGCCTGAATGAGCAGGTGAAACGGGTGGTTTCGGA
>CAZYFG010000195.1:2672-3032 GCA_964646835.1 uncultured Eubacteriales bacterium | reverse complement strand
CTTGTCGTCCTGGGTCGAAATGTTGAAGTCGCTGCCCGCCTCGAAATCGACCGGTCCGCGCCCCTTCTTCTTGGTCCCGCCGTAGACGGTCCGGGTATCGGACATCCAGTTCTGCTCGCCTCCGGACGTGGCCTGATACGCGCCTGTCTGGCTTCCCGCCGTAGTGCCGGTCTGGCCTCCGGACTGCAGTATGTTGCCCGGCATGCCCTGGACTCCTCTGCCAGGCTGCCCCACCTGTCCCGTGTGCCCTGTCTGTCCAACCTGACCCGTCAGTTCCTCCTGACCGGTCGCCTGCCATCCGGCTCCTTGAGACCCTGCCTGGAACCCTTTGCCGGCCTGGAGGCCGGTCCCGCGTCCAGT
>CAZYFG010000195.1:2262-2579 GCA_964646835.1 uncultured Eubacteriales bacterium | reverse complement strand
GGCCCTGAGACTGGGTCGCAGTCTGTCCGCTCCCCTGGAGCAGGTTGTTGACGGTGTCGTAGTGCTGTTGCTCGTCGCTGGCGAACTCGTGGAACATCCTCCTGATCTCAGGGTCCTTGGTCCGCGAAGCGTAGCCCGAGTACTTGGTGATGCAGATCTGCTCGTGGCTCAGTTGGTCTTGTAGGAGCATGCGCTCCTTTTGCGTTAGATGAGGCAAGAACTTTTCACCCCTTCGTGGTTTTTGCTACCCAGATTAGTCTGCTCAAAATGCCCGAAGTGATGACACGGGCCGCAAGATGGTAGGACCGGCCCGGCTC
>CAZYFG010000195.1:260-2252 GCA_964646835.1 uncultured Eubacteriales bacterium | reverse complement strand
TGCAACAGAGGTTTTTTGGCGGGAAGGAATGGACCGCATGAAAAGGGAATTTCATTCGGAAGGTGCGTTAGCGTGCGAGACCCGCGAACGCCATGACATATGTTGGCAGAGGGTGATTGCGGTAAGGTCCCTTTCGAAGTTGATAGGGCGATTTGAGGAGTCGGTTATCCGTGAGATGACCAGGATATGCACGGGCGCAGGTGGTCTTAACCTCGCCCAGGGCTTTCCTGACTTCGCGCCGCCAGAGGAGGTCGTCTTGGCCGCCGAGAAAGCCATGAGGGATTTGGGAGGCTCCCGTCACGTTCGGCGAGCCCGCGCTCAGGGAGGCCATCGCCGAGAAGGCGCGGGTGTTCAACCGGATTCCTTGCGATCCCGATTTAGAGGTCACGGTGACCTGCGGAGCCACCGAGGCAATGATGGCCGTGCTCATGGCAGTTGTGAACCCCGGCGATGAGGTCATAGTCTTCGAGCCCTTCTACGAGAATTACGGGCCTGACGCCATCCTCTCGGGAGCGACGCCCAGATACGTGAGGCTCTGGCCTCCCCAGGACACCTCGCGGCCGCGCGGCGGCGAGGCGGGCGACTGGCACTACGACGCCCGGGAACTGGAGGCGGCTTTCAACTCCCGGACCAAAGCCATCATTGTGAACACCCCTCACAATCCTACCGGCAAGGTGTTCACGAGAAGGGAATTGGAGGAGATCGCGGGACTCTGCCTCAAGTGGGACGCGCTGGCCATTACCGACGAGGTTTACGAACACATCACGTATGACGGGGCCGAGCACGTGTCCATCGGTTCTTTGCCGGAGATGAGAGATCGCACCATTACAATCAGCTCGGCGTCCAAGACCTACTCGGTCACCGGTTGGCGCGTGGGCTGGGCGATTGCCGGGAAAGGCATAACCCAAGCGATACGGAAGGTCCATGACTATCTCACGGTCGGCGCGCCGACTCCGTTCCAGTACGGGGTCGCAGCCGGACTCAGGCTTCCGGACTCCTATTACTCGGCCTTGGCGTCGAGATACCGGAAGTGTAGGGAGTCCCTCTTTGAGACGCTTTCCGCGACGGGTTTCGAGCCCTTGGCTCCCTGCGGGGCCTACTATATTGTGGCGGGGACGAAGCTGTGGATGGAGCGCCTGGGGACTCCGGATGACTATTCATTCTGCAAACGGCTTATTGAGGTTTCGGGGGTCGGGTCCGTTCCGGGGAATTCCTTCATCTCGGACAGAGGACGCGTCACCGGGTTTGCCCGCTTTTGCTATGCAAAGAGCGAGGCGACTCTCGAGAGAGTGGCTGCGGCTCTGAAAGAGGCGGCGCAAGGGGTTGGTCGCTCCAAGTCTCTTGGTCGTCAAGATATCGATTAGGATAGCTGGGAGGCGCGATTCATGGTCCGCTGGTTCTTGGCAAGCACTCCGCTCTTCGTGCTCCTGTTCACTTTGCTCAAACTCAAATGGAAGGCCAAGGATGCCGGCGCGACGGCTCTGGTCGTTGCGCTGCTGATAGGCGGCCTCGCGTTCGGGGGTCACATCCCGCTCCTGGGCGTGGCATGCGCCAAGGGACTGAGCCTCACGCTGTTTGTGGTCCTCATCATATGGACTTCCGGCTTCATGTATCAGATGGTCAGCCAGACGGGTTCCGTGCCCGTCATATCCAGGTGGATGGCGACGCTCTCCAATGACCGCCTGATGCTCGGGCTGTTGGTGGGCTGGTGCCTGTCAGGTGTCATCCAAGCGGTAGCCGGCTACGGCGTCCCCGTGGCCGTCTGCGCTCCTCTCATGATAGCGGCGGGGTTTGAGCCACTCGTCGCGGCAGCGGCCACTTTGGTGGGACATGCTTGGTCTATCACCTTCGGCTCCATGGGGTCTTCCTTCTATACGCTGACGCTATCGACGAAGATTCCCCCGGAAGTGACGGGGAACTGGGTCGGGCTGACGTTTGTCGTGCCTACGATACTCACCGGGTTCGCCGTTGCCCACATTGTCGAGGGCTGGA
>CAZYFG010000195.1:0-250 GCA_964646835.1 uncultured Eubacteriales bacterium | reverse complement strand
GAATGGGTTCCGCCCAGGTCGCAGCCCTTCTCGGTTCGCTGACGGGCGTAGGCCTCGTGGCGATGATGTCTCCAAGGGAACGGAGGGCGGAACAGGGCCGGAAGAATGAACCGGAGGAGGGGACTGAGTCTCCGTCCGCGGCGGTGTCCCACAGCCCGAAAGGTTCGGCAAGCGCCACATCCACCCGGGTGCCGCCTATGCCATGGCGGGCATCGGCGGCGACGCGCAGCTCAAAGGCGTGGTCCAGGCC
>CAZYFG010000194.1:0-3034 GCA_964646835.1 uncultured Eubacteriales bacterium | reverse complement strand
GACGTACCACACCATGTACAATCTCTATTCCCACTATGTGCCGGTGGGGGGCAAGCGTTTCTCGGAGATCGTAGAACGGATGGCCTTCAGGGTGGCCGCGGCCGTCGACGCGGTTGTGACCCCGTCAAGCGTGCTGGCGGATTACTTAAGGATGCACGGCATCCGCACTCCCCTTTTCCCCATTCCCAACGGCATACCGGTTGAGTCCTTCCAGGGAGGCGACGGCATACCCCCGGACATCCCCCTCATCATCTCCTGCGGAAGACTCGGGATTGAGAAGAACATCGAGGTGCTTCTCAGGGCCTTCGCGCTGGTCAGGGCGAAAAAGGACGCCGCGCTCCTTCTGGTGGGAGACGGCCCACTTCGGGAGCACTTGACGGGTCTCTCCGCTTCCCTGGGCATCCGAGCCCGCACCTTTTTCGCCGGGTCGGTCCCGCCCGAGACCATGCCCCACATGTACGCGTCGGCGGACTTGTTCATGTTCGCGTCGCTAACCGACACCCAAGGGTTGGTCCTGGTCGAAGCGAAAGCCGCGGGGCTCCCCGCCGTTGCCGTTGGGGCGCTGGGGGTCAAGGACATGGTGAAAGACGGCGAGGACGGCTTTCTCTGCCAGAACGACCCGGAAGAGCTTGCCGCCAGAGCCGTCTATCTCCTGGAGAACCCGCAGGTCTTGTCCCGGATGCAGGAAACGGCAAAGGAGAATGCACAGGCCTTCTCCAAGGAGTCGGCCGCGACGAAAGTGTTGCGGTGCTACGAGTCGGTCCTCGCTCGCTAGGCCGGGATCGTTAGGCCGGACGCTCGACCCTGCCGCGTCTGGCCAGCGCTTCCATGTACACCTCGGTATACAAGGCCGCGGACTTGTTCCACGAGAAGTCGCTCTCCATGGCTTCTCTCACCAGACGGCTCCATGCCGGGCGGTCGGCGTATACCTCCAGAGCCCTGTCAAGCGCCTTAACCAGGGCCTCGGCCGAATAGCGGCTGAACAGGAAGCCTGTTCCCGTGCCGGAGGAAGGGTCGTAGTCGCTGACGGTGTCGGCGATGCCGCCGGTCTTCCGGGCAACGGGTATGGACCCGTACCTCATGGCAATGAGCTGGCCCAGGCCGCAGGGCTCGAATCTTGACGGCATGAGGAACATGTCTGACCCGGCGTAGATCCGCTGGGCCAGTATGCCGTTGAATCCCGTCGTGACCGACACCCGGCCGGGATGTGAGCTTGCGACGGAGTGGAATTCCCTTTCGTAGCTCCCATCACCTGACCCAAGCAGCACGAACTGGAGCTGCCTCGAGAGGATCTCGGGCATCGCTTTGAGGAGTATGTCGAGTCCCTTCTGGTCAACCAGTCTCGACACCATGCCTACCAGAGGTTCGTCTGAGATTGGGAGTCCCAGTTCCCTCTGAAGGGCGTATTTGTTCTCGCGCTTACCCTCCAGGTCCCGGCTGTCGTAGGTCCTGAAAACCCGGGGGTCCGACGAAGGGTCGTACTCGTGGTAGTTAATGCCGTTCACGATGCCGTACAGGTCGCTGCCGCGCTTTCTCAGTACGCCGTCCAGCCCCTCTCCGAACTGGGGGGTCTGTATCTCCTTCGCGTAGGTCTGAGACACGGTACCGATCACGTCCGAATAGAGGAGTCCGGCCTTCATGAAACTGACATCGCCGTAGAACTCCACGCCACCCGGGGTGAAGTACTCGTCGCCGAAGCCCAAAAGCCTTAGGGTATCCTTGGGAAACCGCCCCTGATACTGCAAGTTGTGTATGGTGAAGACCGAAGCGGTCTCGTTCCATACCGCGTCGGTCCTTCCTCTCTCGCGAAGCATGAGGGGCACAAAACCTGACTGCCAGTCGTTACAATGCACGACATCGGGGCGAAACTTCAGGCTGTCGCAGAGCGGTATCACGGAAAGGTTGAAGAAGGCGAACCTCTCGGCGTCGTCTTGGTACCCGTAGAGACGGTCGCGGTCAAAATAGTGGTAGTTGTCCACGAAGTACACCGGCACGTCCTTTGTGCCTCCGGGAGACTTCGCAATGCAAGTCTCCTTCCTGTCGCCGACCTGTACCGGGAAATCGGTCACCGTCCTCAAGTCGGCGATGGGACGGTATCTGGGAAGGACTACCCTCACATCGTTTCCCTGAATCGCCAGGGCCTTAGGCAGGGATCCCGCCACATCAGCCAGCCCGCCCGTCTTGGCGAAAGGGGCGACTTCGCTGGAGACAATCAGTATCTTCAATCCCGTATCGAGCATTCTCGGGCCTCCCAACTCTCTATTGCCGCAGCGAATTCCTTTGTCGCCAGTTCGGGCGGAGTGGGGTTGATGTAGGTGCCGCTTCCCAGCTCGAGTCCCGCCGCGATATTGAGACGCGGGTAGACGTGGATATGGGCGTGATAGGGCCAACCGCGCTTTGTCTTAACCCCCGAAGGGAGCCCGTGGAAGACCATGTTATACGGGAGAGACGAGAACATCGATTCATAGGCCCCGAACAAACGCACGATGACCGCGGCCAGGTCTTGCGTCATGGCCTCGGACATCTCGCTGAACCCGGAAACATGCTCGGTGGGGACAATGAGAGTCTCGTAGGAGTACCGTGAAGCGAAAGGCGACAGCGTAAGGAACCGGTCACTCTTCTCAATGAGGCGTACGTTCTTCTCGACCTCCCGCTCAAGGAGGTCGCAGACGAGGCATCGCCGGGTCTTGGTTTCATAGTCTTTGAGGCGCATGCCTTCCGCTAGGATGACGGACGGCATGACGGGGAGCCCGATGATCTGGAAGTGGGGGTGGGTGAGCGATGCGCCCGCCACCTTGCCGCTGTTCTTAAAGACCTGCACATAAGCAATGTCCTTGGAGTCGTATATGACCGTGAGCCTCTCCTTGATGACATCCAGGACCTCCTTCATGTGGGCTGTCGAGTAAGACCCCAAGGACCCGCTATGGGCGGGGGACTCGACTACCACCTCATGACTGCCCACTCCGGGGCCTTGCCAGTACAAGGTCGCGTCGGGAGACCCGGGGAAGGGCGGGACCCTCCACGCCTCATCGTC
>CAZYFG010000193.1:0-3136 GCA_964646835.1 uncultured Eubacteriales bacterium | reverse complement strand
CTGGGCCAGAGGATACAGGAACTCGTGCACACCTATGGGAAGACCGCCGTCGTAACGCTTTCGGAAGTCGTCCCTTTCCAGCATCCGGGCTACAGTGAACTTGGACCCTAGCTTTATGACATCGACGAAGTTCATCGGGATAAGCCACGAGCTGTTGAACACCGTATGGGTTTTCTCGGGGTCCAGAATGAGGGTGGCCTGTTCCTTGTAGGTCTCCGCGTTGGCCCGGACCTCTTCTATGGAGAGCTGGCGCCTGGTGGTGGAGCGCCCGCTGGGGTCTCCTATCATACCCGTGAAGTCGCCGATGACGAAGTATATGTCGTGACCGAGCTCCTGGAATTCCCTGAGTTTCTTCATGACGACAACGTGCCCCAGGTGCAAGTCAGGCGCGCTTGGGTCGACACCCAGCTTCACCCTCATCGGCCGCTTGGTCTCGAGGGAGTCCTTTATCTTCTGGTAGAGGTCCTCAGGGCTCACCAGCGTCTCGGCCCTGTCGGCGAGGATCTCCAGTTGCCTTTTCGCTTCAAGGTTCTCCAAGTGGACTTCCTCCCAGATCCGTTTCCAGGGATTATATCACGTATTCGATGTTATAATGGAGGAACCGGATGAAGTGGGTTTTCCGTCTTGTTAAAGTTGGACAACCCGGGCCAGCCCGGCCCGGCTTTGGGACAATAACCCCCCGGGGGATGTGGACACGTGGCTAAGAAGAGACGAAGACGAATACCGTGGCTGGACATTTTTCTGTTCTCGATCCTGCTTGCGGCCCTCGCGACAGGCGGGTTCGCCATCTATATGGTCTCCAAGGCCTACGAAAGCCTGCCGACGCTGGCCAACCTCGAGCCCAAATCATCTGAGACATCATTCGTGTACGACAGAAACGGCAACCTCTGGAAAGAACTGCACTCTACCGAGAACAGAGTGCCGGTCGACATCAAGGATATGCCCGAGCACTTCAAGAACGCCGTTTTGGCTGCCGAAGACCACAGGTTCTACTCTCACATAGGGGTAGATATCCGGGCCATAGCCAGGGCGCTTTTCCTGAACGTGACGAAACAAGACTTCCAGGGCGGCAGCACAATCACCCAGCAGCTTGCCAAGAAGGCTTTCCTAACCGACGAGCAGACCTGGATCAGAAAGATCCAGGACGCCATGCTCGCCCTCAAGCTTGAACGGCAGTTCACCAAAGACGAGATCCTCGAGATGTACGTGAACATCGTGCCCTACGGCCGGGGAGCCTACGGCCCGGAAGCGGCTTCCAAAGCCTTTTTCGGGAAATCAGTGAAGGACATCACCGTCCCCGAGGCCGCTTTCCTGGCCGGGATGATCAACGGACCTTACCTCTATGACCCTGCGGACAACCCCGAAGGGGCGCTCACCAAGCGGAACCAGGTCCTTGACCAGATGGCCGCCTACGGTTTCATCTCGGCAGAGGACGCCGCCCAATACAAGCAGGAACCCCTGGAGACCCTGGAGCGGGGGGCAGTCGCCGATGAGGAGGGCGGCTATTTCCTGGACTACGTGCTGAAGCAGCTTCTGTCAAGGTACCCCTCGGAGACGGTCTACGGGGGAGGTCTTCGGATCTACACGACTTACGACCCCGATGCCCAGCGCGCGATGGACAAGGCCATCGCAGACACGCTTGACGCCGACTTCCCATACCAGGACGCTAACAGCATGCAGGCCGCCGCCATAGTGATGGACGCCGACACCGGTCATATCCTGGCAATGTCAGGCGGCCGCAAGCACGAAGAACTGCTGGCCTGGAACAGGGCAGTCGACACAAAGAGGCAGCCCGGGTCAGCCTTCAAGCCCCTGGCGGTGTACGTCCCTGCCCTGGAGGCGGGGATCACGCCCACGACTTTCGTGGAAGACACTCCCGTGACCTACACTGATCCGATCACCGGAGAGGAATTCTCGCCCAGGAACTACAGCGGGACCTTTTCAGGCGTTCCCGTCACCATCAGGTACGCGGTGCAGGAATCCTTGAACGTCATCGCTGCCAAAGTCCAAGACATGGTCGGCATCCCCAAGTCGCTGGAGACCGCGGAGAAGATGGGGATTACCTCTCTCGTCAAGCAAACGACGGCCGACGGCCGGAATGACTACACCAGGTCGCTTGCTTTGGGAGGACTGACTTACGGCGTCTCGCCCCTGGAAATGGCGGTGGCATACGGGACCCTGGCGAACCGGGGTATCCGGGTCGATCCCATCACAATCCTCAGGGTCGAGGATAAGGACGGCAACCCCTTGGAAGAGCACCAGACCAGACGGACGCTGGCAATTTCGGAAGAAAGCGCGTTCCTCATGACGAGCATGCTGGAGAATGTGGTCCAGCGTGGGACGGGCTGGGCCGCCAACTTTGGGAAGCCTGCCGCGGGCAAGACGGGGACGACCAGCGACTGGAAGGATGCCTGGTTCGCAGGCTACACGCCCCACACGGTGGGCATTGTCTGGATGGGCTTTGATCAAGGCAAGACCATGGAACAGTGGAAGATCACCGGCGGCAGCTACCCTGCCAGGATATGGGGAAAGATGATGAAGGAGATATGCAAGGACGAGACGGGAGCCTTCACTCCGCCTTCGAGCATCATGCCCCTCAAGATATGCAAACAGACCACGCTGATGCCGGGACCTTTCTGTCCTGCCGAGGACATATACACCGAGTACTTCCTGAAGAACCAGATCCCCACGGGGATTTGTTCACACGGGCACTGGTGAGTGGATCGCGTAATCGGATCGCGTGAGTGGATCGTCGACGCAGATGCCCTTCAGGCAGCGATGCGTTACCGACGCCTATATGTTGAGCTTGGCCACCGTGACTCCGGCTCCGCCTTCGCCTGCCTCACCGAGGCGCGACCCGGCGATCCTCGGGTTCGACCGCAGGTACTCTTGAACGGCCTTGCGAAGGGCGCCCGTGCCCTTCCCGTGGATGATCCTCACTTGAGAAAGCCCGGCCAAGAGCGCGTCATCGAGGTATTTGTCCAGGACCTGCAAAGCTTCTTCCACGGTCATGCCCCTCAGGTCGACCTCGTAAGAGACTTCCATGGCCTTAGCGAAGGGCACCTGGGAACGGCCCTCTCCGGAGGCGGCTCCCTGCTCCTTCCGGGAGACTTTCTCTCCGCCCTTGGCGTGACGC
>CAZYFG010000192.1:1098-3139 GCA_964646835.1 uncultured Eubacteriales bacterium | reverse complement strand
CTTCGATGTAGCCGGTCACAGGGGTTCTGCCCGGAGTGTTGTTCTGGAGCTGCACGAGCACCGTGTTCCTCACCTGGCACGTGTCAACCGTGGGCGTCTCGTCGAGACCGGGAGTCACTATGACATCAACCTGGGCCGCAGGGGGAACGCCTCCTAGAGGGGTGATGGTCAGGTCGGGGGGCGGGCTCGCGGTCACGAAGATCTGCCCGAGACGGTTCTCCTTGAAGACGGCGCCCAGACATACGATGTCATCGGTTGGCTCCCAGTCCACATTGGGGATGGGGTTCTGGTCGATGTCGATCAGGGGGAGCGTGGGTGGCTCGTCGGCGAACTCCGCGAGCCGGAAGAATGTGTCGCAGTCTATCTGCTTTCTGGCATCGAGGATCTTGGGAACCTCCACACACACGCACTCGCACCTGAAGTCGTTTGGCCTGATGGGCAGGTTCGGTGCCGGAACTGTCGGCAGACCCAGTGGCTGAACCTTCATGTCTCTTTTCCTCCTTTTCTATTGAACTTCGATTCGTGGTCCCGAATCCGTTTCATAGTATGTAAAGTTGTTCTATTAGGTTACATAAGTACACTACATAACCACTTGACCGATAGCCGAAGAAAGCCCAGTTGGACAAGTAACAACGCCAAAAACCACACATACACTGGCTATAAGGAAGTTGACATAAGGAGTTGACGACGATGATTGAGATAATAATCATGGGCTCTCGCAAGATAAGGCACCGCACAGGGTGTTGCGGTTCGCGCAGCCAGGAAGAGATAATAATCGGCTTCATACCTACTCTATACAGGACCTTCGGGCAGCGGAATCTGAGGTGCCGGTACGTGGATATAGACGACCCAAAGGGCCAGGAGTATCCCCATGCCGTTCAGGCCGTGAGGAACAAGACGATGGGTCTCCCGCTGGCTATCCGTGGTCAGGAGATAATCCTGCATGGCCAGGCGACCCTGTTCCAGCTGCCGGACTATATACGCGCGGAGCTGAAAAAGGGGACTCCGACAAGCTAAGTTTGACAGAAGGTTCCGCAACCACCTAACCTTGAACCTCTTCCGGTACTCAGACGGCGTCATGCCGACTGCTTGCCTGAAAAGCCTCGTTCAGCGGCTGTTGTGGTCCATGTGGCAGGCAAATGAGAAGAGCCCGCCAAGGCGGGCTCTCTTGTCGCCTCTTCCACCGCTTCGCTTTGCGGGCCTAGAGACCCTCGCCTATGTCCACTATGGGGCAGCGCCCGGCTCACTGGGCCCTTAATCATCGCACCTCTTGTCGGCCTTTCCGCTCTCTAACCCTTCAGCAGTCCTGCAAGCGCCTGGGCGTGCCTGGCCTCATCGCGAGAGGTCTCGTCGAAGTAATCGTGGGCGGGGTCAATCCCGAGTTCCTTGGCCTTCGTCGCGGCTTCCTTCTTGTACTTGTTGGACATCTGCTCGCCGGCCAGCATTCTCTTCAGGTTTTCCTCAGTGGACTCTGAGATCTGTCCGGTGAGCTCAGCATACCCTGCCGCGTGAGCCGCTTCCTCATTGGCGATCCTCACAAGCACCTCGCCTATCTCAGGATATCCCTCGCGATAAGCCTGCCTGGCCATTGCCAGGTAGAGACCAACTTCCATGGTCTCGCCGCTGAAGTTCTTGCCCGCCAGCTCCTCAAGGGCCGTGTCCTTGCAGACTCCGAGTTTGACTTCATTGATGAGATCCGGCTTCACTTGTTATTCCCCCTGCTCATCTTTTTGGAGTGATTCCGCGGCTCCGCGACAGCTAGGACAGTACACGTAGAAGCCGCAGTCCAGCGCTAGGATGTCCCAATTGGTGGTCTCAGAGCCTTTGTCGAGGAGCTCATGAAGGAGCGGGTCCAGCGGGATAGGCTTGGCCCTGGTGGAACACCCGCACCACGCTGAGGAGGTACAAGTTCAAACCGAAGGCTTGCTGGCTCCTGAGTCCAAAGGCAAAGTAGAGAGAAAGGCGCTGGCAGCCCTGCCCGAAAGGCCGGTTAGCGTGTTCCTAGGATGGTTCCGCGGGCTTCGTTCGACAAGTTACTTCC
>CAZYFG010000192.1:0-1088 GCA_964646835.1 uncultured Eubacteriales bacterium | reverse complement strand
TATTCCGGTCTCCGTAACATCCCTGATAAAACACGATGGTCGGGGAGACAGGACTTGAACCTGCGGCCTCATGGTCCCAAACCATGCGCGCTACCAACCTGCGCCACTCCCCGACGCACACTCTATTATACGGGTTTGGTGCGGAAGGGCAAACGGAACAGTCGGCCAACTCAAGCAGGCGGACTTCTCTAGACTCGTATGTGCTTCCAGTGTCCGGTCCCGAACCTCCACCGGAACATGATGGACCGGACGATGAGGTCGGTGACCATGGCGTACCAAGCTCCCGCAAGGCCAAGCCCGAATGTCTTCACGAACAGGTACGTCAAGACCACCCTAATGGCCCATGCGCTGCTGCCCGTAATGTACATGACCCATTTCGTGTCACCGGCGCCTCTCAACCCTCCGGCGAACACGTGGTTTATCGCCATGAAGGGCTGGGCAATGGCCACGATGCGGAGCACCGTGGCACCCATTTCCGTGACCTCCGGATTGTCGACGCTGAAGAGATGCACCACCGAAGGAGCAGCCAAGAACAGCAGCACACCGGCGCACCCCATGGCAAGGGAAGCGATCTTCTGCGCTTTCCGTGCCGCGAGTTCAGCTTTCTCCTTATCACCAAACCCGAGATACTGGCCCACAAGTGTAGTTGTGGCCGCTCCGAAACTGAAACCAATGGTCAGGGATATGGATTCGATCCTCATCGCTATCTGGTGGGCCGCATAGGCGTTGGTACCCAACCAAGCGATGGCTCTGGTGTACAGGATCTGCGCCCCCCTGAGTGTCAGCCTCTCTCCTGACGCGGGTAATCCTATCTGGAGTACTCGGCCGAGAGCCTCTCGGTCGGGCTTGAATGAGCCCCTGCTCCATCCCTTGAGCGGGTTGTGCTTGTTGCTGATGAGATAGACGATGAGCAGCATCCCAACGCACCGGGCGACGGCGGTCGACAGCCCGGCGCCCACCACCATTCCCACGTACATGGGAAGGTCGGTGTGGCCCGAACCCCGGAGGCCCGCTGCGAACGTCATGGTGACGTACTCAAAGCAAAGCGAGAGGCCCTTCCAGAAGAAATAGCGCACTCCCATGGCGAT
>CAZYFG010000191.1:2218-3151 GCA_964646835.1 uncultured Eubacteriales bacterium | reverse complement strand
ACCGACTACAACGGAGGCCTTGTCCTGCCCGCAACCATGTCTCTGGGCATATATGCCGCCGCCAGATACACAGCGTCTCGCCAAGACCCGGAAAGGGTGTTTCGCGCGAGATCCGTGGATGCCGAGGGAGAGGTCTGCCTCAGGTTGGGCGATGTGGAGCGATCAGAGGTCTGCCATGGGCCGGCAAACCTAGATAACGAACCCATCGGGACGGTCCCTTCACCCGTGCTATCGGGCAGTTGGTCCGCCTACCCCGAAGGCGTCGCGAGGTACTTGATGAAGGAAGGACTGCCCGTCCCGGGGTGCGACCTCCTATACCTTTCCGACCTTCCTATCGGGGCCGGGCTCTCGTCTTCCGCTGCTCTGGAGCTCGTGACGGCATATTCAGTTCTCCGCGGGGCGGACGTGGACAGAGTCTGGCTCGCCAAGCTCTGCCGCAAGGTGGAGAACGAGTTCGTTGGAGTGCAGTGCGGGATCATGGACCAGTTCGCCGTGGCCATGGGGAAGACGGGAGATTACCGATTCGTCATCATGGACAGCCGCAAGGAGAGGAGTCTGGCCGCCTCGGCGTACAACGAGAGGCGGGCTCAGTGCACTGCGGCCCTAATCCTGATCGCTAAGCACAGGCGAATCCCCAACCTTTGTCAGGCCTCCCTCGAAGACGTCCAGCGGTACGTGGATGACCCGGTGCTCCAGAAGCGGGCGTGGCACGTCGTGACGGAGCACTTGAGGACCAAGACGGCCGCGGACTTCCTGAGGCAAGGGAACGTTGCTGAGTTCGGTGCTCTCATGGCGGAATCCCACAGATCGCTCAAGGAGGACTACGAGGTAACCGGTCCCGAACTGGATGCTTTGGTCGAAGCAGCCTTGCAGGCCAAAGGCTACACCGGTGCGCGTATGACCGGGGCAGGCTTCGGAGGATGCGCGCTGGCG
>CAZYFG010000191.1:291-2190 GCA_964646835.1 uncultured Eubacteriales bacterium | reverse complement strand
AGCAGATTTCGAGAGTCTACCGCGAAAGGACGGGGCTGTCTCCGGCTTTCTATGCATTAGCGTAATTCTGCCATGGATCACGGCGCGATGCCCGCAGGAATTGTTGCCCAGCGACTAGAATTTGCTTCCAAATCAGGGGGGTAGGGGGTGTCTCCATGTTCAGCGGCACAGGTGGGGAGAACTCCGACAACGACGTTCCATCCTCGTTGCCGGAAGAACCCGTCATCCTGACGTTTGAGCGGATCATCCGAGACCCGGTTCAGGGCGACATTAGGCTTACCAAGTGGGAAAACGAGATTATCGACAATCCTGCGTTCCAGAGGCTACGCCACATCCGCCAACTCGGGATGGTGTACTTGGTCTACCCGGGTGCGCTCCACACCCGGTTCGAGCACTCGCTTGGGACGCTGGAGGAAGCGCAGCGTATCATAGAAGCGATCAACTCGTTCCCGAGTGCGGATAAGGACCAAATCCGTCTGAACGCGGAAGAGGTGAAACTGGCTAGGCTATGTGCTTTGCTTCACGACGTATCTCACATCCCGTTCGGGCACTCGATCGAGGATGAACTGGGCGTGCTGGACCCGCATGACGACGGCGAGCAGACAATCCGGGACGCTCTCTACCCATTCAAGGACATCATCGACCGGTATAGTATGGAGGAGGGCGGAGGTACGCTGAATTATGAACAGGTCGTAGCCTGTTTGGCCGGCACGGCGACTGGGAAGGCCCGAGCCATCGCCGAGATAGTGTCCGGCACCGTCTCGGCAGAC
Organism: uncultured Eubacteriales bacterium; assembly: GCA_964646835.1. Taxonomy (GTDB): domain Bacteria; phylum Bacillota; class Sulfobacillia; order Fermentithermobacillales; family Fermentithermobacillaceae; genus UBA3951. The sequence continues at coordinate 1,420 of CAZYFG010000191.1, read as the reverse complement.
CTTCGCGATTATCTCAAGCGGGACTACCACTTCACGGGAATCCCATACCGGCTGGACGAGCGACTGCTGCGGTACTTCTACATCTCGGCAACGCCCGTAAGAACCGACAGGGGTGCGCAACAGGAGTACCACCTTACGATTGAGCTCGACAAGAAGGGCGCTATCCGGCGCGACATCGTAAGCGACATGCTCTACCTCCTGCGACTCAGATACTTCCTTGGGGAGAGAGTCTATTACCACCCGACGAAAATCGCTGCGTCTACGATGATTGCCCGGGCTGTGCAGGAGGTATTCCCCAGGGCAAGACGCAAAGACCTTATGGATCTCAAGGGCCCTCTCCACGGCTTCGGCGATGACGAGCTAATCCGATATCTGCTGGACCTAAAGCACCCAGTAGCCACCCCTCTTGCATGCGCCTTGCGCAACCGAGCTCTCCACAAACCTTGCTGGGCGTTGCTGGACACTAGAGAGGATCTGCGTAAGGAGATTATCGCACACTTTGCCGATCCGGATGCCCGCAGGAAGTGGGAGGATAGGGCGGCGGAATACCTCGGTGGCCGTCCCGGCCAAGTGCTAGTATACTGTGCGCCGGAAGGGATGTCGTTCAAGCACGCCAATATTCTCGTCCACACCGGGTACTCCATCCTTCCCTTCCGGGAGTGTCCCAAAGTATTCGGAGTTGGGGATGCCATCAAGAGCCTGGAGACAGACCACCGTAACTTGTGGTGTTTCTATGTCTTTATCGATCCTAAACTAGTGCATAGTCGCGAGGACAACTATCAACACCTTGAGTACCAACTACGTGCGCAACTAGAGTCCGAGCTGAAGCTGGGGATCCCGGGCGCTCATCTACCGAACCAATTGCAGCAGTACAAGAAGGATCGCCTGGCAAGGCTGATTGGAACGCCGCATGACGGAGGTAATTGCTAGTCTCCTTGCTGCAGCCAAAGCGTGCTGACTGCTCAGCCTCGGTATACTGATAGCCAGGATTGGGACTGAGTATTGGCACTTGCCCTTGAACGCAGTGCCCTGACCCGTTCAGTGATCTCCATCATTCCTGCGAAGTGGGACCAGTGGCTTAATCGGAGTTGAGGATAGCCGTTGGCAGCGCATCTGGTGCCACCTTCCC
>CAZYFG010000191.1:0-219 GCA_964646835.1 uncultured Eubacteriales bacterium | reverse complement strand
ATGGCGCGAAGAGCACGAGACTTTCTCCAGCCTGAAGGCCCACTATCTGTTCGAAGCCGATTTCTGCAACCCAGGCCAGGCTCACGAGAAAGGGGCCGCGGAGAACCTGGTGGGATACATGCGGAGAAACGCTTTAGTTCCGGTAAGGAACTACGTGGATTTCGACGCTCTGAACGCCCACCTGCTCGGGAGCTCAGGCGATTGGGTCAGAAGTCGGCT
>CAZYFG010000190.1:1568-3170 GCA_964646835.1 uncultured Eubacteriales bacterium | reverse complement strand
TCTATTTGTGCAGAGAGAGAGGCGTAAACCTTCAAGGTGTGAGGGTGATCCTGGCTATGGAGGACGGCGAGCGTGACGGACCCGGTCGTGGCCAGGATGATAGACAGTCAACAGACAGTCAACGGAGGTGCGTATATGGGCAAAGTAGTCGGCATTGACTTAGGGACCACCAACTCTGTCATCGCTGTCATGGAGGGCTCCGAGCCTACCGTGATAATCAACTCGGAAGGTTCGCGGCTCACTCCATCGGTGGTTGGGTTCTCCAAGAAGGGCGAGAAACTGGTGGGCCAGCTGGCCAAGCGCCAGGGCGTCCTTAACCCGGAGAATACGGTCTTTTCGATAAAGAGATTCATCGGTCGCAGATACGACGAAGTGGAACTGGAGAGAGGCCGGATCCCGTATCAGATCCGGAGGGGCAAGCACGATGAGGTGCGGGTCTACCTGCCCGCCATCGACAACGAGATCACCCCGGAAGAGGTCTCGGCCCACATACTTAGGAAGATGAAAGAAGACGCCGAGAAGTATCTCGGCGAGCCGGTCACTCAGGCCGTGATCACGGTCCCCGCCTATTTCAACGATGCCCAGCGACAGGCGACGAAAGACGCCGGCCGCATCGCGGGCCTCGAGGTCCTGAGGATCATCAACGAACCGACGGCTGCCTCGCTCGCCTACGGGATCGACAAGAAGAAGAACCAGAAGATACTCGTATGGGACTTGGGCGGCGGGACTTTCGACGTATCCCTCCTAGAGGTCGGCGACGGTGTTCTGGAGGTCCTCGCCACGGCAGGCGATACTCACCTGGGTGGCGATGACTATGACCAGAGAATCGTCGACTACGTGGCATCCGAGTTCCAGAAAGAGTACGGCATAGACCTCCGCAAGGACAGACGCGCCCTTCAGAGGCTCATCGAGGCTTCCGAGAAGGCGAAGGTCGAGCTTTCCCAGGTCCTCGAGACCACGGTCAGTCTCCCGTTCGTCTCGGCCGACAGGGAGGGCCAGCCGCTCCATCTGGAGGTCCGGGTCACGCGAGCCAAGTTCGAGGAACTGACCGCTGATCTCACTGAAAGGTGTGTCAGGCCCTTCCGCCAGGTCCTGAGCGACGCCAAAGTGGATGTAAAGGACGTGGACGAGGTCATCCTGGTGGGCGGTTCCACGCGGATGCCCCGCATCCAGGAACTCGTCCGGTCGCTCACGGGCAAAGAACCAAACCGCAGCGTGAATCCTGACGAGGTAGTGGCCGTGGGTGCAGCCATACAGGGCGGGGTCCTCGCGGGAGACGTCAAGGATATCGTCCTATTGGACGTCACCCCGCTTACGCTGGGCGTGGAGACCTACGGCGGTGTCGCGACGCCGCTAATCAACCGCAATACGACTATCCCTGTACGCAAGAGCCAGATGTTCTCTACGACCGCAGACTTCCAGACTCAGGTCGAGATCCACGTGCTCCAGGGCGAGAGGCAGATGGCCAAGGACAACCGGACTCTTGGCCGGTTCATGCTGACCGGCATCCCTCCCGCCCCGAGGGGCGTGCCCCAGATAGAGGTGGCCTTTGACATTGACGCGGACGGCGTGCTTGACAATATTTCAAGCTTGAATGCGGAA
>CAZYFG010000190.1:0-1558 GCA_964646835.1 uncultured Eubacteriales bacterium | reverse complement strand
GAGGCGTGCCCCAGATAGAGGTGGCCTTCGATATCGACGCCAACGGCATTCTGAAAGTCACGGCCAAAGACATGGGTACGGGCAAGGAGCAGAACATCACCATCAAAGCCTCAACCCAGCTTCCGAGGGAAGAGGTTGACAAGCTGGTCGAAGAGGCCCAGAAGCATGCCGAAGAAGACAGGAAGCAGCGCGAAGCCGTAGACGCCAGGAACGGTCTCGAGCACCTTATCTACACCGGGGAGAAGAGCCTGAAGGACGCGGGCGACAAGGTCTCGGAGGATGAAAAGGCAAAGGTCGAGAAAGCCCTCGAGAGCGCCAAGGAGACCCTGAAGACCGGTTCGACCGAGGATATGAACAAGGCAGCCGAGAGCTTGAGGGATTCCGCGGCCAAACTGGCCGAGGAGCTCTACAAGCAAGCGGCGACCGGTCAAGGTGGAGCCACGGGTTCGGAGGGCCAGGGCACGGAGACCGGGGCGCAGCAAGGCCGGCCCAAAGGGGAAGTCTACGACGCTGACTTCAAAGAGAAGGACAAAGAAGACCCCAAGCTCTAGCCGAAAGGGCGGTACGTAGTGGATAAGAAGCCAGTTGACGATAGGGAAGGAAAGCCACGAGAGAGCACCTGCCCTGATGAGGTGACCTGCCCTCAGGAAGAAACTCGTGAGGAGAAGGTTCCGGATACGTCGGAGGTGCCTCAGGGTGAGGCTGAACCCGAGGACCGGGTCAAAGAACTCACTGCTCGGGTAGCGGAACTTGAGGAGCAGCTCGGGGCCCTAACCGAGGAGGTGACCCGGGTTGCCTCAGAGCGGGACACGTGGCAATCCAAGGCAACGGCCCTTTTTGACCAGTACAACCGCGCCAAGGCGGATTTCGATGGGTTCAGGAGAAGGACCGAGCGGGACTTCGAGGACCGCCTCCTGAGAGAAAAGGCCGAGTTCATGAAGGCGCTTCTGGACGTCATGGACAACTTCGAGCGTTTCCTCAAGGCTTCCGAGAAAGGCCGCTCTTCGGGGGATGCCAACTTCGACGCATTCCACAAGGGCGTTGTCATGATACAGAAGCAGCTTATGGATGTGCTTCTCCGCGAGGGCGTGGAACCGATAGAATCGCCTGTCGGCAAGGTGATGGACCCGGAGTACCACGACGCCGTTGCAGCCCAAGATGGCGGAGGAGAACACGGAACCGTTATCGAGGAACTACAGACCGGCTACACGTACAAAGGGACCGTCCTTCGGGCAACAAGGGTGAAGGTAATCAGATAGGCAGGATTCAGGAGACCCGGAATGCGGGAGGCCCGGAGCACGGGAGACCCGAAACACGGGCGATTCAGGGACTGGAGACACTCGTTGGCCATCCCGTCCGGCCGACGGGATGGCCTTCTTTACAGCGCAAGCCGGTCCGTTTTCATTACGCCCGGTCCATCCTGATAGAACGATGTAACGGAAGACTCAATGGAAGCCGAGTGGCGACGGCTACAAGGATTTCATCCGGTCGCCCAGGCTCTCGATGACGGCCTGTCTGACCGTCTTCGTGTACGCCTTGCCGCCCGTTGCCTCCGGAG
>CAZYFG010000189.1:1680-3173 GCA_964646835.1 uncultured Eubacteriales bacterium | reverse complement strand
TGCTCGTATCGGTGCGTGACGAGATCGCGATCCTGAAGCAGACCACGAATCTGGCGGCCCTCCAGTCGGAAGTCAACCGGTTGGCCGGCCAAGTCACCTCTCATCTAAACAGGCAGGTTGAAGCAAAGCTCAGGGAACGGGAATTGGTGAAGGGCATCGAAGAAATTGAGAAGGCGTTGGAGACCACGCCTCCCATGTTGCCCGGACCACCTGACTGGTCGGGGCGTGAAACTGAGATCCCGAACCAGGTGTACCAAAGCCTTAGCGAGAGCCTGACCTTCAAACGAGTGGAACTCAGCGAGACGCTTACCCGGCTCCAGGAGATATCGTCCGCGCTTCCGTCTCTCAAAGCGGACTATGAAGCCAAGTACGCCATGCTGCTGGACTACCAGAATCAAATGCATCTCCTGGAGACCCAGGAGAGGGACTTGACCAACCAAATAGCCTCGTTCACTGACAGCATCAATAAGATCGCGGCGACTATGCCCCAGATGAACGTGGTGTCACCGGCGGTGGAACTCGTAGATCCCGTGAAGCCCCAGAAGCTCCTGAACACCGTGGTCGCAGCCGTCCTAGGGGGCTTTGTCTCGGTGCTCGCAGTGTTCGCGATAGAATACTGGCGCTCACCCAGGAAACCTACCTCTCTGGCGCAGCAGGGATAGAACACCGGAGCCACCTACGGTAGGCAGATTGCAGGCCAGTCACCGGCCAGCCACTGGTCACGGGCGAGCCACTGGTTACTGGCTCACATGCCACCGGCCGGTCGCCAGGCGATCCCGCAAGACGTCCAGCGCACGCAGGTAGGCGGTATCCGAGGCTGCGAGGGCTTTGGTCGCCACTGTGGCATTCAGGGCTTCCACCTCGCTGCGTCCAAGAGAGCCGTTATAGGCCCTGCCTTGTCCTGCCATGAAGGCTCGCACCGCTTGGTCGGTGCGCGGCCCGAAGATGCCGTCGACCTTCCCTGTGTAGTGCCCAAGGTAGGCAAGCGTCTCCTGAAGCGCCAGCACGTCCAGTCCGACCAAACCGTTCGTAAGCACACGATCGTACTCCAGCTTCGCGGGAAGCGCCGGATCGAGGCCAACCTCTATGTCAGGCAGAAGACCGTTGCCTGAAATGGCTGTACCCGACGGAGTGTAGTAATTGGCTATGGTGAGTCGGATGGCGCCCAGCTCCTCGCCCAGGGGGATAACTTGCTGGATGCTGCCCTTGCCGTAGGTGCGCGCGCCCACCAGAACGCCGACCCCGTAATCGCGCACGGCGCCGGCCACTATCTCAGATGCACTGGCGCTTCTCTCGTTCACGAGCACGACTACGGGTATGGGCGCCGTGTCTTGGGAACCGGTAATGATCTGCCTCTCGGTCTTTCCCTGCAGTTCCAGGATGGGCCCTTTAGGCACTAGGTGTTGGGTGACCTCTAACCCGGCGTCCAGTAGTCCGCCCGGGTTGTCCCTAAGATCCAGGATGAGCCCTTTGGCTCCCAGTCCCTTGATCCT
>CAZYFG010000189.1:0-1670 GCA_964646835.1 uncultured Eubacteriales bacterium | reverse complement strand
GTCGCCCAGGTCTTCGGCGTGCACCGCGGACGGGGTGAGGAGGCGGCGGCTCAAGCCAAAGTGGAGGACCTCGCCGGTGGAGGGACGCGTCACCACAAGGACAACACCGGTGTCTTCAGGCCCGCGCAACGCGTCGGAAACATCGTTCACGTTGTCGTATTCTTTGCCATCCACGCTGAGTATTACGTCTCCGGGCCTTACCCCTGCTTCTTCGGCCGGGCCGCCCCTGACAAGGCTCATAACTGTGACCTTTCCGTCGACCAGCTGAATCACCAAGCCTACCCCTGAATAGGTGCTGTTCATGGCGCTGGTGAACTTGGCGTACTCCTCTACCGTTAGAAATTCGGAATAGGGGTCTCCCAGGCTATCCATGAGTCCCCTGAGCATTCCTTCATACATCGCCTTCGCCGTAACGTCCGACGGATGCGCCTTAAGGACCAGATCCTTCACCTGAAGGAGGATCTGCAACATGGTCTTCTCGGCTTCTGGAACCTGTATGTCTAAAGTGGCCTGTTCTGAATCCTGGTCTTGGGCAACCGGAGCCCCAAAGACCGGACCGGCCATAGGAAGGACCAAAGCCAAGGCCAACAGTACGGTCAGGAAAGAGCGAAGCAATGATAGTGGTTGGAGCGAGAGACTCAGAATGATGCGAGGATTAGGGTTGGGTTTGGACACAATGTTGGACTTGGACAAGGCGGTCACTTCCTAACAGAAATGGCGTGCTATCTACCAGGTGATGTCTGTATTATACCTTGGAGTCGCGTCACGAAGCTCTGTCGGGCGGTATCAGCAAGACCCGCGTACCGTCCTTTGTACGGTAGCTTGGCGGGAGACCGTCGGGGATCGGGGCGGTAACGCGGCCGCCGCTTAGTTGGTAGCTGACTCCTCCGATGGTCACCAGCACATCCGCGGGCTTCAGGTCGGCCCTCCAGAACGCCCTCACCGTCTTTATGTCGGAACCCGTGGAGACCTGGACAACGGGGACGTCAGCAGGGTCAACCCGAGAACGCTCCAGAACGCCAATCACCTTTGAGTCTGACTGCCTGAGGACAATAAGGTACAAGGGCTCATCTTCGCCCCTTGGAAGGGGGACTTCCAGAGTGGAAGACCCTGCGGCGATCGACCGCGGAATGCCCGGCATGGGAGTGCCTGCGCCTGACATGAGGTTCATGTCGACCTCGACATAAGCGTGGGGTCCCGCCCCGTAGGCCTCAATATGGACAGTGTACTTGCCCGCAATCGGATTTGGCAGGTGGATCTCTCCGACTCCCGAATTGGTCGTGAGGGCCCTTCCGACTTCGATCCACCTCGATGAGAGTTTGTCAAAACGCATGAGGTACGCTCTCAGCACGTTCCCGCTGGCGGCCCCGAAACGGACCGAAAGAGCGGTCGCCGTTTCCTGGATGTCAGGAAGCATTATCTGCGTGCTTCTACCTGTTTGTTGGGTAAACGAGCTGCGGTACCTCCACTCGACTGCATGGGTGGAAGCCGCCGGCCTCACCGTGGCCGTTGCTCCAGGAGACCCAACCAGGTAGTACTGGGACTCCAGTGTCGACCCGAGTTCGAAACCGAAGAACCCTTCCAATGACGCCTGTACCTTGACCGGCGTGTCCAACGGCTCGCCGCCCGGGTTGTACCCCGAAGACGGTGCAGGGCGAAACGGACGGCCA
>CAZYFG010000188.1:2840-3189 GCA_964646835.1 uncultured Eubacteriales bacterium | reverse complement strand
GCACCAAAGTCCGTCCTTGATCATCTCGTCGGTCAAGGAGGCGTGCCCCATCCGGTATCCGTACCTTGCCTTCTCCAAGAGGTATGGGGCCATATCCATGCTCTCGGTCCCGCCTGCCACCAGGACTTCCGCCTCTCCGGTCCTGACGGCCTGCGCTGCCAGGGCGACTGCCTTGAGTCCCGAGCCGCAAACCTTGTTCACGGTCGTGGCGGGGACCTCGTAAGGAAGGCCCGCCTTCACCGCGCACTGCCTGGCGACGTTCTGTCCCAGGCCCGCTTGAAGGACGTTCCCCATGATCACTTCATCTACATGGACTGAGGCTCCGCCGAGGCGCTGAAGGGCTCCTTTG
>CAZYFG010000188.1:2196-2830 GCA_964646835.1 uncultured Eubacteriales bacterium | reverse complement strand
CCGCGGTCACGCCAGAAATGGCGCCTCCCATGGTGCCGATTGGCGTCCGCACCGCGCTCACAATGACGGGTCTCTGCATGTCGTTTCTCCCCCTAGACGGCCTCGCGGCCGATAATGTACTTCATTGGGTCAACTTCGTTTCTGAGGAGCCTAAGTTCCGCTTCGGTGGGCTCGCCGCTTGCGAGTATGCGCTCGGGCCATAGCAGTTCAAAACCGGTCGCGGCAACTACGTCCTCCTTGGTGACGCCCACGTGGAGGCTCTCCACCTTCATCCTGCGCGTCTCCTCATCGAACCCCATGACGCACAAGTTGGTGATTATCTTGTACGGGCCGGTGCCGGGCGGCAGTCCCGCAGCCTCTCTGGCCCCTTTGCCCGTGAGGTAGCCGGGGCTCGTCACGAAGTCGACTTTGGGGACAAACCTCCTGGCGTCGTGGGGAGTGATGACCATGGTGCGCCAGGTCAGCGAAGCCAGGTCATTGGCGCCTCCCGAACCCGGCAACCTGACCCTGGGTTTTTGGAAATCTCCTATCACCGTCGAGTTGATGTTTCCGTACATGTCGATCTGGGCGCCGCCCAGGAAGCAGTAGTCCACGACCCCACGCTGGCAGGCGTCCATGATATCCGTCATGCTCG
>CAZYFG010000188.1:318-2186 GCA_964646835.1 uncultured Eubacteriales bacterium | reverse complement strand
CCACCCCTCCGGCCTCAAACAGCACGGTCAGGTTTGGAGCGTGGGTCTTCTGGGCCAGCATGGCCGCAGCGCAAGGAGCGCCCGTCCCCACAACGACCGTCCTGCCGTCCTCAAGGAACCTGGAGGCGAGACAGATCATGAGTTCCATGGCATTGTACTTACTCATTGAGAAACTCCTTTCTGCGAAGGGCCTCCATCTTCGCTTCGCCGCCGCACAGTTCCAGGTACTCGGAGAAATCTTTTGTGCCGTAGATGTACTTTTGCAGGAATGGTTCCAGCGTCTCGGGTTTTGAATCGTTGGCCAGCCACTCCCTCAGATGGTCCTCATCGGAAAAGTAGGCGTAGGGCATGTTTCCGGGGTAACTCCCGTAGGGAACGTGGCAAACGGCATCCACGCAGTAATGAGTTATTACGGTGCGGGACGAATCCTCTCGAATGTAGTCCGTCGGGACTACCTCCTCGGTGGTCAGTATTACCCTCTTGGAAGCGCGGGCAACGTCCAGATCGGCTACCGTGATGCCGTCGATCTGGGCATTGCCGTAGATGTCAGACCGGTGGACGTGAATGAAGGCGACATCGGGATACAGGGCAGGAAGAGCTACCAGTTTGAGGCCCGTGTACGGACACGTTACGGTCTTGGCGGCGCTCTTCGCGAAGGTATCGGACCCAAGCATCACTCTGGCCGGTATATAGGGGATGCCCATGACCGCGGCCTTGTACCTCCAAGCCAAGGCTGCGTTGGTCCACTCGCAAACCTCTATCCGGGCTTCCTCGAAGAGCCTCCTGGCTGCCTTGGAGAGGCCTCTGGCCTCCAGTCCTATGACGTAGGCGACATCGACCCTGTCTATGGCTCCTCCTGCGGCGAGTATCTGGAAGTCGTGGGTTGCCGTGTGGCCCGAAAGGCCCAGGGACTTCCTGCCTTGGCGGAGCACCTCATGCAGGAGAGCCGTAGGTATCCTGTTGGTACCGAAGCCCCCGACGGCCAGGTAGTCCCCGTCTTTCACGAACCGCCGGACCGCCTCGCTGACGGTCATGGTCTTTGGGACCATGGCCCGGCTCTTCGTGCGGAAATACTCCCGGGCCCTGTCGGGATGGGGATCCATGAATAACCTGGCTTCGCCCGAGTCCGGAAAGGAACCGTCCCCCAAATCCGTCCCCTCCTTGTGAATATAGTCGCAAATCTTTTATTTGAGAGACGGAGGAAAATTCCTTGTGGGGGAATAGCATCCGGTATGCGTGCGCCGAATGGGTCCGGCGAAAGGGGGCGCTTGCTAGCCTCCGCTCGGGTCGCGAGGGAAGTCCAGGTCATCTCCGAGGGCTCTCAAGTGCTCGCAGTCATTCACTTTGACCGTTCTCCACCCGGTATCGTCACGCTCGAGGACGGTCACCGAGCAGTTTGCCACTACGAGGCTTGGCCAGGTGCCGTCAGACGAAACAATGCTGAGGAGGGCGTTGATCGCCCCGCCGTGGGAGACGAGACCAATCCGGGCGTCCTTGTGTCGTTTGTATATATCGTCCAGGGCGCGAGATATGCGGTCTCTGAGGTCCAGCCTGGATTCGCCGCCGTCGGGCCTCCGGGTGCCGTACGGGTCCACGGCCAGTTGGGCGTGGAACTCCGGGTAATTCACTCGGGATTCCTCCAGCGTGAGCCCCGAGATGCCGCCCATGTCCAGCTCGCGGAGGCGCTTGTCGAGGACCAGTTGGCAGCTCCTCCCCATCATTATGGTTTCGGCGGTCTCGCGGGCCCTGGACAGATCGCTTGAGTACACCGCGGCAAGCCGTATCCTGGATAGAGCCTCCGCTACGGCCTTGGCCTGCCTGCGCCCTTTCTCGGAAAGCGGCACATCCAGGTGTCCCTGGAGTATCCC
>CAZYFG010000188.1:0-308 GCA_964646835.1 uncultured Eubacteriales bacterium | reverse complement strand
CCGCGCTCCTCTGCGTTTCGCTCTGTGCCTGCAGCTCCTCCTCCGGGCGGCCCGCCGGGCCGTCGCTCCCTCCCTGCTCCGGTCGGTTTGCTTACTCTCACTCTCATTCGGCACCGGGCGGCCCGCCACCTGCCCCTTTCGCGGGAGACGGCAGGATACGGGCTCTCGCTAAGGGAATTCCTGAAGGAGTAGAGAGAACGAAAGGAGGCCTTCCCGTAGTGAAACCAACGGCCATAGTGAACGCCCGGGTCGTGACTTGCGGGCCCGGGCCTAATCCAGAGGTCATCGAAAGAGGCACTGTCCTCTGG
>CAZYFG010000187.1:1393-3313 GCA_964646835.1 uncultured Eubacteriales bacterium | reverse complement strand
CCCGGCCATCCCCTGCGAACCCGCCGTGACAAATACGTGACCGGAAAGCCCTTTGTGATGGTCGGCCTCCCTCCGCGGAACGAGACCTCTTGCATCGTCCAAAGTCATGGCCGTGACTTCACCACCACATGAGAGAAGGGAGGGCGGCAGCCCGAGAGGCTCCACCACAATGCGTCCCGCGAACTTGCGTCCGGGGTATACGTAAAGCCCCCGTTTGGGGAGGCCCATGGTCACGGTCACGTCCGCCTTCACCGCCGGATGGTAGACACACCCCGTGTCGGAATCGACACCTGTCGGGACGTCACACGAAAGGATTGGCGCGCCCGACTCGGCCGCCCACCGTATGGCCTCGTCAAGAGGGGGCCTCGGAGCGCCTTTCTGACCTGTCCCGAGGAGGGCGTCAATCACCACGGAGGGCCCGGAAAGACGGTCACGGACGTCCTGGAACCCGGTCCCGTCTCCCTCTACGAGAAACACCTCCACGGGGTAGGCTGAGAGCGCCTCCAGGTTCGCTTTCGCCTCCGGCGTCATCCGAGAAGGCGAAGCCATGAGGACCACTTGCACGGCGAGGCCTCGCGACGAAAGATGTCTCGCGGCACACAGCCCGTCTCCGCCGTTCTGGCCGGGGCCCGCCAACACGACTACCCTTGAACCCCTCTCCTGAGTTCCCGTCTCAAGGGCTCCAATCTCAAGTCCCATCTCAAGGACCGCCTCGGCCAGGGCACGGCCTGCGTTCTCCATGAGGACGGCCACAGACAGCCCGGCTTGGACTGCCCGGCGGTCAATCTCCCTCATCTCCTCCGCACTGGCTAAGAACACGGATCCGCCACCTCCCGCTTGGAACCGGTGCCAAGGGCAGCCGCGATGGCCAGGTCGCCGTCGTGGGTGATCGAGACGTCAACGGCCGAAAGGCCAAGTTCTCGCATGGTCTCGGCCGCCTTTCCCGAAAGGCGAACCACCGGGCGCCCCGACTTGTCCGGAAGCACCTCAATGGAAGTCCACGATATGGCGGGCCAGCCGTTCCCCAAAACCTTCATGATGGCCTCCTTCGCCGCTACCCTGCCGGCCACCCTCTCGGCCTCGCGAGGCCCCCGGCAGTGCTCGGACTCATCCGGTGTCAAGAGCCTCCGGCGAAAAGCTTCGCCGTGGGACTCCAGGCTCCGCCTTATGCGGCCAACTGGGACAACATCCACACCTATCCTGTGAACTGACATTGAGCCCACCCTGCCCTTCCGGTTCAGCCGCAGATCCTCCTAATCGCCGAAGCGAGAATCCTGGCCGTGTCCACTACCGATGGGAAGTCGACGTATTCGACGGCGCTGTGGGCGCCGGCTCCGTCCGGACCCAAGATCACCGTGGGTATCCCCGCGCCTTGCAGGATCGCCGAATCCAGCCACGGATGGGTGCCGACGTATTCAGGCTCCCGTCCAAGTGTTTCCCTCAGGGCGTCGCTCACGGCTTGGACCACGGTTTCGGACGGAGAAACCTCGAAGGACGGCCTGTAGAAGAACACCTCGGCATCTCCATGGAAGGACGGGTCTCGTGATTTCACGGCCTCGATGAGCCGTCCCATCTCATTCTCCACCGTCTCTTTGTTCTCACCGGGTATTGTGCGGCGCTCGAGCTGCACCACACACCGGGCAGGATAGGTCGAAAGGTTTGAGCCGCCCTCGATCAGTGAGGCGTGAACCGATGGCGGACCCAAGAGCGGGTGCTTTTTGGAAGCCAGTACCTCTCTGGAGTAGTTGCCGACCTCGACAAGGAATCTGCCTGCGCCCATGATGGCGTCAACGCCCTCGGAAGGCAGCGACCCGTGGGCCGCCTTGCCTGTCACCTCGACCTTTATCCACGCGAAACCCTTGTGGGCCACGCAGACCTTGTTGGCAGTGGGTTCCGTCACGATGGCCGCGTCCGCCACAT
>CAZYFG010000187.1:0-1198 GCA_964646835.1 uncultured Eubacteriales bacterium | reverse complement strand
CGTACAGCCGGCCACCGGACAACACCGGCTCAAGCGGGTCTATGGTCATGCCCTCAATGCCGACGGTGTCTATGTGTCCGTTCAAGAGGAGGCTTCGCCCGCCGCCTGTGCCTTTCAAGACTCCGATGGCGTTCAGGCGTCCCTTCGCTACCTCCTGGTATCGGACACGGAGCCCCATGGACTCCATGTAACCGCCCAGGTATTGGGCGATTTCCGCCTCTCCGTTTCCGCCTGGAACAAGGTCCGGGTTGACCGATTTCGTTCGTACCAAATCCTTTAGGAGCCCGATCAGCCGTTCTTCCGAAACCACACCCGTCACCTCCAAATCAGTAACCGGTAACTACCACTTCGTCAACGGGCCCGCGCCTGTCGCCCCTGCAATTGATGGCCCTGGACGCTTGAACCGTGTCGATACGGAAACCCCTGTAGAGCCTGCGCACGAGAGGAACGTCGGAGTTACTCAGCATGACGAGGACACCTCTCCGGCTTAGCCGTCTGAAGACCCCGGCGAGACGTTCCTGCTCCTCCTCTCCAAATCCTTCCCCGGTGTATGAGGTAAAGCGTGCGGTACCGCCAAGAGGCGAGTACGGCGGGTCAAAATACACAAAGTCGCCCGGGATGGCCCCTTGGACCGCTTCTTCAAAGTCGGAGCACATGACGCGGGCCCCTTGGAGCGCTCTGGACGCCGCGTGAAGGTTTTCCCGGTCCAGGATCTTCGGTTTCTTGTACCGCCCGAAAGGCACATTGAACCGGCCGCTCTTGTTCACCCTCCAAAGGCCGTTGTAGCACGTCTTGTTGAGGTAGATGAACCATGAGGCCCTTTCGACCTGAGACATAGCCTCGGGCGAAAGGTCCCTCATCATGTAGTAGTACTCTTTGTCAGCCCGGTGAGCCTGAAGCGACTCGGCCAGCTCATCCACCCGGTCCCGCACTATCGAGTAGGCATTTACCAAGTAGGGGTTCAGGTCTGAAAGGACGGCCTTGCCGGGAGACAGCGAGAAAAACAGGGCTCCCCCGCCCAGGAAAGGCTCGAAGTAAGTCCCGAACTCGCGCGGCGCTCTGGCGAGCAGGTGGGGCAGGATTTGCTTCTTGCCTCCGGCCCACTTGATGAAAGGTCTTGCCTCTTGCCGGAACTCTCCAACGGCTCTGTCCCGTCCCAATGGGTCACCGCCTTCTAATAACCTCGGACCTTGTCGAC
>CAZYFG010000186.1:2736-3329 GCA_964646835.1 uncultured Eubacteriales bacterium | reverse complement strand
TGAGCTACTACAACCAGCCTGACCATCCGGTGATCGACCGCTTCCTCATCAAGCACACCCTGGAACGGCTTCGGAGCGCGCGGGTGGAGGTGGGCTCGAGCGAAGCAGGGACCTACGAGGAGCACTACTCGCGGCTTCTTGAAACCTATGACAGCTCGAGCTCGACCGAGAAGAAATTCCTCGAGTATCTCCATGCGCATGGCTTGCGCCTCCCCGATGAGGCGCAGCGCCGCATACCTGGGCTGTACTGCCAGCCTGACTTCTACTATGCCGCCGGTCCGGGGAAGAATGCCCTGCCCGTCCATGTGTTCTGCGATGGGACGCCCCATGACACGGAAGGCGTCAAGGACAGGGACGATCGACAGCGAGAGGCGATCTACGATCTTGGGCAGGATTACATCGTGTACTACTATAAGGATTCCCTTGACGAGCTCGTAGCCAGCAGGCCCGACATTTTCCGCAAGGTACGGTGAAGAACATGGAATATAAAACAGGAACCCTAGTACGCGCCCGTGGACGTGACTGGGTAGTGCTTCCTTCTGAACGCGAGGACCTCCTCAGACTCAAGCCCCTCGATGGGCGGGAGGATGATG
>CAZYFG010000186.1:0-2678 GCA_964646835.1 uncultured Eubacteriales bacterium | reverse complement strand
CGCGCCGCCAGACTGCTTTTTGATGCGTCGAGGCTCTCCCTCCGTTCGGCGGCAGGCCCTTTCCGCTGTGCCGCGAAACTGAGCTTTAGGCCCCGAAGCTACCAAATGGTTCCGCTCATCATGGCCCTCAGGCAGAAGGGGCCGGTAAGGTTGCTCCTGGCCGATGATGTCGGTGTGGGCAAGACCATCGAAGCTCTGCTCATCGCCAAGGAACTCCTTGAGCGGCGCGAGATTGCGCGCTTCGCCGTGCTCTGCCCGCCTCACCTCTGCGAGCAATGGCAAACCGAGCTCAAGGAAAAGTTCGGTATCGACGCAGTCATACTGCGAACGGGTACCCAGGCAAGCCTTGATCGCCAGGTGCCTGGCGACGAAAGCGTGTACAAGTATTTTCCCTACCAGGTAGTCAGTATCGACTACATCAAGTCCGACAATCGCTACTCGGTGTTCGTATCCCAAGCGCCGGAGCTGGTCATCGTGGATGAAGTCCATGCTTGCGCCAAACCGGAAGGCGCCCACGAGAGCCAGCAGCTCAGACATCGCCTTGTGGCCGAGCTGGCTAGGAAGAAGGATCAGCATATTGTCCTTGTCACCGCCACGCCCCACTCGGGCAAGGAGTCCGAATTCCGCTCCCTTCTCGCCCTCCTGCGGGAAGACTTCACCACCATTACCTGGGATTCGGAAGGAGGTGGACAAGCACCTGGCAAGCAGGCCTTCCGCGCCGAGCTGGCCAAGTACTTTGTCCAACGCAAACGCGAGCATATCGCCGTCTGGATGGACGAGCGCACACCCTTCCCCAAACGGACTCCCCTCGAGTTCCCCTATGAACTCGCCCCCTCGTATCAAGCCATCTACGATGACCTTCTCCTCTACACGTCCAGGATGGTGGCCCGATCGGCAAGAAGCGAGAACCAGAGACGATTCAGATACTGGTCCGCGTTAGGATTGCTCAGGGGAATCATGTCCAGCCCTGACGCAGGAGCCTTGATGCTCGAGAATCGGGCTTCTGGCATGGAGGTGGCCAAGGATCCCGCGTCATCTGGAGATGCCGATGATGGGAACACGGAGAATCCGCACTTCGAGCGGACTGAGTCCACTGATGATGAGCTCCCGACACCTCTTCTGGAGAAGGCCGACTGGACGGCGGATGATCGCTCTGCCTTCGAGGGCTTCGCCCTTCGCCTCCGCGCCTTGACCGATCTGGGTGCCGACAGGAAGCTCGAGTCCTGCATAGCCCAAATACGGAAGTGGCATAAGGCTGGTTATAGCCCCATCGTCTTCTGCCGATTCATCGAGACCGCCAAGTATGTAGCCAGGAAGTTGGCTGAGAACCTGGAGAAGGGCGCTCTTATCGAGTGCGTGACCAGCGAAGACCCTGATGAGGTTCGGAGGGACCGCATCGCCAAGATGACTCCGGAACAGTCCGGTAAGAAGCTGCGAGTCCTCGTGGCCACAGACTGCCTCTCTGAGGGAATCAACCTTCAGGGGCTCTTTGACGCGGTAATCCACTACGACCTACCTTGGAACCCCAATCGCCTTGAGCAGCGGGAAGGCAGGGTGGATCGCTTTGGCCAAACTCGGGAAGAAGTCCAGACTTGTCTTCTCTACGGCAAGGACAACCCAATGGACCAAGTGGTGCTCAAGGTGCTGTACCGAAAGGCTCGCACCATCCGGGACAATATCGGTGTCAGCATCCCCTTCCCTGAGGACTCCAAGGTATTCCTGGATACCATCTTCAAGGCGGTCCTTGCCGAGGCCGAAAAGAAGCGGAAGCCAGTCTCCCAGCCCGAGCTCTTCGCTCTTGAAGACTTTGTGCGTTCCGAAGAAGCCCTGGACCAACTGATCACGGTCACCGAACGGAAGGAAGCCTCCCTCAGGTCGATTTTCGCGCAGAATGCCATCAAGGCGCAGGATATCGAAGACGACCTCGCTGTCGCCGATGAGGCAGTCGGCCGTCCGGAGACTGTCTGCAGGTTCGTGGTCTCGGCCTTGGACCAGCTCTTCGGCGTGACACCCCACAAGCATGATGCCAAGGAACTCGAAGTGGAGTTCCGGCGGGCCGCCTTCCCGGACAAGTTAAAGCCTTGGCTGGAAGCCGCGAGCGGGAAAGATGGAGCAAAGCTGGCATTCCAGGCGCCCGTGAACGAAGGCTTCACGTATTGGGGCCGCAATCACGATGCCGTGGAAGCGCTCTGCAGGACCGTCCTCGCAGAAGCCATAGATCCTACAAGGAGCCTCCGCACCGCGGCCCGAGCCGCAGTGGTCCACTCTCAGGCAGTGCAGGAACGCACCGTCATCTTCATCCTCCGCGCCCGCCATGTCATAGAGGACCTCCGCTCCAAACGCACCCTCGTGGCTGAAGAAGTCCTCCTCCATGGCCTTTCCGGGAGCGAGAGGAAACCGGTCGCCCTGGAGCTCGTCAACACGCTTATGGACAGTCCTGGGATCGTCGGAGACCTTCCATCTATGGTACAGGAAGCCCAGCTCGCCCGAGAGCTCGCTATGATTCCCCAGCAAAGGCCCGCGTTCGACGCCCTGGCCTTCGATAGGGCGGCCGAGCTCATTGCCCAACATGAGCGCTACCAGAAGGCCCTGGGGACCGAGGCCAAGACCGGGCGCTACAAGGTAGTCGAACCCGTCATTCCCATGGACATCCTCGGCGTCTACATCTTCGTGCCCGG
>CAZYFG010000185.1:550-3419 GCA_964646835.1 uncultured Eubacteriales bacterium | reverse complement strand
TGCCCGTGGTTTCTGCACCGGTGCCGTCTCCAGCAGTGCTATCTCCACCGGAGGTCTCTCCGGCAGTGGCTTCTCCCCCTGGGGCCTCTCCACCGGCGGCGTCTCCACCTGTGCCCTCTCCGACGGCGATCTCTCCGCCTGCCGCCTCAACTACGATGCCGTACATCAGGTTTTCGCCCTCGTCCTTCAACATCTGCGACACGTAGCCTCTATTCCAAAACGGTTCGTTCGCGCCCTCGCGGGAGTGGTCATTCGCCAACGTAAGCAGCATGGAGAAGTAGTAACGGGTGAGTTCTCTGAAGAAACTGGTGTCGCGGTAGTCCATAAAAGGCGCCTTTAGAGCATCCAGGCGCTGACCTCCGGCGAGGATCAGAGCAGCGGCGGAGAGGAGGCAGCCTCCGACAATAGCCAGTCCTAGAAAGAAGGAGAGCCATGCCACAAACGGGCGGCTCCGCTTGACGCGACGCCCCTCACCGACCTCCTCAGTACTTTCAGTACTTCTCGATCTTGTATCCAATGCCCCATACCACCTTCAGGTATTTTGGCTCCTTGGGGTTCATCTCGATCTTTTCGCGGATGCGGCGGATGTGGACCATCACCGTGTTCTCAACCCGGTAGGCCTCTTCTCCCCAGACACGCTGGTAGATCTCCTCGGCAGGGAAGATGCGACCGGGATGACGCATGAGTAGCTCGACGATCCCCGTCTCCGTGGCGGTCAGTCTCACCGGTTCACCGTCAACGCTGAGTACGCGGCTCTCAACATCGAAGGAGAGCCCGCCTGAGCGGAGGACGCTGGACTTTGGCTTGGCGTTTACGTCTCCCAGGGTCATGTAGCGCCTGAGGTGAGATCGGACCCGCGCCATCAGTTCGGCAGCGTTGAACGGTTTGGTGACGTAGTCGTCGGCGCCCATGGATAGTCCCAGGATCTTGTCGGTATCCTCGGACTTGGCCGATAGGACTATGATTGGGATGTTCTTCTGCTCGCGGATCTTCAGTGTGGCGGAGAGACCGTCCATTCTCGGCATCATGACGTCCAGGATGATCAGATGCACTGTTCGGGAGTTCAGGACATCCAGAGCCTGAAGGCCGTCGTGTGCCCGCAGGGCCTCGAAGCCCTCTTTCTCAAGGTTGATGGCGATGGCGTTCACGATCTCCTTGTCATCATCTACGACAAGCACACACTGCTTCTCCACCTCGATGCCACCCACCCTTCGCTTGGCTCCGATTCGATGCCTGACCGGCCGTTCATCCAGAAACCCCGAAGCCTCACCGCAATGTTAAGGTGTAGGGCTTACAGACAACCGGACTTGTTTCTTAAGGATATCTTACATAAGGAGCCCGAGGAACTGAGGTGAATAGTACATGAAGGCTTGGTGGGACCGCCTATAGAACAATCCTCTTGCTCTCATCACGTGACTGACGAACGGAGGACGGCTTCCATGCACTTCACCGTGACGTTCAAAAGGCATGTATGCAAGTTCTTCTTCATTAACAACATGGCGGACTGGCACCACGCTTGCGTGCGCTACTACAACGAGGTGTGGATCCAGGAGACTGGCCCGCTCACACAAGGGGAGACTCACGCCCTCGAGGCGTTCGCCGGCATTGCCTGGAAGTATCCATACGGCAGTGAGTGGCTGGGGAGGCCCATTGTGGTCGCGTCTTCCGAAGAGCAGGCATTGAAGGATACCGAGGCGCTGATAGGCACTGCACATGCCAAGAGGCTGAGGGACGTCTTTCTTGCAGTGGAGCCCCGATTCGAAACGATATGGGCCCGAGACGAGGTGCGCCTTGGCGCACTGGCCGAGCGCCTTGGCGGAACGCTTCAATCCGAAGGTATGGCACGCGCCGTAGAGGTCGCCGAGCGTTTGTATGGAACAACGCTCCCGGATCTGGAAGTCCTCCTAATCCTCAGCCGTGGGCAGACCATCAGCGGCGGCGCCAACGAGGGACCCGGCCGGATCACCATCGCGGCACTTGAGGCGGAGAATATCCAGCGTGTGGTTGAGATCGTCCTTCATGAGTCCATTCACCTGTTGGAGGCAGATGGGTTTCGGGATATGTACCGAAGGATCAGTCTGGCCCACGGGCTGGAGGCCATCAAGGGCGATAGGTACTGGAATGCGGATCAATTGGTTCGCGAGGCCATCGTGGAGGCTCTAGTGCCCGGCGGTGTCCTTGCTCCGCTAATAGGCGGGACTATACGTGACTTTGCGACTGTATCCGAGCAGCACCGTGCCGCCGGGCGGCTTGAGAGCGCGGACCTTGCGGCCTTGGCTGGGTACTACGCGCCGCTCATGCAGGAGCATATCGATGTCGGAAAGCCCATCGATGCCGGATTTGTGGAACGCGCCATCGGGATATTCACAGAGCGGCGAGGAGAACTCGCTATCGGGCTTCATGGCAGGTACTGCCATCCCGTGTGAAGAAAGGGATAGCAAACATCACACGAGGGTTTGAAGGGAGGTCCTCACATTGTGGAACAGCCACCGAACCGATGCGTATGAAGGGATGCTGGCTGAGACAAACACGATGTCCGGCTATAGCGGCGACCGCATCCATGCGTACTTCGCGCGGCCCCTTGGGGAAGGCCCGTACCCCGGCGTCATCCTGATTCCGCACATGCCCGGATGGGATGAGTTCTATCGCGAGACGACCCGTCGCTTCGCCCATCACGGCTACCTGGCCATCTGCCCCGACATCTACTGCCGGTGTGGACACGGAACGCCTGACGAAATTGCGGCAAAGGCCCGCGCGGCAGGCGGTGTCTCGGACGACAGCGTGATGGGGGATGTCGAAGGGGCCCTCAGGCTCCTCAAGAGCCTGCCCTATTCGAACGGCAGAGTGGGCGTCATCGGTACCTGTTCGG
>CAZYFG010000185.1:0-510 GCA_964646835.1 uncultured Eubacteriales bacterium | reverse complement strand
TGCAGGGTACACGGCATCGATGCGGCCGTCGACTGCTGGGGAGGCGGCGTGGTCACTCCCAAGGAGAAACTGACGCCTGCCCGTCCCGTCGCTCCGATCGACTACACCCCTGATCTGGCCTGCCCGCTCTTGGGCATCTTTGGGAACGAGGATCAGTCTCCTACGCCTGAAGATGTGAATATCCACGAAGAGGCGCTCAAGAAGCACGGGAAGGACTACGAGTTCCATCGCTATGACGGCGCGGGTCACGGGTTCTGGTACTACCACACCGAGCGCTACCGGCCGCGTCAGACGATGGATTCGTGGGAGAAAGTCTTTGCCTTCTTCGGTAAGCATCTCGGCGGTCGAACTTAGCGGATGATGCCGGCAAGAGCCGTAGAACCGTTCACTGTCATGGCGAAGCCGGTCGGGCCCCGGTGTAACCTGGCCTGCAGCTACTGCTATTACCTGGAGACCGAGGGCATGTACGGCGGAGAGCTCCCGCCCAAGATGTCAGACGGTCTTCTGGAG
>CAZYFG010000184.1:449-3519 GCA_964646835.1 uncultured Eubacteriales bacterium | reverse complement strand
GGTCAAACCTTCCGGCAAGGGTTGGGGCGCGGTCCAGGCGCGCCGACTGTACCGGGTAGGTCCCGGCAGCCCGCTCGGCCAAGAGATATTTGCACTGGGTCCTGAAGGGGCAAACCAGCCTGCACTCCATGCCTTTTGGCGAGCCGAGCTCCCTGACCACGCCGTACGCGCTGCCTGCCACCTGGACCTCGCTGAAACTGCCCGTCTCCGAGGACCGGGCCCATACGGAGACCGATGCCAGGAAGCGCCTCTCTTCAATATCCATAGCGTCCAGGAAGCCCTGGCCGGCGAGAGCAGAACGTAGTGAAGTCTGCCCAGGCAGACGTAATCCTCGGGAGCAGGCACCCTCCCTACACTTTCGGGGAGGAACCGGTCCGGAAAGCCGGCGAGCAACACCTTGCCGCCGGTCCTTCCTGCGAATCCGGTGACGGCTTCCAGGACGGCCAGTGCAGTATTCCCGTCCAACGGGACATGCGCGGCCAGAGGGCCGGCGCCCTGCGACATAAGGGCCTTGGTGAGCCCGTCAAGTAGGTGCCCCATCGCGCCGCTGCGGGCCGGTCGAGACTCTCCGGGCAGGTCTTGCTCTCCGGGAGCACCCTCACTCGCCCCGGCGGGGATGACGTTAGCCTTCATGCCGGCTCCCGGTTCTCCCGGACGCGGGCGGACGCCGGCCGGCACAGGATCCTCAAACAGAGGCCTCATAGACGGGCCGTCGGGCTCAAAGAGAAACAGGGGCCGGGGCACCCAGGCGTTCCCCATGACCTGCGTGACGGTCTCCCGAAGACTACGGCCCATCCCAAGGATCCGTTCCTGGATGAGGGCGAAAACACGTCCCGATACTTCTGCGTCATCGTAAGCCCTGTGGGCCTCCGCAAGAGTTATCCCCAAGGCTTCTGCCAGCTCGATCAGTTTGTAGCTCGGGAATCCCGGAATCACGATCCTGGAAAGCTCCAGAGTGTCGTACACCGGCACGCCGGGAAAGCCCTGAATTCTCTTGGCCAGAAAAGCCGTGTCAAAGGGCGAGTTGTGGCCGACCAGAGGCAGGTGGCGGCTCATCTCAGTGATGCGCTGGGACACGTCGCCGAACACCGGACTCCCCAAGAGCTCTTGAGCGTCAATGTGAGTGAGGCGCAGCGCTTTGAGAGGTACGTGCCGGAGCGGGTTTACGAGCGTTGACCATCTCTCGACCGGACGGCCGGCCTCAAAACGGACAAAAGCCACCTCCAGGATCTCGTCATCGTCAGGGGAAAGCCCTGTGGTTTCGAGATCGAAGGCGACGTAGTCCGGCACCGGAAGCCGTACGGAGCCCGGGTCCGGTTCTTGCCACCGTGCCGCTTTTTTGATCAATAAGCCCATCTCCCTGAGAAAAGCCGTATAATTGTTGTTATAGACGGAGGTGGTCCTAGGTGCTCGCGATTCAGGTCTTTGAGACTCCGGCTCCCATCGCTCCCGGCGGAATCGCCGGCCATGTGGCGGTGGTCATTGATGTATTGAGAGCGACCTCCTCGATAGCCACGGCAATTTCTTCTGGCTGCCGAAGGGTGATCCCTGCCGCGAACAAGGATGAAGCCGTCTCACTCAAAGCGAGCCATCCGGAAGCCCTCTTGGGGGGAGAGATCGGCGGCAAGAAGATCGCGGGGTTCGACCTGGGCAACTCGCCCGCCGAGTACACGCCGGAAGCGGTGGGCCACCTCCAGCGGCACCAAGGCGGTCCTGGCCGCCTCAAGAGGCGGGGCCGGGCCTATATTCACCGTCTCATTTCTGAACCTCGGGTCGGTCGCCCGCCTGGTCTTCTCGGAGATGTCCGGCAAGGAAAAGCCTCTGTCCATTATCTGTTCAGGCACTCTCGGCAAGCCGTCCCTGGAGGACTTCGCATGCGCGGGAGCGCTGGCGAAGAGAGTCGTGGCGTTGGCGGGGAATGAACAGCTCTTACTGGGTGGGGACACCGAGCGCGCCATACAAGTCTTTGAGAGCTACAAAGGGAACGTAGGAGAGATCCTTGAGACGTCGCCCCACGGACAGGACCTCAAGTCCATGGGCTTCGGCGAAGACCTGCGCCGCTGCGCAGCGCTGGATTCTCTGGACGTCGTGCCCGTATTCGATGGAAGCGCCATCACAGCCCATAGCCAGAGGTGAAAGCATTGGCTGCAGCCGGAGTCATACTATCGTTCGGAACTCTGCTCTACCTGACCATACGAGGGGTCCAACTGCACATCGCGATGTTCGTGTCCACTGCCATCATGGCCCTTACCTCGGGGCTTTCCGCCCCGGAGATCGGTTCCGTCGTGTGGCGCTCCTTTTTGGACCCCGGCACATTGCAGCTCGCCGCAGCGGTTTTGTCCATAGGCGTGTTCTCCACGGTCATGCAGCAGACCGGGTTTCTCGACCGGACCGTATCGGGCCTCACTGCACTTTTGGGCAACGTGAAGGCGGCCATCATGGCGGTGCCGGCGCTCATTGGCACCATGCCGGTTTTGGGAGGCGCGGGGCTCTCGGCACCTCTGGTTGACAAGCTCGGTCAGCCTCTGGCCCTCTCCCCGGATACCAAGGCAGCGGCAAACCTAGTCTTCAGACACGGGATGTTCTTCGTGTTCCCGTTCTCCACTAGCCTCATACTGACATCGAACCTAACGGGCTTTTCCGTGCCGCGTCTCATAGCCAAGATGTGGCCCATGTCCCTGGCTCTGTGGGGCGTCGGTTACTTCGCCCTGCTCCACAGAGTGCCTCTCAAGGGAAATCAGTCTTCGGGGGCCGCTCCCCAAGGCGAAAACGAAACCGCAGCCACATCGACGGAGCGGGGCATGCCCGGAAGCGAGACACAGACCAGGCTGGCGGGTCTCAGGGAGTTCGTCGTCTACGGAGGCCCTCTCCTTCTGGCTCTCACCCTGGGTATCGCGCTCAAACTCCCTCTTTGGCTTGCCCTTTCCTTCGGCATCGGTACGGCTGTCCTCTTGGCGGTCCGGAACGGGAAGCCCCTCCCGAAAAAAGCGGTGCTCCTCAAAGGGGCGAACCTCAGCCAGGTCATGGCCATGTTCTGGATCATGGCGTTAAAGTCTTTCGTCGAGATGAC
>CAZYFG010000184.1:0-439 GCA_964646835.1 uncultured Eubacteriales bacterium | reverse complement strand
GCTAAGGGAGAAAAGGCCAGCGCCTTCTCTTGAGGCGCTGAAAGAAGGCGCGCACCTGTCGCAGGTAGCGGCGATGTTCTGGATCATGGCGTTCAAGTCTTTCGTCGAGATGACACCGGTTTTTAGGGCGATCGTTGACAAAGCCACGGCTGCCGGGATTCCCCCCGCCGTCTTGGCGCTGCTCCTCCCTCTGGTGTTCGGGTACGCCAACGCGTCCCAGACAGCAACCATCAGCGTGCTCATCCCGATCTTTGTGCCGGCGTCGGCCAGCGAGGCGGTCAGAATGGGCTTCACCTCGCTCATCTACGGAAGCTCATTCGCGGCCTACTTCTTCTCGCCCCTGCACATGTGCCAGGTCCTGACGTGCCAGTATTACGGCGTAGGCTTGCCCCAGGTGTACAAGAAAAACTGGCCGGTCTTGGCGGGGTTCATGATCGTG
>CAZYFG010000183.1:0-3552 GCA_964646835.1 uncultured Eubacteriales bacterium | reverse complement strand
GCGAGTCTCCTTAGACTCAAAGGTTCTCTTACGCTGTTCAGTTTTCAAGGACCGACTTTCCTCGCGCACCCCTCTCGCGGGGCGCAAGGCATACTATAGCACCCTGCAAAACTAAGATCAACACCCCGCCAACAACTTTTTACCTAGTTTGAGCAGGAATGATTCTGAATAATCCGCTAGGTCTTGGGGCGCATCATGGGGAACAGGATGACGTCGCGGATGGACGGAGAATCGGTCAAAAACATGACGAGGCGTTCGATCCCGATACCCAGGCCGCCCGCAGGAGGCATGCCGTATTCGAGCGCCGTGATGAAGTCCTCGTCATAAGGATGGGCTTCCTGGTTGCCGGCCGCCTTCTCTTTGGCCTGCTGCTCAAACCGGCCCTTTTGGTCGATTGGGTCATTCAGCTCTGAAAAAGCGTTGCCGAGTTCGCGGCCCAGAGCGAATGCCTCGAAGCGATACGTGAGACTGGGGTTATCCTCCATCCGCTTGGCCAACGGAGATATCTCGACAGGGTAGTCTATTAGGAAAGCCGGCTGGACGAGCTTGGGTTCAACGAACTCACTCATGATCTCTTCGATGACGCTGCCCTTGGTCTGGACTTTGTCCATCTCCAAGCCAAGCTTCTTCGCAACGGCCTTGGCGTCGTCATCGGTCATGATATCCTCGGGCCGTATCCCTGTGGCTTCCGTGATGCCGTCCCACACCCGAAGCCGTGGCCAAGGCGGCGTTACGTCGATCTCGTGACCGCCGGACATGAACTTCATGGTACCCAAGACCTCTTGGGCGCATCCCGAGATCAAGTCCTCGACGAGTGTCATCATATCTTCATAGTCGGCGTACGCCTGGTACAGCTCCATCATGTAGAACTCCGGGTTGTGTCGAGTGTCTATGCCCTCGTTCCTGAAATCAGGGCCGATCTCGTACACCTTCTCCAAGCCGCCGACGAGCAGGCGCTTTAGGTAGAGCTCCGTCGCGATGCGCAGGTACACGTCGATGTCAAGAGCATTGTGATGCGTGATGAACGGACGCGCGTGGGCGCCTCCGGCGATGGTTTGGAGCACGGGAGTCTGAACCTCGATGAAACCCCTTTCATCAAGGAAACGGCGGATATAGGCGATGATCTTGCTGCGCTTCACGAAAGTATCCTGTACCTCAGGGTTTACGATCAGGTCCAGGTATCTCTGGCGGTACCGGAGATCGACGTCAGTGAGTCCGTGCCACTTTTCAGGGAGCGGTCGCAGCGCCTTTGAGAGCATCTCCCAACTCCGGACTTCGACCGTCGGCTCGCCCCGCTTGGTCCTGAAAACGACCCCCTGAACGCCCAAGATGTCTCCCAGGTCGACCAGATCCTGAAAAGCCTGGTAGCCATCTTCTCCAAGCACGTCAAAACGCACGTGCAACTGGATACGGCCGCTCCGGTCTTTGAGATCAGCGAAACACGCTTTCCCATGGCCCCTTATAGCCATGATCCTGCCGGCAAGGCTTACCGCGCTCCCGGCTATCTCATCACATTTGTCGGCGACTTCCTTTGCCTTGGCGGTGACTTCGTAGCGGGCGCCAAAGGGCGAAAAGCCCTTGGCCTTGGCCGCGTCGATCTTCTGCCGCCTTCTTTCGAATTCCTCGTCCACCCTGGGACCGGGAAAGTCCCGCTCGTTTGCGTCGCCGGACAATGTGATAACCTCCCGCCGCTAGAATCGTTCCGTCAGAATCGCTGGTGAAAAAGGAGACCCGACAACACCCGGTGCTATGCGGTGATCGCGACTACCTCGTACTTGAAAGTGCCTGCCGGGACCATGACAGAGACAACCGCCCCCGGCTTCTGGCCCAATAGGGCCCTGCCGACGGGAGACTCCATGGAAATGCGCTTCTTGGAAGGATCGGCCTCGTGAGCCCCCACGATGGTGTATTCGTTGATTTCCTCGCTCTCGAGGTCTTTCACCGTGACCGTGCACCCTATTGAAACGACCTCAGGGTTCTTGAGGTCGTCATGGATTACTTTGGCATGGCGAAGGATTTTCTCCAGGCTAAGGATGCGCCCCTCAACAAAGGCTTGTTCGTTCTTGGCGTCTTCGTACTCGGCGTTCTCAGAGAGGTCTCCGAACTCGCGGGCTGATTTGATCCTTTCGGCCACTTCTCTTCTTCTAACAAGTTTCAAGTGACTTAGCTCTTCTTCAAGGTTCCTCTTGCCTTCAGAAGAAAGAACGATCTCGCGTTCTGCCATCCTCCCGGATCTCTGCCTTTCCTGAAGAATTTACGAGGGTGCGGCGAGAAACGCGCTGCACCCAGATAAACGCATATCAGTGTATGTCTAGCCTGGCCCTGTCTATTCTAGAAACCCTAAGGTGCATGAAGCCCCGGTGGGGTACCCTAAACATAGACAAAGACCGCTGCAAGGTAACACTCCGCTGCAGTGGTCGTGCCGATTTTCGGCGACAGAATTATAATGCAGAGCCAGACCGGGAGTCAACAGCTCGGACGCTCGTCCCCTTCCGCCGGCGCGCGTTCTCCTTAATCCGCTCAATCTCGGCTTCGGTCACCGGACGCTCGAAGCTCCGGAACCCGGCTACCTCAAACCCGTGCTTCTTAGCAAGCCGGGTTATTCCTTTGATGCGGTTGAGGGGCATCTCCCGCCCAAGGCTCCAGTCCGTGTAGTCTTCCTCAAGGGCGAGCATCATCGTCTCAGCCATGCACGCATAGCTGGTCTTCGGGGGGAAACCGAAGTTGAAGTGGAAGTCCACGTCGCCGGGGACCTTCACTATCCCGCCCTCAATGATCAGCACGTCATCGCGGCTCTTCTTGACCTCGATCGATACGTTTCGAGGACGCGAGACGTCACAGACCAAGGCGCCGGGCCGGAGGTCAGCCGGATCGATAATGGCATCCAGCGCCGAACTCACGCAGATGACAACGTCGGCCTCCCTGACCGCGGTCTTTAGATCTCTGGTCACACGCGGGACCATCCCGGTCTCCGAGACCACGGTCTCCGCGACCTTTTGAAGCCGGCCGAGATCCCTGGCGCACAAGGTGAGATGGCGACCTTCGTCGGCCATGATTAGGGATACGGCCCTTCCAATGGCGCCCGAAGCACCCAATACCAGCACGTTCGCCTCGTCCATGTTGATTTCCATAAGACGGGCCGCCTTTTCGGTAGCTTCTATGGCAGTGGCCACAGTATAGCTGTTGCCCGTGGTCACCGCGATGTCTACGTTCCTGCGGATCGTGACGCCCGCGTCACCGACTACCGAGGTGAAGGCCCCGAGACCCACGACCTTCGCTCCAAGGTCGGCCGCCTTGTTGCACGCGTCAATGATCTTGCCCATGACTCGCTCCTCGGGAAGACCGAGCATGAGCCTGGGAACCAGAGGTACGGTGACGAACCATCCGTCCGCCTGACCGTACTGGGACCGCACCCCGGTGATTTGGGACACCTTCATCGGGGGGAAGTAGGATACGATTGTCTCGACCAACCTCCCCGGCAGGTGCTTGGCTATGGGGTATTTCCTTGCTACATCGCTTACGTCGATTGGATGGATAATGAAGCCAAAGGTA
>CAZYFG010000182.1:3012-3598 GCA_964646835.1 uncultured Eubacteriales bacterium | reverse complement strand
GCGCTTTACAGCCGGGCAGATGAAGTCGGATGCGTCGCGGATAGATACCACATTCACCGTGAGCGGCCAGGGCTACTACACCTTGTACATCGTGTCCCAGAGCAGGCAGGCCTATCTCACGTACCTGTACATTCAGTAGGAGGTCCATGAACATGAAAGCCAACCTCAGGCGGACCGTATCGACTGTGCTGGTTATCTCGATGCTGCTCGCGATTACGCCGCTGGGAGCCATTACGGGCGCGGCGGCGGTGGCGCAGGCGGCCGGCCAGAATGTATACACCCTGGACAACGGGTACATCAAGGTGACGGTCTCCGCCGAAAACGGAGGCTTCGCCATATGGACCAAGGACGGAGACAGGCTCAACAAAGACGACAACAACAAAAACCTACTCTACCATAACGGCGAGTACGACACATCGTTCACATCGTTCCAGGTAACCTATCCAAACGGAACGGTGAAGGAATACCTATTCGGCGGAGACTACTCCTACGAAGGTTCGCAAACCCCAACGCCGGTCACGGTAACCCAGGACGCCACAGGCATATCCGCGGCGTGGACGGTTGAGGGCATCACTTTCACCCAGCG
>CAZYFG010000182.1:1901-3002 GCA_964646835.1 uncultured Eubacteriales bacterium | reverse complement strand
ACTCCGTATCCAGCGAGCAGCAGTTGTCTAGTGTGAAAGTACGCATTCTATTGGACACGGCGCTGGGCGACAAAGACTATGCTTACTACGAGGTCGTAGACGAGAACAGGATCCCCGTTGTCTATCAGAAAGAGACGGTGCTCCAGGCCTCCTCAAGCTACATCCCCGCCAACTTCTTCGGCTACGACAATCCCGGCGATCCGTCGATAGTGGCATACACGGTGAACCCGGACCTGCAGCCATACCAGGTAGCCTTCGCGCATTGGAACAACCTTGCTGCCACGTTGTTCGGTTTCGCGCCGGACCCGAACCTGACCTTCACAAACCGGTACAACAGGGCTTATGAGACTGCCGACAGCGCCCTCGCCCTCTACTACGACATGGGCCCGGTGACTCCCGCCGGAGGCGTCTCGATGTCCACTTATTACGGCGTCTACTCAAACGAGCACGTGGCCAATTCAGACAGCATCGCCATCAACGTGACGGCTCCCACGGCCCTCTCGCTGACGCCCAACAAGACGCAGTACCAGGCCGTGGGACAGGACGGCGCCACTTTCACTGTGCTCGCCGGATTCACCAACATCGACCGCGCGGGGGCGGAGGCCTATGAACGGGTAGCCATCGCCGTCTACGCCTCTCACGGGATAGTGCCCCTCGATGACGCGGGCAATCCGCATCCCAACTACAGCTACTCGAATCCTTACGTCGTCCAACTGCTGGATTTCCGGATAGGGGAGACGAGGTCGTCGCTGCCCTTCTCGTTCAACGCTCAGGTCGGAAGCGAGGCATCCTACCGCAAGGTCGAGTTCCGGGTGTTCAGGTTGAACAAGAAACCTGACGGGTCGTATGACATGGCCCTGGTCAGGGAGAATGTCATAGGCGCCACCAGTCTCTACATCCTGTGCCCCGGCGGGGACGGGGAGCTTCCTCGGGTGACTTTCACAGGGGCTTCCCCCAAGATCCTGTACAACGAGGGAAGACGCCGCCTGGCGCTCACGGGCACAAACTTCAACCTGCTTGAGGATAAGTCCAAGTACGAGTTGACCCTGACGGGTCCTACGTCGGCTCCTGCCGGTTCATGGAAGGTGTACAAAGTGCCGG
>CAZYFG010000182.1:0-1888 GCA_964646835.1 uncultured Eubacteriales bacterium | reverse complement strand
AACATCTCGTTCTCGTCCGACGACCCGTCGGAACCTCCCGGGATTCTGGATGCCCTCATCGAGGAGAAAATGCCGCCGGGCGACTACGTGGTATCGCTTGAGTTTGGAGAGGACCGCCCGCCAGGGTTCCCCCAGAGCGTGACCGCCCCGGCCCTTCGCGTGACCATGAGCGACGACAAGGCCTACAAGAACGACGTGTACGGGATCATCGCGGTTGGGCAATTGGGGAGCGGTTCGAGCTCCGGGTACCAGATGAGGTCGTACTCCAACGAGTACGGATTCCAGAACAACCTCCAACCGTCCGGGGTCTCGTACGGCAGCCCGTTTGACGAGATCCTTCTTGTGTTCCGCGGGGAGTTCACTTTGGAAAACGGCGTGTACAAGGCCACGTCCTTGAAGTCCAAAGACAATAACGGCAACGCGGTCATAAATAACCCCATAACCTTGAACAACTCCATCGACTTCGATAATGGGACGGTCTCCATCTACTACGAGGGAACCGGCGCTACTAGGAAGGTCTGCGTGGACTTCGACGGCGATCTCTGGACATCAAACAGCCGCACCAGCATTTGGTCCGGTGTTGCCGCCCTCACCGAACTCAAGAACGGGACCGACTACGGCCTCGTTCCGTACAACAGGAACGGAGAGCGGCTTCCGTTCACCGCAAAGCAGATCACCCTCATCTGGCCGTGCGGCCTCGGGCTCGCCCAGACCATCGGAGGCATGATATTCAACCTGGCCTATGGGTCATTGGGAATCGTGTACGATACGACTGAGAAAACCTTCACCGGCACTACGCCGGTCTTGGGCCACGTGGTTTCCTTCTCCGCCAGCATGGACCTTAGCTTCCTTATCCCCGCCAAGAAGAAGAGCGAGGAGGAGAAGGCTTGGGACAAGATGCAGGAGTTCTTCAGCATGGAGGACCAGACCGGCACGCAGCTCCGCAACAGGTGGGCCGGGCTGGACTTCCCCCGGAACTACCTTGACGAGGATGAGAAACAGGAGGACTTTGAGCCGCAAGCCAGCGTCATGGTGGACAATATTCTTTTCGGGTGCGGCAGGGGCTTCGTCGGCTTCCCCTGCAGCGTTAGCGTCGGACTTCCGGCGTATATTGACGCGATGCCCACTATCAAAGCCAAAATCGACATCAACACCATTGGAGACTGGTCTTTCGGCGTTGAGGGCACCTGCAAGTTCACCACAATTGAGATTGAGGTTTCGCTGCGCGTAAAGAGCTACAGGGGCGTTCCCATACCCGACAAGCTCTACTTCTATATCGCCGGGTTCGAGCCGGGCACCAACGTTGACGGGTTCGGAGTGCTGTGGATCACGGGCGGCGGAGGCGGGTTCGACAACCTGTACGATACCATATTCGCCAGTAACGGTATCCCGCCGCTCAAGCTCCTGCTCAGCATCTCGTTTGACATCATCAAGGTGATGTCCGCGCGGGCCGACTTCAGCATCGGCCTGCGCGGGCTTGGGTTCAGCGCGAGCGACATCAAGATCAAGTTCACCAAAATCGTGGTCCTGAAGCACGCCGCGCTGGAATTCCAGTGGTATCCGGGGTTCTATTTCATGGCTTCTGTCTCGGCCAGCCTCTTGGAAGTCATAAACGGGTCGGGGTATATCGTTATCATCAACAACGAGCAGTACAAGGGATTCGTCGAGTTCTTCGTGAGGGCGAAGGTGTGTGTTCCTCCGGGTCTCCCCTTTGCGGGCACGGAGTTTGTCCAGGTAGATCTCGGGGTCAACACCGCGAAGATATGGGGTGCGACAAAGGCTTTGGGCATCCAGGTCGGGATCATCTACTACTGGGCCGGCAGCTTTGAGTTCGGGTTTGGCGCCAAAGCCGAGCCGACCTTCCCGGAACTTCTGGGCTACGAGGACG
>CAZYFG010000181.1:0-3601 GCA_964646835.1 uncultured Eubacteriales bacterium | reverse complement strand
CGTCAGGTACCTCATAGGCAGTGAGATTGGTGAGCAACCACCCGTTGAGCGGCCACTCGTTTTCCCCGGCGAGGGATTCGAGGAGCCGGCGGAACTCACGGATCTTGCCTGGGTTTCTCGTGGCCAGGAGCAGAGTGCGAGAGGTCTGCATCGGGCGGCCTCACTCCTGCGGGATCTTCGTTATCGCAGGCTTTGCGTAGGCCCCGATCTTCCCCGCTACAGGCCCCAAAGCTTCCCGCTGGAAGTCCATAAGCTGGCGGATGCCCTTCTCTGCGAGTCCCAGCAGCACATCAAGCCGGTCCTTGCTGAAGGGAGCATGCTCACCTGTTCCTTGCACCTCGATGAACTCGCCGCTTCCGGTCATCACCACATTCATGTCTACCTCGGCAGTGGAGTCCTCGGCGTAGGGCAGGTCGACCACAGGCACGCCGCCCACCACACCGACGCTGATGGCTGCTATGTAATCCAGCGCAGGGAACGCCTGCCAGCCTTCCTTCTCGGCGACTACGTTGAGGGCTAGCATGAGCGCGACAAAGCCGCCGGTAATGGACGCGGTTCGAGTGCCGCCGTCCGCCTGTATTACGTCACAATCTATCCAGAACGTCCTCTCGCCGACTGCCGACAGGTCGACGGCCGCCCTGAGTCCTTCCTCCGGGCCGGCCGCGGGACGCCTCTCGGGCGGTCCTTGTAGCCGTAGCGCCAGGCAACATTGAGTACTCTGCCGTTATCCAGCCCGCACCGGTGCCTTTCATGAACGGTGGCACTTTATCTTCGACCATCGCCGTGCATATGACCTTGGTATCGCCGGCTTGAACAAGGCAAGACCCCTGGGGGAATTTCAGGTATCCGGGTATTATCTTCACGGGCCGTATCTCATCCGGCGCCCTTCCGTCCGCTCGCAATGCGCCCACCCCTTCGTGAAAAGTCATTTGTTCCGCCTGTAGGGGAATATGCCCCCTTGGACATTCCGGGTCTCAAGGACGGTAACGAAGCTCTCCGGCGCGAACTCCTCAATTATCGAACTTAGCCTGGGCAGGGTTTTTCTATCCGTCGAAACCAAGAGAACCTCCTTGGGCCCTGTCATTCCCCGGCCCTCCAGCACCGTCACTCCATATCCCGCCGTGCGGAGTACCGACAGGAGCACTTCGGCCATCCCATCGACCGGTATGACCTGGAGCGCCACGTGCCCTATCGCCAGTTTCTCCTCTATTACGCTGCCGACAATGGTGCCTGAAGCGAAGCCCAGCCCGTAGGCCAATATCTTCCACGGATCATCCAGGTTCTTCATGACTCTGGAAAGAGCCCCCACGTAGATGCAGGCTTCTACAAGACCGATACAGGCGGCCGGGTACTTGCGGCCCCGAAGCACAAGGAGCATGCGTACTGTGGCCAGGCTGACATCCGAGATGCGGGCCAGAAAGATGAACAAGTACTCCACCGCCAACACCGATACCCCTCCCCGAATACAGACCGGCGCAACCCGGTAGGTGCGCCGTCTTTTTGTCCTCTAGTATAGCAGTCTAGCGCCCTGAATCAGGAAGTCACCTTCTCCTTGAACATCAGGGAATGAAGCCGGTCCAGAGACTGGGCCAGCTGGCTGATCTCTTCTTCGGTGAGCTTCTCCAAGATGGACGACACATACCGCCTCCGGGCGGCAACCACCTCGGAGATGACGCGTTTGCCCATTTCAGAAATGGAAAGCCGGATCACCCGTCTGTCTTGGGTATCCCGTTTCCTCTCCAGAAATCCGTTTTTCTCCATCCTATCTACGAGGTCGGTAGCAGTTGAACATGCCAGGAAGAGCTTGTCGCAGAGCTCGCCCATCGTGATATTCGGATTCTCACGCAAAGCCAAAAGAGCGCTGAACTGGGGATTGGTTATGCCAAAATCGACCAGGATGTCCCGCCCTCGCTTCTTTATTATGAAAGCGACATGGCGGAGCGATCGCTCGATTTTGATTACCGAATCGTCCAGCGTGTCGGGCATCGACAGCACCTCCCAAAAACGCCTCACGAGCAAGCAAAACTTGTCATTAATAAGATACGTCCTCCGAGCATACCCCGTCAAGGAACCTTGCGGCGCCTGCCTGAATTTAGAACACCTAGAGGAAACTGGCATCAACCCGCTTATGGATATGCATACGCCCGTATGGCGAAGGGACAAGGGAAAACGTTGGCGTCGACGAAGCAGCGACGTCCCTCAAACGTTGAAATCCATAAGCCTATAGAAGCACCGGCAAGAAGTGGTGGAGGCGGAGGGAATCGCACCCTCGTCCGTAAATAACCCGGCTTCAGTCTCTACGAGCGTAGCTCCGGATTTCATCTCGCAGACCGCGCCGCCCCGGAGCGGGCTACGCTGTCCGCCAGTCCGGAATTGGGTTCCCTACAGGGTCCCGGGCGTCCCCCTTAAGGTATCTCTCCTGAGTGACGGCGACTCGGAGATAGGAGAGAAGTCTCCCCGGTCACCGGGCAGCCTATTTAGGCTGCCAGTGCGTAACTGTTGTTGGCAGTTATGATTTTGCCGTTTGTTGGGTACGGCACCCATGCTCGCTGCTCAAACCCGACTACCTACGTCGAACCTGGTCGCCCCCATGGACTTCTATGATAGCAGGTTTGTGGGGTAGCCACAACTCTGTATGACCCCTCTGCGGGACCCCTCCGCCGACCCTCTGCCGTGCCCCCCGGCCGGGCCCCCCGTCCGGGCCGGAGTTGCCTATCTCGCATGAAATGTATGCCACCTCGCGGGAATGGTGCATTCCGTGCCGGACGAGAGCGGCCTATGGAACACGAAATGGGTGTTGACACTCGGCAACGGTACATTTTCTTCCAGGCGAGGGCCGCGCAGGGTACACAAAGTGAGTACTGCCCCTCGGGGGTCGTACATTTTGTGTAGGTCGGGATGATCGTCGGAGAATTCGAGCTCTTGTGCCTGCCATCCTTCAGCACTAGCCGCAAGAGACCCCAGGAACCATCTACGCAGGTAGGACGTCCTATCTTAGGAAAGGTGGTTACCCTAGTGCATCCAGACTTATCGTTCAGAGCGATCCTTCTGACAAGACCGATCATCCGGATAGCCCGGCTTCTCGGCTGCATGGCCATAGTGCTATCCCTGCTCTCGGGATGCGCGAAGCCGGAGCCAAAGACGGTCGTGGTTCTCGACCCGGTCGAAATCCGCACGCTCTCTTTCATAGGCAGACTGGATACCAGATCGGAGAACCGCTGCATTTCGCCTGACGGCAAGTATCTGTTGACCGCGGTCCTAGGGGAGGAAACCGACCGGATGGTGGCGATCCCCCTCGGCAGCGACGACGCCCTCTCGCAGGACAAAGCCTCGTCAAGCAAATCCGCTCCAAACAAAGTCCCTGGAGATGAAGCCTCTCCAGATGAAGTATCTGCTGACGAAGTGCTGTCAGAAGCGATCACGTTGTACGAAGCAGATACGTCCTGGACTCACCACAACCTCGTCCAGTGGTTCCCCCTCGGCTGGGCATCGGATTCCGAGTGCGTGTTCGCCATCCACGGCTGGCAGGCCCACGGACCCCACAAGGGTAAGAGGGGCACGGCCATCGACACCGCGGACATCAAGACGGGAAGCACTACGC
>CAZYFG010000180.1:1956-3603 GCA_964646835.1 uncultured Eubacteriales bacterium | reverse complement strand
CCTCTGGCCGCGCGCTGACCGCCGCCGGGGCGAAGGGCGCTTCTTCGGCGCTCTGGGGACGTAGCCAGAATCTGGGGGAACCACTCTCTTCGTGGAACCGTCATAATGGTGAAGGACAGCCGTCGGCGCAAGACGATGGCTGAATCTGTTCCGAGAAGAGGTTGATGAGATGAACCCTGGAGATCGGGATAGGTTTTTGATACGGAGGATGTCCGGCCGCGTGTCGCGAGCTCAAAGACTCGGGCTGGTCTTGGCAATTGTCATTGCGGTACTGGCAGCGCAACTCTCCCTTGTTCCGACGCCAGCCATGGCCGAGCCGGCGGGCTCCGCCACCGAGGCTCCTCGGGTAACCCGTTACTGGGTCCACCACCCCATGTACTTGATGAGTGGCACCTATCTCTACCCGGTAGAGTACTATGTGCCTGAGCTTTCGGAGCCCGAATCCCTTGAACTGAAAGCCACCGAAGCCATGAAGGCGCTTATCCGCGGGATGCCCCAACGTACGGGGTACCGTTTTGTCTCAATCCCTGAGACCACAGCGGTCCGCGAAGTGACCATTGATGATGGCATTTGCACCGTGGACCTGAGTGCGGATATCCTCCAGGCAAACGTGGGTTCCGGAGCCGAGGCTGCGCTTCTCGACGCAATCGTAGCCACCTTGGCCCAAGCCGCGGAAGTCGAAAAGGTTCAGATCCTGATTGAGGGGCAGCCCGCAGAGACGCTTGCCGGTCACGTGGATATCACTGGGCCGCTGGAGCCCCACTGGGACAGGATCTACCGCGGTTTCGAGGACTCCTACCAGCACTGGGCGGGCGGCTCCATCATGGTCCTCCAGAGCATGGACATCATGGTCGGGCATGAAGACTGGTCCTCCAGACCTGACGAGCAGCTCACCAGGGCTCAGTTCCTGAAGATGCTGGTGGAGATCCTCGCCTTGCCGGAGGCTCCGGACCAGGAAGTGCCCTTCGCTGACATGGCCGGCCACTGGTCCCTGCCTTACGTTCGGAAGGCCCTCGCTGCAGGCGTCATCGAGGCTCTCGATTACGGTTCGAACTTTGGCCCCGACCAGGTGATCCCCAGAGAGGAAATGGCATACCTCCTTGTGCCGTCCCAGGAGGCCTATGCTGAAGCCAACCCTGACATCGTGTATCCGGATCCGCTCGAAGTCCCCGTATTCGCCGATGAGTCGACCATAGACCCGAAGTACGCGGACCGGGTGAAGGAATGTGCCGAACTGGGTCTCCTGAAGGGATATCCCGATGAAAGCTTCGGGC
Source organism: uncultured Eubacteriales bacterium (assembly GCA_964646835.1). Taxonomy (GTDB): domain Bacteria; phylum Bacillota; class Sulfobacillia; order Fermentithermobacillales; family Fermentithermobacillaceae; genus UBA3951. The sequence goes on along the minus strand of CAZYFG010000180.1, from coordinate 2,329 downwards.
CCAAGCGAGGCCTAACCCGTGGAGAAGCTGCCACGGTACTGACCAGGCTCATGGGCGTCGCAGGTTCCGGTACGTGGATCGTCGTCGCAACGCCGAGGCCCGGTGCCAAGTATGAAGAAGGCCCTATCGTAGCCTTGGGTTCCGTGGCGGCTTTTGAGGGGACCACGAACTTCCGGTTCCTGGACGCGGAGAGAGGGGTATGCTTCGAGAGCTTCACTACGGCGACCCACGGCGTAGGGTTTGGAGCATATGGAATATCGGTCGACAGCTCCCTCCTGACCGGAACCCCTACGCTCCTTGAGGTGTATCTCATAAGCATGAAAGACGGGTCCGAGTTCCGACTCACAGGAGTGCCCATTGAGATCAATGAGGC
>CAZYFG010000180.1:0-1946 GCA_964646835.1 uncultured Eubacteriales bacterium | reverse complement strand
TGTTAGTTGACACCCGATTACCTTCTGAATAAGATGTCATCGGCGAAGCGGAGCGTTGTTGGGCAACGGCACGGGCAATAGCGGATTGATGTCGGTGCCAACACAACGTACTCAAGAAGGCGGCAGGGATCTGAGGATCAGCCTGCCGCCTTTCTAATTCCTTCGACACTTAACTGCCTGGTCTTACCCCCTCTTGAGGACAGAGCATGACAAGTCCTGCACCCCCGCAGGAATAAAATGGAAACAGACAGACAAGGGGGGTCAGGCGTTGAGGAACGTAAGAAAGTGGCTTGGTTCCCGCAAGACTCCCGGGTTGAGGGTTGACCCGGGGTCCTTTCCGGCGCTGGTCTTGGGATTTCTCTTCGGAAGGACGGCCCTGGCCGGCAGTCTGTCTCCCTTTGGGCCGGCCTTGTACGCGGGCACCCGGACACTGGGAGGTTCGATCTCTGTTTTCGCGGGCTTAGGGGCGCTGGCCGGTAGCGCAACTCGCGGAGAATGGACCGTCCTTGGTTACCATGCCCTCGCAATAATCCTGGCGACTCTCTTCATTAAGCCGGAGCTCAAGGGACACTATCCCAGAGCGCTGGATTCCCTGATCGCGGGTTCGGTTGTAGCCGTATCCAGGGGTATCGTCAACACCATGGACACGCCTACCGTATACGCATACGTTTTCGCCGTGCTTGAGGGGCTGTGCGCTGCGATAATCGCCTATTTGTCACAGGCGGCCTTTTCCCACTCGAAAGACATGTCTTTGTCAGAAAAGGAGAGGAGTTCGGAGTCGCTATTGGTCCTCCTGCTCCTTGCCATCGGAGGGCTGGCGGGCCTCAAGGTCTACGGTATGAGTGTCGCGACGGCGGCGGTGATGGCCTGCACGCTGGTCGCGGGATACGCTGCCGGTCCCGGCCCCGGAGCGGTGTCCGGCCTGGCGGGCGGGCTGGTGGTCGCGCTCACGGGAATCGAAGCTCCCGGGATGATCGGCATTCTTGGAGCCTCAGGGGTGCTCGCCGGAATCGGAGGCTGGTTCGGCAAGATCGAGGCCGTGTTGGGTTACCTATCGGCCGGGCTTCTCATGTCGCTCTATACCGGCCCCGGAGATCCCCAAGGTTCTGCCTACAGACTACTCATGCAGGCCGTGTCGGCTGTGCCGGTGTTCTTTGTGAACAACAGGGTGTCACGCGCCATTTCCGAGCGGTTTCCAGTCATCTCGCAGGTCCGGCGTACCGAAAAGCCCCGGCCGGACTTTGAGCCCCTCAAGATCAAGATGGCGGCGGTCTCCCATGCGCTGACTGAGATGGGCGACATGCTTGCCCAAGCGGCGAGCGCCGGTGTCGTGCCATCCGAGTCGCAGGACACGACGCTTACGCCGGTCCAGGCGGCGCTACCGCTCAAACAAGTGGCCGAGCGCGTTTGCCGCGACTGTGAACGGCGCTCGACTTGCTGGGAAGATGAGTTCGGCGACACGTACGAGGCATTCTCAGGTTACATCAGGCAGCTCTCCATATCAGGACACGTGTCTTCTGAGAATGACGGGTCGGGTTTGTCGGACCGGTGCATACGATTTCCCGAGGTGGCGGCGGAGTTCAACCATCACCGGGAGCTCCACAGGCTAAACACACGGGTCAGCCTGATGGACAGGGAAATCAAGGAGAGCCTGGCGTTTCAGTACCGGTGCCTCGGGAGGCTCTTAGCCTCCAAGCCCGTTCCGACAAGCGAGGAAACCCGGCGCTCATCCCGCCCCCGGTTGAAAGTGACCGTCAAGGGCGAGACCGTGCCTGCCGCCGGAAGGGCAAGCGCCGGCGACACCTGGGTCAAGTATGACCTGGACCGGAGACGCATGCTCACCGTCCTCGTCGACGGCATGGGCAAGGGTGAGGAGGCAGCCAAGCAAAGCCGGGATACGCTGGACATCTTGAAAGCACTTCTCGATTGCGGTCTGGATTACGACT
>CAZYFG010000179.1:2114-3697 GCA_964646835.1 uncultured Eubacteriales bacterium | reverse complement strand
AGTCCCATCACCATCGTGTAGTCAAGCGAGCGGATGGCGTTGGTATAGTAGAGGCCCAATCCCGGTATTACAAAAATCTGCTCGATAATGAGAGAACCCATGAGGAGGCTCGCGGAACGAAGGCCCAGCCCCGTAAGGAGCGGCAGCAGCGCGTTTCTTATCTGGTGACGCCAGACCACCTGCCTGGCCGACAAGCCCTTCGCCTTTGCTGTCTTGATGTAATCCTGGGATGCCACTTCTAGCATAGATGCCCTCATAGACCGCGTTTCACCGGCGATCATGCCCAGACTCATGGCGAAAGTGGGCAGGATCGTGTACATATACCCCTTCCAGCCTGCGATGGGCAACACACCGAGCTTCACGCCGAACAGGTACTGGGTGAGAGAGGCCAGGATGAAACTGGGTATGGAAATGCCCACGATAGAGATGAAGACACACAGGTAGTCGGCAGGCTTTCCCCTCTTCCGGGCAGCTACTGTCCCCAAGAAAATGCCGGTAGGAAACCCGATCGCGATTGCCCTGAGACCCAGGCTCGCTGAAACCGGAAAGTGCTTCGCGATGATGCTGTTCACAGACCGGCCGGTATACTTGAAAGAGTAGCCCAAATCCCCTTTCAAGGCGTTGGTCATATACTTCAGGTACTGCTCCCAAAGCGGCCGATCGAGGCCATAGTGGGCCATGAGTTGGTCTCGCATCTCGGTGGTCATCACAACATCGCTTTGAAACGGGTTGCCCGGTAAGATGCGGAGAAGGAAGAAGGATGCCGTGGCGATCACCCAGATGGTAAGGAACGAGATGAGTATCCTCTTGGCGATATACCGTATCATGGCATCCCCCTCCTTCACTTGTGAGATCCCGGCCGCATCTCTCGCCCAACAAACACAAGCAGATTCAGGGCCGGCGCGCGGCTAAGCTACTCCTCCGGCCCCAAAACCACCGAACCTCCTCCTAACGGTTCACGTCGGCGTAGATGAACTGGTAGGACACGGTAGACGTAGTTGCTCCCACTGTAGAACAAAGGCTCCAGAGGCCCGTGCTGGAACAAATACTCCTCGCATTCGGCTATCTTGGCAAAACGCTCCGTCGGGTCTACATAGCCGTTGGTCTCTTCGACCATCCGGTCGTACACCGGGTCCGACCAGCCGGTCCAGTTGATGGCTCCGTTGGTCGTCCAATACTCCAGATTGTGGTACGGGTCTGCGCTACCGCCGATGCCCTGGAAGTAGATGTCGAACTGCCCCTGGTACCCCGCCTGGATGCACTGAGGGATAGGGAGCTGCGAGATCTTGATGCAATCGAGTCCCAAGACCTGCTTCCAGGCGTCGACCAACGATTCGGAGAACAAACGGTAAGTCGGTACATCGAAAAGGAGGAACGTTATATCGGGCAGTTCCTCCACCGTCATGCCCAGTTCCGACAGCGCCGTGGCCAGGTACTCTTTGGCTTTCTCAGGGTCGGCGTTGGAAGGCAGTGTACTTTTCACCGGGTTCTCATTGTGATAGGTATCCGAAACGCCCGGATGAGCTCCCGACAAGACACGGGAAGCTGCCCGCCACGATTTACCCGAAACTGCCTTTGCCAGC
>CAZYFG010000179.1:0-2104 GCA_964646835.1 uncultured Eubacteriales bacterium | reverse complement strand
TGCGTAACTCAGGGCCTTGCGGAAACTGACGTTTGAAAGAACCTGTCCGGTCTCCGGTGTCATCCCCCGGAGGTTGAACTCGAGGGCGACCACGGCTCCGGAGTCCAAGGTTCTAACATTGTCCCAGTTGTTCTCGTACGCCACGGACACCTCACCGACAAAATCGACTTCGCCGGCGTCATACATGCTGACCCGGGTGTTGGCGTCTTGAACCACCAGCCTGTTGAGCTTGTCCAGTTTAACTGCGTCTTTATTCCAATAGGTGTCGCTCTTCACCATCTCGAGGGATACGTCGTGGGTCCAAGCGGCCACGTTGAACGGGCCGTTCCCGATATACTTGTCTGGTTCCGACCCATAGCTCTCGCCGTGCTCCTCAATCACATCCAAACGGATGGGATAGGTGCCCGCACAGGTGGCGAAGAACCAGGGTGACGGGCTTTCCAGCTTTACCACCAAGGTCTTGCCGTCAGGGGCGCTTACCCCGACCTGGGATGGATCGGTGATCTCACCTTTGTTGAACTTCTCAGCGTTCAGCACCGGGTAGTAGCTGTTGGCGTTGGAAGTCCCCGTAGCGGGGTCCAACGTTCTTATGATGGAGTCCACGAAGTGATTCGCCATAACCGGCTCTCCGTCGGACCACGCCGAATCCCTGAGGTGGAAGGTGTAAGTCAGCCCATCTTCCGAAACCTCGTAGTCCTCGGCAACTCCTGGTTTGCGGATACCGCCCACGGACCTGAGGAGCGGTTCGCAGACATGGTAGATAACAGCGGCACTCAGGTTGTCCTGGGACTTGTTGACGTCCAACGTGACTGCGTCGGCTCCCATCGCCCAACTGATCACTTTCGGTTCCTGAGCCTGCGGCTCGGGCTCAGACGTCTTCGCGCAACCGGCTATGAAAGCCAGCGCCAAGACCGCCACCAGGACCGGTATTGCGGTTCTTCTCATCGCTCTCCCCTCCAAGCTGTTTTCAGTTGACTCCCTTCATCTCCACGCGATTCTCCCGCGCGGCAAACGAACCGTGCTCCCTCCTGCCCGGCACAACCTAACGAATCCGTTTTTCCAGCACGCCGCCTTTGAAAACCACTTTCACGTTGTCCCGGTCACACAAGCAGTTGATGTCCTCGAGAGGATCGCCTGCAACGACCACTACATCCGCAAGCTTGCCTGCCTCAAGCGTCCCGATGGAGTCGCTCATTTTCATGAGGTGTGCCCCGTTGACCGTTCCTGCGCGGATAGCTTCCATAGGCGTCATCCCGGCCTTGGTCATGGCCAGAAACTCCCTCCCGTTCTTCGCGTACGGGCTGTTGGGGGAGTTGCTGTAGTCGGTCCCCAAAGCCAGGCGTATCCCGACCTTCCTCGCCATACCGATTGTGCGTATGTTGGCCTCGGCACATCGCCTGGCTTTCCTCGCCATGTACTCGGGGACGCCAGGCAAATTGGCCACGCCCAGAGACACGCTGAGGGTCGTCACCAGAGTGGCGTCCATTTCCGCCATTAGGTCTATACACCGCTCGTCAAGCATCACGCCGTGTTCGATAGATGTGACGCCGCACCGGAGGGCCTGGTACGCCCCGGCCGCCGTGGTGCAGTGGGCCGCCACGTATGTGGCGTGGCGAGATGCCTCCTCAACCATCACCCGCATCTCTTCGGGCGAGAACTGGATGTCTTCCAGCTCGTCGACCGCCGATGAGACGCCACCGGTGGCGCAGATCTTGATGAAACGGGCGCCTTCACGGAACTGCTCTCGCACTCCCCTGAGACACTCTTCTATGCCGTCCACAATGTAGGCGATCGGGCTGGTCCGGTTGATCTGTTCCTTGGCCATGCCCTCGCCGGTGTCCGTGTGGCCCGAGGTGATGCTCAGGACTCGTCCTCCCGGCATGATCCGGGGGCCACGAAGTATCCCCCGCTCCACCGCGCGGGACAGATAGAGGCCATTCTTGCTCATATCCCTTATGCCGGTGAACCCCGAGTCGAGCAGGATACCGATCTCATGAGCTGAACCCAACAACCTGTCGCCTAACGGTGCTTCGTGCCCTCGAGCACCTGAGGAATGGGTACCGGTGAGGTGGGCATGGCAGTCTATAAAGCCGGGGAGTATCGT
>CAZYFG010000178.1:3375-3719 GCA_964646835.1 uncultured Eubacteriales bacterium | reverse complement strand
ATCTGCGCCGGGCTAAAAGGTGCTATTGCGGTGGTTCAATAAAGCGTAATGAGTCCTAAAGAGGCCCAATAGTGCTCGGCCTTTGAGCGTAATGCGGGTGCCTTCCCGCGTGGTCCCGGATGCGCAGGCCCCCAACTCGACCAGCCGCTTAAGGTAGCGCCTGGCAACATGGGGCTTTACGGGGCCAGGCATACTTCGCGCCAACGTGGCGTAACCGATGCCGCTTTCTCCCGTCAGCCGGTCAAGGCACTCCAGGATTTCCTTGAATATGCGGAGGTCGCCGTGTCTTTCGAGCTCCTTGATATCGCCGGCCAGTTCGTCCTCGCGGCCTGCACCGGGCGGTT
>CAZYFG010000178.1:762-3296 GCA_964646835.1 uncultured Eubacteriales bacterium | reverse complement strand
CCAACGCCAGGTTGGCAGCGACGTTCTCGACCTCTCTCACGTTCCCCGGCCAATCGTAGTCAACGAGAGCCCGCATCGCGTCCGGCTCTATCCGGAGACGCTTCCCCCAACGGCGGAGGAAGTAGTCAAGCAGGCCGGGTATGTCTTCTTTGCGCTCCCGAAGCGGCGGAATGGTCAGGTTCAGGACGTTGAGCCTGTAGTAGAGGTCGCGCCGGAACCGTCCCTCTGCGACCATCCTTTTCAACGACCGGTTAGTTGCGGCGATCACCCTGAAGTCAAGCGGGATCACCTTGGAGCCGCCTACCCGGGTGACCGTCTTCTCCTGCAAGACCCGCAGGAGGGCCGCCTGGACGGCGGGACTGGCATCGCCTATCTCGTCCAGGAACACCGTCCCCTTGTGGGCTTTCTCAAAGTAGCCGCGGTGGCCGCCGCGCCGGGCCCCTGTGAACGCTCCCTCCTCGTAGCCGAACAGCTCGCTCTCGGCCAAGCTTTCCGGGAGGGCCGCGAAGTTCACGGCGACAAAGGGCCCGTGTCTCCTCGAAGACAGATTGTGAATGGCCTGAGCCGAGACTTCCTTGCCGACGCCGCTTTCGCCGCTTATGAGGACAGTTAGGTCGGTTTCCGCAATCCGCCGTATCCTCTCCACGCTGCGCTTCGTGGCAGGGCTCTTGCCTATGATGTCGTTTACCTTGAACCTGGCGATGTGGCCCGAGCTCAAGCTCCGGACGATCTCCTGCTCAAGGCGGCTCACCGCCGAAGTGTCTCGAAGGACGCAGATAGCCCCGGATACCTCGCCTTGCTTGCTGACAGGTATCGTGGTCATTGACACCTTGCGAAGTCCAACGTCCTCAATCGTGTGGTTGCTCACCCCTGAGGACAAAGTCTCCTGGATGGTCCTGCGTCCGATGACGTCACCCAGGGGTTTCCCCTGAAGCGTGTCCGGCCCTACCCTGAGCAGGTCCTGGGCCGTACGGTTGTAGACCTTCGAGACGCCCTCCCGATCGACGTAGATCACGCCGTCTTCGAGGGAGCCGATCAGCACCTCAAGTCGGGCGTTGCTTTCGTGGACTTCGGTCAAGGCCGCCGACAGTCTCTGGCTCAGTTGGACCGTGGCCCTGGTGTGCTGAAGGGCTATGCTGGTGACTACGTCCCAGGGCAGGCCGCACGCAACGGCGATGTCGATCAAAGTCGTGAGGTCCATCGGCAATAGTCCAATGTCGATCACCCGGGCAATGTGGGAAGGTACCAGGTGGGGAGCTCCGGGAGTAATGGCGATGGACACTTCAGGTGTTTGGAGCCCCGGGGACCACGGCAAGTACTCGATGTGATCCATGCCGAGGTCGCGAAGCATCTGACCGGTCGCCTGGGCTGAATCCAAGTTGCGGGAGACCACCAGCACTTGAGAGCCGCGGGGTATGAGCAGGATCTCCTCCATCTTGGCGGTGGTGATACCGCGCTTCGCGACGATAGCGCGGGTCTCCGGCGCGATCCTTGAGGCGGACTGGCGCAGCGCGTATGGGGTCGCGGCGACGGCAATGGTGGCTTCGATCCTGTCCGGGAGCCCCGACTCCAGGCTATATCCCTCGATCTCGACCAGCGAGCCAAGGCAATCCCTGAGCTGATCCTCAAAGAGGCGATAGGTCTTTGTCTCGCTGGAAAGGAACGTCACCTTCGGGATATGGGACACCTCCGGGATTCTGACCTGCGTACGATACACGCAATACTCGGTCGTGCAGGGTAGTCTTCGCTGGTAGATGGGTGTTTACCTGCTGGAATAGCTGAGTACACTGGGAGTATTCGATCCCATCTTGAGAAGGTTTCTGCGGGTAAGTGAAAAGCCAGTCGTTCGGATGATCGTGGGCCGGGGTCAGCATCCAGGGTTCATCCAAAGGGTCAATCGCTACTTCGGCTGGCACAATGAAGAGTGCATCAAGATGTCGCTTGGCAGGAAAAGTGCAATGGAATGCCGACAGGCTCTGGTACACGTATAGTCCAAGAGAATGTCCGCTCCTCCAGCAGCGGGTTTTCGTCAAGCCTTGACAATGCTCCAGCGCTTGATAGTCCCTTTACCAGCTAGCTTCAAATCCTACGTCAGCATGAGAGGATCGCACATTGTTTGGTCGAATAGTACGGCGGTCGCTTTATTGAGCTATTCGTAGGAAGTGACATGTATGAACAACACTGTCCTAGTTAGCTTGGCCATCCTGAAGACAAACTGGGAAAGACACAGAAAGGACTATCTCGAGAACTTCATCCCGATGCTGGCCGAGTCGATCAGGAATCTACCCGGGGCATTCAGCGTGTCTCAGTTGCAGGCTGCTTTCGAGCAAGACTTTGGGTTGCGGGTACCTCAGAATGTACTCTATTCTCTGGTGCGTCGGCTCAGGAGAAGAGACCTAGTTTCTGTCCTCGATCAAGACTTATTCCGTGGGAATACCACGAAACTTGACGCAAGCACTTTCAAGGAAACTCAAAGAGGCGTACTGGAAGCACATAATATCGTGATTGAGGACATGCTCAGGTATCTCGATAGC
>CAZYFG010000178.1:0-737 GCA_964646835.1 uncultured Eubacteriales bacterium | reverse complement strand
GACGCCCGACGAAGCCGAAGGCCATCTCGAAGCTTACTTGCAGGATAACAGACTAGTCATACAAGGTTTGTCTCCTTCAAGCACTCTGCTTGTGGCTTGGGTCAAGTCCTTTTCTTTCTGTAAAAACCCCTCCGGCGACCGGTATGTAGCATCTGTCTAGCTCCCCGCGACGGCAATTTGGCAGGCCCTTGTTGGCGGCACCTCCTGTGCCCGTTTCCACTCAAGATAGTCTCTCATGTCGAAGTACGGCCGGTCCGTAGACCAAGCTTCGTCTTTCTCCATCAGCAACGCCCCGAGCAGGCGTACTGCCGACTCGACGTTGGGGAATATTCGGATTACCCTCTCGCGCCGTCGTACCTCTTCATTGAGCCTCTCGACCCCGTTGGTCGTCCGTAGTCTCTTCCTGTACCGTTCAGGCAGGTTCAGAACCGCTACTGCGTCGTCGAACCCCTCTTCCAATATGGTCATCGCCCTGGGCGCTCGGCTCCCAAAGTTATCTATGACTCTCCTGAGCATCTCCCTGGCAGTCTCCACGTCCCGCGCCTCCCAGATGATCCTGAGTTGCGAATGAAGTTCAGCCTGGAGCTGCTTCGGACAGTCATCCAGGATGTTGCGGGTGAAATGGGTCTGACATCTCTGCCACATAGCCCCTTGGAAATGCGTCTCCACAGCCTTCACAAGCCCGCCATGCTGGTCGGAGACCACCAAGTCCACACCCCTAAGGCCCCTTTTCTTCA
>CAZYFG010000177.1:2706-3747 GCA_964646835.1 uncultured Eubacteriales bacterium | reverse complement strand
CTCTCGGATACCCGCCCCGAGGGTCTTGAGAAGTACGCCCAGAGGCACGGGCCGTCCGGCCTGAACGTGATATGCGGGCCGAGGCAGCCGGAGCTTTCCGACCTGGTCACGCCGGAAGTCGTAAAGTCGGTGCTTGCCCTTTCCGCAAAGCGATGGGGTCTCACCTATGTGGATACCCCGCCGGACATGACCTCGGATGTGGTCGGCGAGTGCGTCGACGCGGCCACGAAGATCGTGCTGGTCACCACTCAGGACGTCGCCTCGCTGAAGCAGTGCCGCTCCGCCATGGAGATATTCACGAAACTTGCCATACCGGCTTCAGCCATGGCCGTTGTTGTCAACAGAGCCTCCAAAGACTCGCTCATGCCTCTCCAGAAGGTAGAGGAATTCCTAGGCGTCGAGCTGGCCGGAGCCATCCCCGACGACCGCAAGGGAGTTGAACGGTCCATATTCGAGGGGCGGCCTGTGGCGCTTTTGTCCAAGAGCGAGATATCGGAAGCGATCTGGGGCATCCTGAACCACCTGTCGCCGGGATTGGGCAGGACACCGCCAGCCAGAAAGATCACGCGAAGGAGGGGGCTTTTCTGGTGAGCCTTATCAAGAAACTCGAATCGTCTCCTTACCGGACTGTGGGGAAGGCTCAGACCGCGAGGGAGAAGTCGTTTGAGGACGTCATCGAGACCGTGAGAGAGAAGGTACTCGAGAATCACGCGGGTTTGGTAATGGAAGCCAGGCTCTCGAAGGCCAAACGGAACGAGGTTATCGCCGTGGTCTCTGAGCTCATCGTGTCGGGTGATCTATATGTTGGCCGCCTGACGCGCAAGGACCTGGCCGAGAGGATCGCCCAGGAGCTTTGCGGTCTCGGCCCCATTGACGAATTCCTGGATGACCCGACCGTGACTGAGGTCATGGTAAACGGGCCTCAGGAAGTCTACGTCGAGCGCGACGGCGTCATCTACAAGACCGACGCCCGCTTTACGGACGAAAAACACGTCTTGGAACTCATAAACCGCATTGTCGGGAGCGCGGGCCGGAGAGTGG
>CAZYFG010000177.1:0-2696 GCA_964646835.1 uncultured Eubacteriales bacterium | reverse complement strand
CAAGTCGTCTCCCTACGTGGACGCCAGGCTTCCCGACGGCTCCAGAGTCAACGCGGTGATACCGCCCCTTTCGTTGACCGGTCCGGTCCTCACCATCCGGCGTTTCCCCATGCGGTACTCCACACTGGACGAGCTCGTGTCGCTGGGTACAGTAACGCCCGGGGCCGCCCGGTTCCTCAAGGCGTGCGTCGAGGCGAGGTTGGACATCGTGGTCTCAGGGGGAAGCGGCACGGGCAAGACAACAACGCTGAACGTGCTGGCCAACCAGTTCGGAGAGAGTGAGCGAGTGATCGCCATTGAGGACTCATCGGAACTCAAGTTATCACTGGGCCACGTTGTGTATCTCCAGACCCGGCCGGAAAGCGTGGAAGGGAAAGGGAGGGTTACGGTAAGAGACCTACTCCGCAACGCCCTGCGTATGAGGCCCGACCGGATCATCATCGGTGAGTGCAGGGGTGCCGAAACCTTCGACCTTATTGCCGCGATGAACACGGGACATGAGGGATGTCTGAGCACGGTGCACGCCAACTCGACTCGTGACTGCCTTGCCCGGCTGACCGCGATGTCTCTCATGGCTCAGGAATCTGTGCCCTTGAGCGTCTTGGAAACGTGGATTGGTTCCGCCGTTGACGTGATAGTGCAGCAAGCGCGGGTCCCAGGGGGCGCTAGGCACGTTATCCAGATATCCCTTGTGGGCAATTGCGGAGGAGAGGTCCAGGTTGTACCCGTCTACGACCATGACACAGGTCTAGTCGATCTCGCCAATGGGGACATTCCCGACTTCTTCACCGGCAAGGTAGGAAAGGAAGCAAGCGAACGGCTTAGAGAGGCCCTTGGAGCTCGCGAGGGGAGAGGTGGCTTTTGACTGCGCTGAGGAGTGTCTTGGTCGCTTCGGCCGTATTCTACGCGGCGCTTCACTTGTTGACGTTACGTGACCCCGCGTTCTCCCCGGCTCTTCGCCGCAAGACGCCGTGCGCGGTCACCAGGCGGTTGTCCGCGGTTGTCTACAGGGCGATGTCGCTTCTAAGGCCCCGGAGCGAGCCCCACGTATGGGAAGAGGTGTTCTACTCCTTGGCTTTCCACCTAAGGGCAGGGGAGGCGCTGCCGCAGGCGATAAGGGCCGTGTCCGAGGAGAGCGCAAGCACCGCGCATGAGGCTCTCAGACGAGTCGTGAGGGCCTACGAGGCGGGTGCGACTCTGGCTCAAGCCTTTCAAACGCAGGCAGGCGGCGGGGAGATGGAGCGGCTTGCCGCGACCGTGGAGACCGGCCTTGCCTCAGGCAGCGACCTGCCTGCATTGCTATGCCACAGCGCCGAGGTGCTCAGTCGCAAGCGTTCCCTGGTCAAGGAGGCGCAGGCCAAACTCACGGAATCCAGGTTGACCGCGGTTCTGCTGACGGCGCTTCCCTGGGTGATAGCGGCGATCACCTATTCCTACGACCCCGCCTTAATGGCGCAGGGGCTGTCGAGCCCAAGAGGGCGGCTGATCATGATGGCATCATTCTGCCTCTGGATTACCGGTGTTGCCCTTGTCATTCTGGCTCTCTCGTCGGTCACTCGGGGGAGGGGAGAGTGAGCGATGGAACGTTGGCTTGGCCCTCTGGTTTTCGGGGCCTCAGGCGTCTTCTTCGGTCTCTGGGCCCTGAGAGCTGACTTCAGACGCATGGGGTTCGCGGGACCGAGACAGTTACCAGGACCGACCGGCGCGCGCATGATCAGCGGGAGGATGAGAAGAGCGTTCCTGTGGGTGTCGTTGGCGCTGCTGGGTTGTCTGGTCTTTGGGCGCAGGGCGTTCTTGGCAGTGGTCGTTGTATATGTAGCGCAGCACGCAGTCAGGGACTACCGTCGCAGAAGGAGAGTACGAGAAATACGCCGCGACTGGCCATTCCTAATCGAGAGCATGGCGGTGGCCACCTTGTCCGGCATGGGTCCTGGAGACGCATTCCAGGCTGCAGCCCAAAGGGCCCGAGGCGCGATGAGGGAGGAAACCGACAAGGTGGTCCTCAGGTTGATGGGAGGCGCGAGTCTGAGTAGGGCCCTTAGCGCAATGGAAGGGTGCGGCCTCCCGGCCGTAAGACGCATGCGGGCACTTCTATCGCAAAGCGAAATCCTGGGCACACCGGTTGCCGACATGCTGAAGAGGCTTTCCGAAGAGGGGTACGACCAGGAAAGACGGGCTATGGAGGAGAGGTTCAATGCTCTCCCCGTGAAGCTCTCTGCCATAACCGTGTTCTTTCTGCTGCCCCCTGTGCTCGCGGTTTCGGTTATGCCCCACATACTTGCCTTTATTGAGGCCGGATGGTGATGGCATCCCTATCGGTCAATTGAGGAGGTGAAGACATGACGGCATTGTACGTGCGCATTTGCCTATTGTGGGAAACGGCGCTTACGCGGTTCAAGAAGGTGTTTTCCGACGACAGAGGCGCAACGGTAGCAGAATACGCCCTTGTGTTGGTCCTGGTGGCTGTAGCGCTGATCGGTGTCTTGACTACCCTAGGAGGAGCATTGCAGGAGAGGATTCAGCACGTAATAGACAGGTTGCCCACGCCATGAGAAGAATCTACCTCTTGCTGCGAGACTCGCAGGGGCAAGCACTAGTCGAGTTCAGCCTAGTCATCTTCCTGCTGGTGGTCATCCTCTTCTCAATTCTTGAGGGCGGACTCCTCATGAACGCCAGGACTGTTCTCACTTCTGCCC
>CAZYFG010000176.1:3537-3752 GCA_964646835.1 uncultured Eubacteriales bacterium | reverse complement strand
CCCCCGTCCGTGGGCCGCGGGACCAGAGCCGGGTACTTGTTTGGCACCACCCGCACGCTCCAGCCGGGACCTAGAGCGGTTCCGTGAGGGTGCCGGGCCGTGATCTCCGGTGGCGTTGCGCTCTCGTTCCCGGGACAAAAGGGGCAGTTCGGGTCCCTTTCGGGCAGCTCGTGGACTTTGCCCTCCGCCGCCTTGAAGTCGCGAGGCCTCTTTGA
>CAZYFG010000176.1:317-3465 GCA_964646835.1 uncultured Eubacteriales bacterium | reverse complement strand
TTTCCCATTCGTCTCGTGGTGAAGAAAAGGGGTAGGCTTGAGGCTACCCCTTTTCATTTCGTTCGCGGTATATGGACTCTACTGACTCTGCCAATTCCCTTGGCCGCTTTGCTGCCAGGGCTGCCGCTCCAACGAGGAACTCCTTTGCCAACTGCCCGTGCCGTACTGACCCAGGCTCGACGGTCCGAAACCGCTCTGGCCTTCGCCCGGCTGGGTGCCGGTCCAGCCTAGGTTACCCGATTGAACGGAGCTCCCGAGGACATGTGAACCCTGAGGCCCAATGCCCTGCCCCATTTGCTGGCCGAATCCCCCTCTGGCCCAGCTCGGGAGGTTCATGCCTTGCCCGGACTGGTACTGACCGCCGAAACCGGTGCTCCAGCTCGGCTCTCCGCCCCATCTCGTGCCCTGACTCAGGCTGGAGGGGCCATATCCGCTTTGTCCCTCGCCGTACTGGGTACCGGTCCAGCCACCGCCGAACCCCTGCTGGGCACCGCCGAGTCCCTGCTGCGTACCGAAACCGCTCTGGCTTCCGAAGCCTCCACGGGCCCACGACGGGATGTTGCCCTGCCCGTATGACGGCTGGAATTGTCCACCGCCGCCCTGCATCCAGCTCTGTTCTCCGCCCCACCGGGTTCCCTGACTGAGGCTGGAAGGTCCGTATCCGCTCTGGCCCTCACCGTACTGGGTACCGGTCCAGCCCCCGCCGGGTACCTGCTGGGCACCAAAGCCGCTCTGGCCCCCACAACCTCCCCGGGCCCACGCCGGGCTCCCTGGCTCACGCTGGAAGGACCCATGCCGCTCTGTCCCTCCATGCTCTGAGTTCCGGTCCAGCCCCCTGGTCCTTGGTTCATGCTCACGTTGTTGCCTCCCCTTTTGACGTTAATGTCCACCACTTGCCTTGACTCGGTTACCGCGTTTCGGAGGTCACTAATCGCCTGATCATCTGCCTTCCGAACCTGATACCAGCCTTTGGAGTGCAGGTAGTCAAATACACTCTTTGCGGCGGTAGTCGCGCCTGCGTGCACTTCCTGAAAGGCCGAACGGAGTCCGGGATCGCCCGCCTCGAGAATCGCGGGCGCGTAATAGTAGTTGGACAGGTACTTCTGTCCCGCCAGCAGGTCTTCAGCGATTTCCCGGTCGGTCATGGACCGCCGGCCGGATGATCCCGTCATCTCAGACACGTTCTCGACCGCCCCCTGTAGTCTCACTTGACGTGACTTGATAAGAGGCTCAGATGTCGCTCACACGACCTCTCCAGGTTTTCTATGAGCGCCCTTAGTTCAGGGTCCTGTGCCATTTCCCTGTAGGATGTGAGCTTTTGCGACATTAGGGTCTCACCCTTTATGGACTCTCCAAGGTACCAAGCCTCGGTCTGGGTGAGCTGCAACTCGCGTCACCTCCTTCCAGTACACGTGTAGAATGTCACTCACGTCCCGCGTGTATTCGAGAAGCCTAGACCGACATGGCCCCTGACTCGTCCTCTATGAGCTGCAAGACGATCTGCTCTTTGCCGGTCATGGCGTTGATGTAGACAAGGTACGTATCCTCGCCGTTTCTCACCCTGAACTCCCACGCCATGACTTCGGTGGTCGGGAGTATCGGGAGGACGCAAAGCCTTGGCTCTTCGCTCTCAACCTTTACATCCGGCCTTAAGGCCGTGCGGGCTTCGGCAGCCGAAACTATGGGGGCTTTGAGTATCCTGCCTGGGTGCCCGTGGGTCACCAGGTAGTTCATCTGGTCGAAAGACACGATTGCGCCTGTGTCCAGAGAAACCTCAACCTTTACCGTATCCGGATAGAGGCGCACCTTAATGTTCCCTCCGGGTCCGGGGACTTCGGTGTGAGGCACGTAGGCGAACACCACGCGGTTGGCGTCGGGCCCGCGTTTCCGCCATCCCGTCTCCTCCAGCTTCTCAAAGCCTTTGGACTCCAGGAACTCCATGGCCTTCCGTCGCGCATCGTCCATCCCGATAGCACCGGTGCCCCTAGGAGCGGCGTCGGTCGCCATGACCACGGCCCCTCCCTGCTTGGCTACCGTGCAGGCCACCTCGGTTCCATCTTGCCTCTTCGCCGTTATGAGGTACGAGGGGATAGAGCCTTCCACCGTACCGACCGATACGGACTCGAAGTTCTCGCCGGGAGTAAGAAACTTAAGGGCAACTTCCTTTGCCTTCTCGTCTGAGATCAAGGGACCCGGTTGAGCAAGCGTCTGGGATTCCAGGTTCTTCTCTGAGAAAGGACCATCGTAGACCGGCGCGGGGATGCTCTGAGTGAGCTGGTCGATCTCGGAAAAGCCGTGGTTCAATGAGTCGGCTCCGGAGGGGCCGGCACGCGTGAAAGCAGCCGCGAGTTCCATAAGGCCCGCTCTAGTCCTTTGAGGCGCGCTGACGGTCGCCCGGGCAGTCCTGGACAAGACCCCGACCATGTCCTTCACGCCGTTCTCCAGACGAGCGAGTTCGGCCCATTCCTGGGGTGTCACCGTCTCCCCTCTGGCCAGCTTCTGCGATAGGACCAGCGCGTAGTCGCCAACCGTGGCCACAAACTGCCGGGGACCGCTCAGGTCAACTCCGTCGGCGCCCGACAGGCTCAAGTCGCCGCGTGCCGCCTGGCAGTTGAGCCAGCCGGAGGTTAGGAAGTTGATCTGCTGTCCGACCGATGACGACGCCCTTGCCTTGGCAAGGCTCGCCTCCAGGTTCTCCATGTGGGTAACCAAGTTGAAAAAGGCTCTTTGCTGCGCGTTTATCATGCGGGTCCTGGCGGACTGGGCTTGCCTGTATTGCGCGAGGCCGAATGCGAGAGCCAGAACCGTTGTGACGCCCAAGAACCACACGAGAGCGCTGTGTCTCCGTGACCTCATCTCTACTCAACACCTCTCTCGAAGCAGTCGCCTTGTCAGTACGCGAATACGTGGTTGCCGATTTGCGTCACTACGGGCCTGGTCCAGATCCAAGGGCTCACCGGCTTGTATGGGTTCCAAAAGAAGATGCACCCGTAGGTTGGGTCGTACCCGTTCAATGCGAGCTCCGCAGCCCTGTAGTTCTCGTCAGTGGGCTGGTTCGACCAGATAAGACCGTTTGTAACCGACTCGAAGGCGTCCGGATCGTAGATGACGCCTGCCAGGGTCGGCGGAAACGCGGGATCCTTGGTCC
>CAZYFG010000176.1:0-307 GCA_964646835.1 uncultured Eubacteriales bacterium | reverse complement strand
TGCGCCGACGGCCACCTGGCCCGTGAAAGGCTCCCCGGTAGCTTCACCCATGATCACCCGGGCGAGAAGCTCGTACTCCTCATACCAGCTCTGGGGCGCGGCAACGCATCGCGGCATGTCGGCTGAGAGGGAGACTGACAGGAAGACAAATACCGCGGCGCAAAGGAAAGCGAGGGCTTTGGTCCTCAATTTGCATCCCTTCCTCTATTCTTGGGGCTTCCCTCTTAGCCTCTCCCGGCGTGTCGCGGAAAGAGACATAGGTAGACCCGTGCTCTTAGAATGCGTGAAGAAGGGATGCGGTTATTCA
>CAZYFG010000175.1:2199-3771 GCA_964646835.1 uncultured Eubacteriales bacterium | reverse complement strand
GGGGCCTTTCTATGCAGGGCACGCGAAATTCGCGACCTGTCGCACCTTCTTCCATCCGGACTATACCGTCGGCCCCGGAATTCCACCGGGTCAATCGCTTGCGCGAGTCGCGGGCTGTAACCGCCGGTCAGGATTTGCGGCCTGCGCTTCTGCCTCGGCCGCTCACCTTGCCCCGAAGATCCTCTCCAGAGATTCACTGTAGCACCTCGCCTAGCGGGCGGTCAACATCCTCGTAGCCCAAAAACAGAGTTCAGGCTGGGGATGGACATGCGTTGTGAAACCGGCTGATCGTCTCCGACACACCGATGAAACCGGATGGTCGCAAGATGGAGTCGAATCGGAGTGTCGCGTCGGAGGTGGCTACCTCAATAGCCCTCTCCAGGGAGCGCTCTCGTCGATATCGAGTTTTCGTGACTGCTGTTCGACGTCGTCTCTTACCAGAGGGTCGCGGATGAGGATGCTCCATGCTTCGAGAGCCCTCTCAACGAATTGGATGCTGAGAGGATGCTTCGCCGGGTTACGGACCAGCGGACACACAAGGCTTCCGGTCAGCCTGTCCAACTTGACTGAGAACTCCCCGCTTGGACTGAGGTACGGCATCAGCGGAAACGTCCTGCATTGAATCGGTCTTCTTTCCCTGGGACACGTCCCGTTGCACATGGCGAAGGGGACGATACCCTTCCAGGACTTGGGGAAGTCGTGGTGCTTGGCAGACTTGTAGCTCCACTTGAGCCAGGGTTCGCGTCCGCTGAACATGACTTCCTCGCCCGGGAGGAGGTACATGCCTACTCCGGGCTCATACTCCTGGCAGCACCTTCGTCCGCACAGGTCGCCGCAGTCCGAGTCGGTGGCCGGGACGTCAAGCAGCCAGTAGACCCTCTCGAAGTCTTCCTTTCGGAGAGTCGACTTCACCAGTTGTCTACGGATGTACCCCAGCACGTGACCACTCCCATCCCTGCGGAGAGACTGTGATATCGCTCCTATTACCCATATTCACCGCAGATCCCTTGTTGTCCCCGTTGTGAACGGCGAGAGGATCGACCGGTCTTCCGGCATGTCGCCAAAGCCCGCGAGAGGATTCGCACCCGTCGATCGGAAATACCCACACGGTTACTGCCGCAAGGAGATGGTGTCCCAGTGAACATAGTCGTCCTCATGAAACAGGTGCCAGGCACGTCGTCGGTGGGAGTGGACCCTGAAAGAGGGACTCTCAGGAGAGAGGGAGTTCCCGCCAAGACGAACCCCTACGACCTCCATGCGCTGGAAGCCGCTCTTGTTCTGAAGGAGCAGGTAGGAGGCGCCGTTACCGTCGTTAGCATGGGCCCGCCGCAGGCCGAGGCCGTCATCCGCGAGGCCTACTGGATGGGGGCGGATCACGGGATCCTCCTGACCGACCGGGCTTTCGCCGGAGCGGATACGCTGGCCACGGCGTTCACGTTGAGTCAAGCACTTAGGACTCTCGAATTCGACCTGATAATAGCCGGGATGCAGAGCACCGACGGCGACACTGCCCAGGTAGGCCCCGGAGTTGCCGAGTTTCTGGATATTCCGCATGTGTCCTACGTGAAGGAG
>CAZYFG010000175.1:0-2189 GCA_964646835.1 uncultured Eubacteriales bacterium | reverse complement strand
AATCGTCGGCTTGGGCACGGGTTCCGATACTCGCGCTTGTCCCGGCGATGGGGAGACGGCGAGGCTCACTGTAACGTCCGACTTGGGGGATATCCTCCTGACACAGGATGTATGTCTTCCTGCCCTCATAACCGTGACACGGGATCTGAACCAGCCCAGGCTGCCCTCATTCAAACTGCGCAGGGCTGTGGCGGATAGGCCCGTCGTGGTGATGCGCTCAGAAGACCTACCCTCCGCTTCCAGGACCTATTACGGCCTGGCGGGATCGGCGACCCGCGTGGAGAGGATCTTCCCACCCGACCGCACGGAGGTCCGGGAGATTTGGGAAGGCGAACCCGAAGAACTAGCGGCCAGGCTGGCCGGCCTCCTTAGGGAGGTGGTCGCGAAATGAACCGCAATGTGACCGACGTGACAGCAATCCACGCGCTGCAAGGATGGTCCGGAGTCATGGTCTTCGCCGAGTTCCATCATTCGTCCTCGTCTTGTGAGCGTCACGCAGGCGTGTCTGACCCGGTGACCTCTGAATCCATCGGCAACACAGGCGAGTTTGACCCGGTGACTTTTGAACTCATCGGGAAGGCAAGGGAACTGGCAGACAAGACGGGCCAACAAGTTGTCTGTATCGCACTTGGAAGCGGCGTGGCCGGACCTGCCGCCGACCTTCTGCACTACCCGGTCGACCGGGTGCTTGTCTACGACCGCCCTGAGCTCAGGCACTACGTCGCCGGGGTCTACGCGGCGTTTTTCCAGGATGCCATCTTGACCGAGAAGCCCAGTATAGTCCTGATGGGCGCAACGCCTGTGGGCCGGAGCCTAGCCCCGCGCATTGCAGTCAGGTTCAGGACCGGACTTACTGCGGACTGCACGGTTCTGGACATCCGCCCAAACGGTGACCTGGTCCAGACCAGGCCTGCCTTCGGCGGCAACATCATGGCAACGATTCTGACCAAGAACGCCAGGCCTCAGATGGCAACGGTCAGGTACAAGGTGATGCCCAGAGCAGAGCGCCGAGAGGGCCGGCCAGGCGAGGAACTGGGCCGAGTGATCGAGCGAGAGATAAGCCGGCCTGAGGCTGTGGAGAGCCTGGCCCGTCACCTACGGTCTGTCCTCACGAGATCCGAGGATCGGGTCCCCAAGGCCGACTCCATTTCTGACGCCAAGGTCATCGTGGCAGTTGGCCGTGGCGTGAAGTCCGAGTCCGATCTGGAGATGTTCGGTGCCCTTGCCGAGCGGCTCGGAGGCATGCTCGGAGGGTCCAGGCCGTTGGTCGAGAAGGGCTGGATACCCGTGTCCAGGCAGGTGGGCCAGAGCGGACGAACCGTCCGTCCGGATGTATACCTTGCCCTGGGGATCTCAGGGGCGATTCAGCACGTGGCGGGGATATCGGGGGGAATCGTGATTGCGGTTAACAGCGACAAGACCGCCCCCATCTTCCAATTCGCCAACTACGGTATTGTGGGAGACATCTATGCCGTAGTTCCTGCCCTGCTCAAGGCGCTGTATTGAAAATGCGGGAGACGTGAGAGGCATGACAGGGAAGTACACCGGTCCAAACGAGGACGATATCCGCCTTCTCCGGGAGATCTGCGGAGAGAAGGACGTGATATCCTCGGGTCCCTTGATGGACGACTATGCCCGAGATGAGATGCCCTGGGTGAAGGGCTATCCTTCCGCAGTCGTGTTGGTGGAAACTGTGCAGGAGGTGTCCGAGGTCCTCAAGCATGCCTCGGCGCGGGGGATCCCGGTGACTCCCAGGGGGTCGGGCACGGGGCTCTGCGGCGGAGCCGTGCCGACTTTGGGCGGCATTGTCCTATGCCCCCCCAAGATGAATAGGATCCTGGAAATCGACTCCGCCAACTTCACGGCTACAGTAGAGGCAGGAGTGCTGCTAACGACCATCCACCAGGCCGTGGAGGCTCAGGGGTTTCTCTACGCCCCGGACCCCGGCGAGAAGACTGCGACCATCGGCGGCAACATCGCCACTAACGCCGGCGGGATGAGGGCCATCAAGTACGGCGTGACCAGGGACAACATCCGCGGGCTCCAGGTGGTCCTCGCGACCGGTGAGATCCTGAACCTCGGCGGCAAACACGCCAAGAACAGCACCGGGTACAGCCTAATGAACGCCTTCATCGGCAGCGAGGGTACGCTTGGCATCGTGACTCAGGCGACGCTTCGGCTCTTGCCCC
>CAZYFG010000174.1:1223-3815 GCA_964646835.1 uncultured Eubacteriales bacterium | reverse complement strand
AGTCCCAGCCAGCAGACACGGGACGGAAGGCCCTGCCACTTCACGTGCTCCTCCGCCTTGGTGATCCAGCGGGCAAGGGACTTATTCTCAGGGAACAGCTCGAGGACGACCTTGTCTGTCTTGAGGATGTCCTCGGGGTCGCCCGAGAGAGCGGCCCACCTGAAGGGGCCCCTGCCTTCGCAGAAGAGGGGTCTAATGTAAGCCGGGACGAACCCGGGGTACGAGAAGGCTTCCTCAAAACCGGCGGCTTTGGCTTGGCCACGGAGGTTGTTGCCGTAATCGAAGACAATTGCCCCCCGCTTCTGCATCTCGACCATGGCCGCGCAGTGCTTCTTCATTGACTCCATGGATCGCTTGACGTAGGCGGTCGGGTCCTTCTTCCGGAGGTCCAGGGCCTCTTCGTAAGACATGCCCCCGGGGACGTATCCGTCAAGGGCGTCATGGGCCGAGGTCTGGTCCGTTACTACGTCGGGGACGACTCCCATCTCCAGAAGGGCCGGGTGCGTCTCGCTCGCGTTGCCCAGAACCGCGATTGAAAGGGGTCTCCCCTGTTGGAGGGCGGACCGGGCCATGGATACGGCTTCTTCCAAAGAGCCGGCCTTGCAGTCCACATATCCTGTATCCAGGCGCTTTTGTATTCTCGCAGGGTCTACTTCCACAAAGATGCCCACGCCGTCGTTCATGGTTACGGCCAGAGGCTGAGCGCCGCCCATCCCTCCCAATCCGGCGGTCAGGACGAGCTTCCCTCGGAGTGAGCCGTCAAACTTCATATTGGCCAAGGACGCCAGCGTCTCATATGTTCCCTGGAGTATGCCCTGGGTGCCTATGTAGATCCAGCTGCCGGCAGTCATCTGGCCGTACATGGTGAGGCCCTTGCCCTCCAGCTCCCAGAAGTTCTCCCACGTGGCCCAAGCGGGGACCAGCATCGCGTTGGAGATGAGGACACGCGGAGCCAGGCGGTGGGTCGGGAATACCGCCACGGGCTTGCCTGACTGCACCAGGAGAGTCTCTTCGTCGCCGAGGTTCTTTAGGGCCTTCGTGATTGCGTCGAAACACTCCCAGTTGCGGGCAGCTTTGCCAGTCCCGCCGTAGACTATAAGGTCATCCGGCTTTTCGGCGACCTCAAGATTGTTCATGAGCATCCTCAGGGCGGCTTCCTGCTGCCACCCCTTGCATGAGAGGGTGGTGCCCCTCGGAGCCTTTATGTCTCTCCCGGCCATGGACGGAGACCTCGCTTTCTATTACTATCTCCCAATGAAATTCTTTACCGCCTCCATGACTCCTTCAGCGTAAGTGCCGGAAGCCACGTAGGACACCACCTCTTTAGCTTCACTGCAGGCATTGCCCACGCACGCGCTCAAGCCGGCCCATGACAACATCTCCAGGTCGTTCAGGCCGTCGCCCACGGCCAACACCTTTTCGGGGCCGATGCCATCTGAGCGGGCCAGAAACTCCAGGGCAGAAGCCTTGGATACGCCCGGCGCCTGGAACTCGATGAGGTGGGGCAGGCTCCTTATGATGGAAAGCCTTCCTGACCAGCGGTTCCTGAAGAGGTCCAGAAGACCGGGGACCTCATGGGCATCCGTTCTCACGACGATCTGGGTCGGCGACATGCCGAGCGCCTCCACCGAATCGACTACCCGTATGGCGAAGGAGATGTTTTCCGAGTAGTCCTGCGTCTCGGGTCCCTCCCATTCCGTGAGCATGTCCTTGCCGTCCACAAAGTAAAAAGGAAGATCGAGGGAGCGCAAATGCCTCGCGACCTCCTCGGCCAGGCACGGTTCTATGCCCCTCTCCAAAAGGGGCTCCTCGCCTAACGCTGCCACCAGTGCCCCGCCGTTCGCTATCGCGGGACCGGTAATCCCCAGCGCTTCGATATAGGCGACGACCGCTCCCCAAAAACGCCCCGTAGCCACCGTGAACCGGATCCCGTGGTCCTTGCAGAAGTCCGCCACTTGCCTGGCTTCATCTATGCCGGTCGCCCCCGGGCCAAGCAGGGTACCGTCAAGGTCGCAGGCGATGAGAGACGGAGGGGCGCTCGCTTTCCTCTTCATGTCCATGCCTCTATCTCAGGTTGAGTATCTTCGGGCCCAGGCGTTCGACTTGAGCGACCAGCGAAGAAGCAACGTGTGCCAAATCGTCTGGCAACTCTTCTCCCGGCGCCAATTCGCACACGCACCAAATCATGTTGTCCTGTACCACGAAAGTGCCCGGCCCTTTCGGGGAAGCGTTCCGCTCCTCCAGGTACGAGAGGAGCCTTGGCGAAAAGGACTCGCCCGAGTATGCCCTAAGAACCGGTACTTTGAGGGAAGTTTCTCCGGGGGATGGGGTCACGTGGACTTCGCAGTGGTCCTTGACCAAGCGCAAGTACTCGGGGAAGCGTCTCACGGCGAACCCTTCCCGGAGAAAGGCCTCCTCCCATCCGGCACATCCGGCAAAGCACTCGTTGCCTTCGAGACTCACTCACGCACCTCCGGGAAATGGGCGTTCGTTGATACCTAGGGAGCCCCAACTGTATACTTCATGCGTGAGGGGGCTCGACTTGGACGGAATCACTCTCTATGCTATACGTTCCGAGATGGCCGGATACCT
>CAZYFG010000174.1:0-1213 GCA_964646835.1 uncultured Eubacteriales bacterium | reverse complement strand
CCGCTCAGAATACAGAAGGTCATGCAGCCCAGGCCGAAGGAATTGGTCTTTCAGGTCTGGAACGCTACTCTCCGCGACAGGCTGGTCTTGTCTCTGGAGGCAAACCGCCCCTTCTTTGGGTTCTCCGACGAACGTCAGGCCAATCCCCCGGTCCCTCCCGGGTTCTGTTTGGGTCTCAGGAAGCGCCTTGAGGGCGCCGCGCTCAACTCCATCGGCCAGCACGGGCTTGACAGAGTCCTGTACCTGGAGTTCTTGGGCCGCGACGATCTGGGAGACCAGGTCCCATATGTCTTGGTCATGGACTTGGCAGGCCGCGGCCAGAACATGGGGTTGTACAAGGAAGGTCTCCTCGAGGCTTCGGCCGTTCCTCCCGTCTCGGAGAGGTTCGCCCACGGGAAACCCTACTCTCCGCCGGAGGGACAGCGGTTGGACCTCACTTCGATCGGTGGCCGGGAAGATATCGTCCGTGCCCTCGAGGCAGCCCACACGCGCCTTGGCAGCGGGCGGCCGGCAAGCTCCCTGGAAGTCCTCCGTTCGGCAGTGGAAGGCATGGGCAAGGATTTGGCAGTGAGCACGCTTACGAGTTGCGGAGTCGACCCGGACCTCCCTCTGGACGAGAGGTCCCTCGGGAACGTGTCGGGGGCGCTCATGGAAGTGTCGGACCGTCTTTTGGCCTCCGCCTACTCACCTGCCGTCTATATGGATGCCAAGGGGCTCCCGGTGTTCCACGTCTTGCCCCTTGTCCAGTATCCGGTACATGCGGAGTTCCGGTCGGTCCTTGACGGCTTAAGGGCCTTGAGGCGCCTGGAAAGCAGGATTTCGGCTGAATCGTCGGCGAGGGTCTATGTCCAGGCCTTGCATAGGAAGGTTCAGCGGAAACTGGAGTCCCGTCACGAGGCCCAGGTCCAGGACTTGGCCAAGGCCCAGGACTATATGAAGTACAGAGTGTGGGCTCAGCTCATTGACGTGAGCGGAGTAAGGACTCCTCCCGGCCATTCGGAGGTCAGGTGCCGGGACTACTACCGGGACCCGCCCGTAGAGGTCGCCGTCCCTCTGGACCCAAAGTACTCGGCCAGGGATAACGCGAAGAACTACTGGGCGAAGTACTCCAAGCTGGTAAGGGCCCAGAAGGTCCTTGAGGAGTCCTTGGCGGAACTGAGGGCCGACCTCGAGAGGATGTCTCAGGCGGAAGAGGTCCTGAAACGGGCGGAGG
>CAZYFG010000173.1:1615-3871 GCA_964646835.1 uncultured Eubacteriales bacterium | reverse complement strand
CACACATGGGCGTAATGGTGGACGAGTTCAACATGCTGCACGTGCTCAAGGACCGCCCAAGCGGAATAGAGCCGGTCCTCAAGTACGGAAGAAGGGTGGTAGCTGTGTTCCGGCCGACTACGCCTCTCAAGCACCGAAATCGTCTCTAGCCGCGAAGCATCGGACAACGAAGGGGTTCCTCCCGTAGGTCACATCTCTCCGGTGCGATAAGCGCCCGCTCCGCTCCCAAGCTCCGGCTTAAGATAACCTGCCGTCTCTGGCAAGACCCGCGTGTACATGTATGAAAAAAGGGTCTCGACCGTAGCTCCTCCCGCGATGGCAAGAGCGCCTGCGGCTCCGCCCGCTTGAGGCCAGAACCGGGCCACAGCCATTGCCATAGCGCATGTAACGGCAACGTTGCACATCTTCGCCGCTGTGACCAGCCCGGAGTGCCTGTGAAGCATGAGAATTCCATCGAAAAACTCGGCGCATGCCAAGACAAAGGGCGTCACAGCCAGCACAAGGAGGGTCCTCACCGCTTCCTGAGAGATATCCGTGGGCGCTCCAATAACGGTACCGAAGAGAAACGAGCCGGGTCCCGGCAGACTGGCGACGAACAGCATCGAAGAGGCGATCACCCCAATAGCCAGCACGAAATTCCTCACCACCCGGAATGACGGGCGGTCCTTAATAAACACCACCATCACGTGGTAGATATTGTAAGTGGCCGCCGTGAAGATGTAGGAAAAACTCGAGGCCACCTGATACCCGGCGAGCGTAACTTCCGGGTTCGCTGTTCTTGAGAGAGCAGCCGTCACCACCGGACGGGCAAAGGTCTGCGTAGATGCCGCCAGAGTCAGCGGAAGCAGGAACGCAAGAACGTGGGAATGCCGGATATCCGAGTGATCCGGGTCGTCCTCGGCAAGCGGGGGCACGAACTTCTGAGAGACCACGAATGCAAGTATGGCTTCTAGGGATAGTCCCGCCATCAGAAGAACCGGTCCTACCGGACCCTGGGGCATGAGCCGGGGAAGCAGAAGAGCGAGAACGAACATGAGCGTTACCCGGATGACCATGTTCACGGTGAGCCAATATGTTCTCTTCGCAATGACGACCTTGGGCTGATAGATGGACCGGAAAGCCGACGCCAGCGGCCAAATCAAGAGCACCTTCAGGTTGACTCTGGCTTCCGCCAGAACTGCCTCGCTCAACCCGAGGAGGTCCCTGAAAACCACCACCGAAAGAGGAGTCCAGGCCAGAAGGACATAGATCGTAGCCAGAACGGAGAGAGTCTTAGCGATTACAAGAGCGGTCGTCCTGAAGGAACGCCTGCCGCGAGTGAAGGTTAGGGTCACCTTCTGCATCGCGTAGCAGGGTGATTCGAGAACCTGTCCCACGCTGTAGGCGGCCGAGTAGGCGGCGAGGGCGATTGCGGGGCTGAGAGTCCGGGCTATCGCGCCTGATACCAGTGAGTGCGTGACCATCATGAGTATGGAAGTTGCGGCAAGCGGCAAATAGAACTTCAATATGCCGGCTATCTCGTTCTTGGCCTTCATGTCCAATTGGCTCCTCGCCTACACACCGCGTTTGCAGTACGTTTCCTTCCCCGAGAGCCATCCGCGCGATGGCCTCTATCCATTATCCATGATATCAGGGGGTTTTCTATAGGAGTATCTTGGATTTAGGGTCTTGCCTGGAAACGTGCAGGTTACGCTCCTCCGTCCGAAGAAACATACTGGATGTACGTGAAGGGATGATCGGAGACCGGTGACCCACCGCTTAGGTTGCGATTGTGATCAGGAAAACCTGGAGCAGGAGAAGACTGCAGACTACCGGCGGTATGTGATAGCCGGTTCTCCTCATCGTTTGGGGCAAGAGCTCTCGTCTCACCATCCGGGCGCAGAAAGACCCAGGCGGACGGAACTCACTGCGGCACAGATCGCCTTCTCTCACGCGTGCGCCAAGGAGGCGCGGCTCATTCATCCGCCGCTGGTCGAGGAACTGGAAGCCTGGGCGGAAGCCTCATCCGTACCGTTGGACGAGGCGTATTTCTTCCTCTCGGTAGGGATGACTGAGACATCGAGGTACGGCCGGAGCAGGGCGCCCTCCACCAGGGTCGCGGCCGATGAGAACCGCCAGTGCAGCACAGTGGGTCTCATGACCCACCAAGGCCCGGTGGTTGGCAGGAACTTTGACCTCTTCCACAGGGTGCGCGTCCGCCACCTGATCACGACCAAACCCGAGACGGGATTCGCCCACGTCGGCATGTATGACGGC
>CAZYFG010000173.1:0-1605 GCA_964646835.1 uncultured Eubacteriales bacterium | reverse complement strand
GCGAACAGACGGGCTTAATGAAGAGGGCCTTTTCGTGAGCCTCCACACGGTCCGGTCCAAGCCGCCGGAGAGGCGCAAACCGGGGCTTTTCTGCGTTCACGTTGCCCGGATGGTCCTGGAGACTTGCTCTACCGCGGAAGAGGCCGCAGCCCGGATAGCTCTACTGCCTCATCTCGCTTCGTACAACTACTTCCTTGCCGATCCAAATGAGATGCTGGTGGTGGAAGCGCACCCGGAACGGGTCAGGATTAGGACCGCTGACCGCGGCGTCCTTGCCTGCGCAAACCACTACGTGCACCCGGACACTGTGGCGCTCATGCGTGCAGAGCCTCCCAAGAGCCGTGCGAGACAGGAATTCCTGACGGAAGGCAAGACGGGCGGGAGATCTCCTCCCGGCTGCCCAAAACCACGCAGGGCGAGGTGAAGGACGGGCTAAAGGACAGGGTGAGGGACTGGCCGAAGGCTCGCCGGCGGAGACCTCCACCGCTTCCGCCGTCGCGGGCGTGGCCTCTCTCCTCAGAGATCACACCGTTCCCGTATGCGGGCATGCGGATGGGATGGCAACCCTATGGTCTTCTGTAGCCGTCCCTCGCCTCGGGTGGATCGCCTTTTCCCAAGGCGCTCCGTGCCGCAACAGGTATATTGAGACCTCCATCACCTAAGTGCCCCGCGGAAACGACATCACCGCTAAGCTTCAGGTGAGCCGCCTATAGGAGTCTTGTCCCAAATCCGTCCCTGGAAGCGCTGTTGTCGTAGATCTCCTTGATGCGGACTATGTACGCGGGCCTGGAAGCCCACCGTTCCTTGTTTGGTTTGTGATACACGTCGTGCTGAGCATTGAGGTACTGCTGGTAGAGCCCATCGTGGTGGATCTCCACCTCGCCTCTCACCTCAAAACTCACCATCGGAGGCTGGTAGAACAATAGTGTGACGGCTTTGTTGTCCTGCAGGTTCGTCCAACTGTGCTTGAAAGCCATTTCCAGTGAGCCAAGCACGGAGAAATCGATCCGTTCTGTGCACTCGGGCGCCCATAGGTGTTGAACCAAGACGTTAAGGCCTTCTTGTGAATACCCGTCCCGCCAACCACGATCGATGTGCCGCAGGTAAGCCTGCAGGGTCTCCTCCAAGTACTCCTTCTTGGGGACAAATCCCACTCCCTTGATGGAGCCGTTCAGCCCGCCCGGCCCGCTGGTGATGAACGCGGGGTTGTGGCGTGTAAAGCCCAAGAACAGGGTCTCAGGCCGAACCTCCTCCCCCGCCATCCGCCTCACCATAGCGGCCCGGTCTTCGTAGATCCACTTTTGGAACTTCTCGGGAAGACTGAAATCCACCGGCCGGTCACCCTCCCATACCTCATGTAGTCAACGAAGCACGTTCACCGTATTCTCTCTGAAGTCCTTCAGGTGGGGCCTAAACTGGCGCGCGCGGGTATCGCGAACGGGTATGGAGAGCAGAACGGAGCGCCGGAAGGGATTCCGGTGGTTCAAGAGGAACCGAGATGAATCGACTGATGCAAGCCGGCATCCCATCCGGATGGAGGTTGATGAATGTGACGAAACGCATCATGGTATTGACCGGGAGCCCGAACAAGGACGGTCTCACTGC
>CAZYFG010000172.1:1226-3880 GCA_964646835.1 uncultured Eubacteriales bacterium | reverse complement strand
TGACGCTCTACTGGACGACGACCAGAAGAGCGTCATCACCGAAGGGGTTACCGCTGCACTCGGGCTTGATCCCTTGAGAGAGGACAAGATTAGCGTTATCGGAGTCGCCTTCGACACGAGCCTGGTGGACGCCCTCCGGGCGGACATGGACCAACCAACTCCGGGGTTCCCCAGGATCTACGCCTACGCCATAGCGGTCGCCGTAGCCCTCATCGTTGGGACCGTCGTGCTCTTCCTGATGCGCCGCCGGAGAAGGGCGATCCCCGACGCCGAGCCCGAACCGCTGCCTCTCGCCGACGAAAGACCCTCTCTGTCGCCTGATCTCCTGAACCGGCAGCAGCTCCGGGAAGACATCGAGAGAATGGCGCGCGTGAACCCGTCCGGCCTCGCCGCGCTCCTCAAAACCTGGTTACTGGAGGATGAGTACTGATGTCTACCCATAGAGGCATGTTGTCAGGAAGGGAGAAGGCGGCGATTCTCCTCATCAGTCTGGGACCTGACCTCTCTTCACAGGTCATGAAGCACATGAAGGAAGAGGACATTGACGTGTCGGTCGTCGACGAGGGGGGCATCGAGTACGCCAAGGTGGTCTTGGAAAAGGCCCTGGGAAAGGAGAAGGCCGTTGACGTGCTCGGGCGCCTCACGGCGTCGCTCCAGGTAAGGCCCTTCGACTTCGCCAGGAAGGCCGAGCCGAGCCAGCTCTTGAACTTCCTGGAGTCTGAGTCTCCCCAGACCATTGCCCTCATACTGAGCTACTTGGCGCCGAACCAGTCGGGCTCCATCCTTGCCGCGTTGGCTCCGGATTTGCAGGTCGAAGTCGCCCGGAGGATAGCCGCGATGGAGGGCACCAGTCCTGAAGTGATCAAAGAGATCGAGCGCATCCTTGAGCGCAAGCTCGTGAACGTCGTGGGCCAGGACTACACCCGTACAGGCGGTGTGGCAGCCATCGTCGACATACTGAACAACGTGGACCGCCAGACGGAGAAGACCATCCTGAACGCCCTCGATGTGGAAGCGCCGGAGCTTTCGGAGGAGATCAAGCGCAGGATGTTCCTGTTCGAAGACATCATCTACCTCGATGACCGGGCCGTGCAGCGTTTCTTGCGCGACGTGGACATGTCCAAGGACTTGCCGATGGCCCTCAAAGCGGCGTCCGACGACGTCAAAGAGAAGATCTACAAGAACCTCTCATCGCGAGCCGTGGAGACCCTCAAGGAAAGCATCGACTACCTCGGTCCGGTTCGCATGCGCGACGTGGAAGATGCCCAACAGCGGATTGTCGCCATCATAAGGCGGCTTGAGGATCAGGGCGAGATCGTCGTTGGGCGCGGGGGAGGAGACGATGTAGTTGTCTAGGGTCTTTCGCTCCCAGCCCGCTCCGCTCCGGCGGATAAAGCCGGCCCAGGCGGCAATGGAACCCCGCAAGGCCGAGGTTCTCCCTGACCCAAGAGAGATAGTTGCAGAGGCCAGGGAAGAGGCAGAGGCCATACTCGAAGAGGCGAGACGCCAGGCCCAATCCATCGTGGAAGAGGCCCGCGCCGAATCCGAGCGCATTGCCGAGGCTGCCAGGGAGGCAGGGAGGAACGACGGGTATGTGGACGGCCACGAGAAGGGTCTGGCAGAGGCCCAACACCTCGTTGATGAAGCGCAGGCTGCCCTTCAGGCGGCCCGAGATGCATACGGCGAGATGCTTGCCGAGTCGGAACCCCGCCTCTTGGCGCTTGTCGTTGAGGTAGGCCGCAAGGTATTGGGAGATGCCTTCGCTCAGGACCCCGGCGTCATATTGGGCCTCGGTGAGGGTCCCGCCCGAGCTCGTGTCGCTTGTGGAAGGTGAGACGCCAGTCTTGAGGAGGGAGTACGGGGCAAGGTCGATAGACGTGGTCGGAGATCCGGAAGTCACGGGGGGAGCCATCGTCCTTACGCCCCACGGTTTCGTAGACGTGACCATCGAGTCCCAGATACGAGCGATAGCGACGGCACTGGCGGAAGCCCGCAAGAAAGCCTTGGGGATTGAGGTACAATGAACGACGCGTCTTTTCAGGTATACGAGGAGACCGTGAGGACAGCCCAGCCGCTCAGGTACGGCGGCATAGTCCGCGATGTGGTCGGGCTCCTCATAGAGTCCTCCGGTCCCAAGGTCAAGATGGGCGAGATGTGCTATCTCATGCCTGAGTCAGGCGTGCCCGTCTTGAGCGAGGCCGTTGGCTTCAAAAACGGCCGCGTCCTCCTCATGCCCTACGGGGAACTGGACGGAATAGCCCCCGGCACTTCCGTCGAGGCGACAGGCAGGCAGCTCAGGGTCGCCGTAGGTGAGGGCATGCTCGGCCGCGTTGTCGACGCCCTCGGATTCCCCATAGACAAGAAACCGTGGTGGGCAGTGGACAAGCATTATCCGACCACCGAACGCCCGCCCCACCCGTTGGAAAGAGGCAGAATCGAGGATCCCCTGGCGACTGGCGTCAAGGCAATTGACGGCCTCCTCACTCTCGGTGAGGGTCAGAGGATCGGCATTTTCTCAGGTTCCGGAGTAGGCAAGTCCACCCTCATGGGCATGATCGCCCGCAACACTTCTGGAGACATGAACGTCATCGCCCTCATCGGCGAGCGGGGACGCGAGGTCAAGGAGTTCATTGAGCGTGACCTGGGGCCTGAAG
>CAZYFG010000172.1:0-1140 GCA_964646835.1 uncultured Eubacteriales bacterium | reverse complement strand
TCGCCGAGTACTTCCGTGACCGCGGGCTGTCGGTTCTGCTCATGATGGACTCGTTGACCCGATGGTGCATGGCCTTGAGGGAGGTCGGGTTGGCCACCGGAGAACCCCCAACCACCCGCGGATATACGCCTTCGGTCTTCGCCAACCTGCCCAAACTCCTTGAGAGGGCCGGGAAAAGCCCTGTGGGCAGCATCACCGGGATCTATACGGTCCTTGTCGAGGGAGACGACATGGACGAGCCCATAGCCGACGCTGCCAGAGGAATCCTGGACGGTCACATAGTCCTCTCCCGAGAGTTGGCGCAGCTCGGCCACTACCCTTCGATTGACGTGCTCGCTTCAGTATCCAGGCTCATGCCCGTGGTCACAAGCGAGGAGCAAAGGCACGCGGCGACGGAGCTCCGGTCGGTCTTAGCGACCTACAAGAAGGCCGAAGACCTCATCAACATCGGGGCGTACGTCAAGGGCTCAAATCCCCAGATCGACCATGCGGTGGCCTACGTGGACCGCGTAAACGGGTTTCTCAGGCAAGGAGTCAGCGAGAAGCATTCCCTCGAGGAAACGGTCTCCACGCTGACGGGACTCTTTTCTGAGGGCCGGGCCGGTTCACCAAATGCGGCCGATTGCCGATAAAGGACGGGGACGCACTTGAAGAAGTTCGAGTTTCCTCTGGAGAGAGTGCTGGAAGTCCGCCGGGTGCGGAGGATGCTCGCTGAAGAGAAACTCGGCGAGGCCCAGAGGGAAGAAAGCGTGGTGAAGTCCAGGCTGGACGCTGCTTTCGAGGCGAGGGATTCGGCCCAGCGGGAGCTCAGGAGCGCCCTCTCGGGGCGACTGGACCAGGGACGCCTACGGCGCATGCTCAGGTACGGCGACGCGGTGGAAAACGAGATCTTCCGCCAGAGAGCCAACCTGAAGACCAAGCGCGAGATCACCAACAAGGCGAGAGAAGCCGCCGTCTTGAGGACCCAAGAGGAACGAGCCCTTGAGCGGCACAAAGAGCGCAAACTGAGCGAGTACATCGACGCCTTCTGGTGGGAGCAGGCCAAGCAGATGGACGACATCGGAGCGGAGCGATTCTTGAGATCGAAAGAGAGGTGAGAAAAAGAATAGATGCTTACCGGATTCGAAGGAGTTCTCCAGA
>CAZYFG010000171.1:2198-3908 GCA_964646835.1 uncultured Eubacteriales bacterium | reverse complement strand
AACTGGTTATCCCCATGCTGGAGTTGGCCGGAGTCGGAGGTCCCAAGGCCGCGGGCCGGATCTCAGCCGCCGGTACTTCCCCGCCGGTCCTACCGAGCAAGAACACCCTGCGTGACACGGTGGACCTCATGACCGAAGCGCGGCGTAACCCCGAGCGCTTCGGGAGAGTGGTGGACACCATCTACGACACCGCCGTCGCCGGATTCGCCCAACTTGACGATGGCTTCAAGAGAGCCCTCCGGTTCAAGAAGAACTTCGCCACGCTCTCGGTCGAGATAAACTACGAGGATACCTGGAATGAGGGGATGGGCTTCCCAGTCTTCTCTGCGCAGGACGCCCTGGCAGGGACCCACCTTGTGCGTGAAGGCCTGAAAAGGATGAACGTCACGAAGATCTCCGCGGCGGACGCGGCGATCGTGATCCGCGTCCCTCGGCAGACACTCAGTGAGGCGCTTTACTTCTCCCTGGACACCGCGGAACTAACCAGAGAGATCCAGGCTCTGGTCACCTTGCTGAAGATAATCGGCGAGAAGGCAGGCTATCCGGTGTAGAGGCCGGCCAGCGCAATGACTGTCCCGAGGAGGACTTGGGCCCCGTTTCCACAATGCTCCTTCGACGTCCACTCATCGGGGCTGTGGCTCTTGCCTCCGCGACTGGGCACAAAGATCATGCCGGACGGGACCTTCTTCCCGAACACCATGGCATCGTGACCGGCGCCCGAAGGCATCCTGCGGAAGGAAAGGCCCAACCGAATGGCCTCACCCTCAATCACGTCCTGGATCTCCGGCGCCATCATGGCTCCAAGGGTCCCTGCCATTGGCGTCAGCAAGACCTCCAGCCCGCGAGAGGAAGCTATCTCCTGGGCCCTCGTTCTCAGGGACTCAATGACCCGCTCGACTACTCCCTCATCGAGATCACGCACGTCAAAACTGATCTCAACCTCGCCGGGCACCACATTCCTTCCGCACGTGCCCACCGTGGTGCCAGAACCGAGCCGGCGAACGGTCGTAGGTACCGAAAGGACGAGTTCTGCCGCTCCGAGCAGCGCATCTTTGCGATGCTCCATGGGGGTGGTACCGGCGTGGTTCGCTTCGCCCAGGAAAACCGCATTGAACGACCGGAGGCACACAATCCCTTGGACGACACCGATGTCCTCGCCGGAAGCGTCCAGTACCCCTCCCTGCTCCACATGGAGTTCCAGGTACGCCCGCAAGGAGGCGGGGTCGAGGGACGGACCGGGGCCCGCTCCGCGCCCGAGGCCTGCTTCGTCGAGTACCGGAAGTACCCTCTGCCACTCGTCATGGGGGATTCCCTCAAGCAAGGCCCTTGACCCGAACAAGCCCGGGCCCAACCGGGTTCCTTCCTCGTTGGCGAAGGCGACGACTTGGACGTCGTAGGGGAGCCGCACACCCGATTCCTTGAGGGTTCTCAGACACTCGAGTCCGGCAAGGACGCCCAGGGCCCCGTCAAACATGCCGGCCTCGGGGACGGTGTCCAGGTGGGAACCAATGAGTATCGCCTTTCCCTGTCCGGCCTCTCCCAGGCAGCCGAAGACGTTGCCGTACACGTCCATCCAGGCCGGGATCCCTACGTCTTGAAACCTTTCGAGGAGCCACCGACGTCCTTCCATGTCCGCGGGGCTAAAAGCCAACCGGGAAACTCCTCTGCTTCCGCGTCCTATCTCGGAAAGCCTGCAGAGGTCATCCCATA
>CAZYFG010000171.1:1282-2177 GCA_964646835.1 uncultured Eubacteriales bacterium | reverse complement strand
CGGTCGACACTAACCCTAATCTCACCTTTGAAGGACGATAGGTCGCTCCGCCCTGTCAACTGAACTCCTCCTCTGGGAAACCCGGAGAAATCCCGGCTCGATCAGGCGTCGCCGCCGAGAAAATCCAGACATACTTGGACGAAGACCGCCGATCCGAGGTGGAGGACGTCCTCATCCAGGTCAAACTTGGGGTGGTGGTTAGGGTACATGATACCCTTCTCCTCATTGCCGCTTCCTATGGCGAAGAACGTCCCGGGGACTTTCTCCAGATAATAGGACATGTCTTCCGCACCCATTGTGAGGCCGGCGACTACGACATTGTCTTCGCCCAACACCTTTGCGGCGGATGCCCTCACCCGGTTCGTCACCCCGGCATCGTTGACCAGTGGCGGGTAACCGAAATCATACCGGACGATGGCCTTAGCCCTCATTCCCGAGGCGACGCTCTCAGCGATCTCCCTGATCCGCCGGGAAATGAAGGGGCCCAATTCCTTGTTCATGTACCGCACGGTGCCCTTCATGAGACACGTGTCGGGGATGATGTTGTTGGCGGTGCCTGCCTGTATTGCCCCGACGGTGACCACTGCAGGCTCGGTGGGGTTCACTTCCCGGGAAACGATGGTCTGAAGCGCCACGACAATGTGGGAAGCGACCACGACGGGGTCCACAGACGCGTGGGGAGCCGCCCCGTGACCGCCCATTCCCTGCACGAATACCTGAAACTTGTCGCTCGCGGCCATCAAGGGACCGGCACGAAACCCCGCTTGACCGTTCCCCACGTTCCACAGGCTGCCGAGATGGGCTCCGACAATAGCTTGAGGGCGAGGGTTCTCCAGGCAGCCGTCCTTGATCATGAGCCTCGCTCCGCCGGCGCCTTCTTCGCCGGGCTGGAAGA
>CAZYFG010000171.1:0-1272 GCA_964646835.1 uncultured Eubacteriales bacterium | reverse complement strand
TCATATCCGACAGGATCTTTGCCGCTCCCAGCAGCATGGCGACGTGACCGTCGTGTCCGCAGGCGTGCATGAGGCCCGGTTCCTCGGAAGCGTAAGGGAGGCCGGTCTCCTCCTGAAGAGGTAGGGCATCCATGTCGGCCCTCAGGGCGATCGTAGGAGCCTCGTCCTCCAAACCGTTTCCGGCGGGAGCTCCCTCTCCCCGAAGGAGTCCCACAACTCCATGACCCCCAACGCCCTCGCGGACCTGAATGCCCATCTCCCTAAGGGCGGAGGATACCAGCGCGGCAGTCCTGACGGTCTCGAGCTGGAGCTCCGGGTGCCTGTGAATCTCTCTCCTCCAGGCGACAATCTGACCTTCTATGCTCTTGGCTCGTTCTACCACGGTCATTTTGGGCCCACCTCCGGATCCTTATATTCAGCCTATACCTCCAAAACTACATACCGCTTCTCGGCCAAGGAAAGCGCGACGCTCATGAGGATGAGGCCGGACACAAGTAGAAATCCCCCGATTACTCCGTACACGACCTGCAAGGCAAGGCCTGACGACACCATGACCTTCACGGCGTATCCCACGGGAAAGAGATAGGCCAACGCGAAGACCATCGCGAACATCGTCCCGAAGTTGCCCTTCATTGCCTGATGGGGGTTTTCCCAGCCCAGTTTGGGGCTCATTAGGTCGTTTATCATGCATATCGCGGTGACCGGCAGCGATACCAAAGCGCCTAGAACCGCAATCAGGGCAAGATGAAGGGCATCCACCTTGAGGAGCACGGCGCAACTGGCCAGAAGGATCACGAGCTGCAAGAGAGCGAAGAGGAGGTTGTAACCCATCTTCCCCTTGAACTTCTCTCTCGGTGACACCGGTATCATCTTGGAGGCCCAAAACGCCCGCCCTTCGCGGCTCACGCACGTGGACGCCACCTGATTCGCTGAGACGATAAACCCGTGGATCGCGATAATGATAAGAGTCATGATGTCCAACGCGAATCCCGTCGCTCCCCCGACAATAAAGGGTATTCCGCCCTGGCCTGTGATGGCAGTGAGCGTGATGATCATGGGGAACACCACTAGGTTCACGAGCACGGTAAGCAGGAAGTTGGGGGTCCTCACGAGCATGTAGTGGTCGCGGAGCGCGACGGCGACGGAAGGCCTGCGAACCCGAAAGACCAACGGAGACGCCCGTCTATCACCCTCACGACCGTCCGCACGCCCAAAGAGCCCGCGACGTCCCTTCACTTCTCCGTGGGAAGTGGCGACATCCGCGGTGTAGCC
>CAZYFG010000170.1:0-4007 GCA_964646835.1 uncultured Eubacteriales bacterium | reverse complement strand
TCACCGGGGGAGTCATCTGGGGCCTCAGCAAGGTGCTCAATCCCGAGGAGCAGTTCATGACTGTTCCCCCCATGATCCTCTTCGGCCTGGCCGCAGGGATAATCGCGGCTCTCTCAGGCCGTTCGAGGCGGGCCGCCTTTGTGGGCGGAGTGGGCGGCATCCTCATAGCCGACATCGTCCACTGGATCGAGCTTCTTAGCACCGGGGTTCCCGGCAGTGTTTCTTTCGGAGGAGCGGGCACATTTGACGCCACGGTCATCGCAGGTATCCTCGCCGTTGGCCTCATCGAACTGGTCGGTGAAGCAAGGGAACACGTCGTGAAGCAAGGCGCCGGCGAATCGGATCCGGGCTTGAGAGACAGGCCGGATGAGCATTCCAGAGACGAATCGAGAGAGGGGCGGAGCGACCGTGAACAGGACAAGGAATAGGCGACTGGTTGCGGGCCTCATCATCGTTCTGGTGATAGGCGCGGGTGTCTACGCTTACTTCAACCTGGACGCGACCCCTGCGGCAACCGGAGAGACGCCGCTTGGGTCCGGTGAACGCCGGGGAAGCTACTACACGGTAATAGATGAAAGCGGCAGGACCGTGTTCACCACGGGCCACATGCTGCACGTCGGGGACGAGTTCATAGGCGAAGATGACACGCGCTACCAGATCACTCGGGTGGACGGCGATACCGCAACGGTTAAGGCGGTAGGGAAGATGGAAGCGCTCCCGCTAATCCCGATGATCAGCGCCCAATCCGGGCAGGGCTCCGGGAAGGTGGCCATCTATCACACCCACTCGGGCGAATCGTACGTGCCTTCAGACGGCACTGAGTCGCGCCCCGGGGCAGGCGGAATCCTTGAAGTAGGGAAGAGTATGGCCAACAGCATCGAAAAGCGCGGGGCGCAGGCAGTCCATAACACGACCTCCCATGAGCCTCACGATGCCGCATCTTATGACCGTTCGCGGCGGACGGCCGTGAAACTCCTGAAGGAACGCCCCATGGCGCTCTTTGATGTGCACAGGGACGCGGGTCCGGCCGAGCCGTACCTCAAGGAATTGGACGGCAAGGAAGTCGCGAAGGCGATGATCGTGATCGGGCGCACCAATCCCAAGATGAACGCCAATTTGGACTTTGCCAGGCGCCTCAAGGACGCGGTAAACGCCGGAAAGCCGTTCCTCGGGATCTGTCTGGGCCGCCCTTATAGGAAGCATTGTACCCAAAGTGATCGGAGCGACTACCGGCGCGCCGTCGCGCGGCGCTTTCGGAAGGTCTCTCGGATGGATACTGGGCCTTGCAGTAGCCGGCACGTTCGTCTACCTGTGGGTGGCGACCGGCAGTTGGGATGAGATGCGAGCCAAGATCATGGGATGGTTCGGCTCGGGCGGAGTCCGTATCGGAGGCCGGCGGGGCGGTTCCCGCGACGGCAATGGTCCCGATGGCAATAGCCCCGACGGCAATGGCCCCGATGGCAATAGCCCCGACGGCAATGGCGCCGAAGGCAATAGCCTCGACGGCAATGGCGCCGAAGGCAATGGCCCCGGCGGCGATGGCCCCTACGGCAATAGCGGTGGCTCGCGCGACGAAGGTGGCTCGGGCGGTCAGACCGGTTGAGCCAACACGGCGGCGCGGTGGGGCTGGGGCTCCTGGCGGGCGTTCTGGCAAGGGTCGCGATGCTCAAGTCCGATTACCGGCAGTATCCGACCTATCCGCACGGGTATTCGACCCACCTTTTCATGGGGATCTTCGCCGCGCTGGCGGGAGCCGTGACCATTCCCGCCCTCCTGGAGCACGAGTGGACCGCGGTGACCTTCTTTCTCCTGGTGGCCGAGCAGTTCAGGAGCATCCGAGGCATGGAGCGCGATTCCCTCAAGGCTTTGGAAGACAATGAACTGGTCCCCAGGGGCTCCGAGTATATTGAGAACATCGCGCGGGTTTTTGAGACTCGCTACTACATCGTCATCGTCGTCGCGGCCGCTACGGCCTTCGGATTCGAGATGCAGTCCATTTGGACCGGGCTTGTGTTCGGCGCAGTGGTCTTTATGTGGAGCGCCCTCCTCACTCGCATCGAAACGATTGGTGAGTCGGCCACCGTGGAACCGGCGCCGGTGATGGTCCGTGACTCTGGTGTCTGGGTAGGCGACATCTTCATCATCAACGTGGGACTTAAGGAGTCGCAGGAGTTCATACGAGAGAGGGCGCTCGGGGCCATCCTCACCCCCAAAAACGACGAAGGGCGCGACACCTTGGCCAACCAGGGGCAGAGACAGGCCATGTTGCATGACGCCGCGTCCATCCTGGGGGTCAGGAGGGACGTGGATAGCCCCGAGTTTGCCCCTCAAGCCAAGAGGGACCTTCGAACGGGGAGGGTGGCGGTGTACATGGTCCCTATGGATAAGGACGGGGAAGTCCTTCTTGAGATGTTGCGGAGGACACCGGTACTGGAATCGGCCCGGGGAAAGACGAGGTTCTTGAGGCCCGGGCGCTCTGTGACGGGTGTTTCCCGTGCTGGGAGGAAGCGAATTGGAGGTAACGATCCAGAAGGCGATCCTTGCGGCCGTCACTGACGACCTATCAAGAGTATCGGGTGTCCCCGCATTCGTCGCCAAAGACGATGATTCCCGGCAGAAAAAGGCCCTGTACCTGTCCCGGATCCTCCAAGGGGCAGTCCACGATCTGGGTGACGGCGTGCTCATAGTGGTGAAGCATTGAGCGGCCCGGAGAAGATAGTGATGGCCAAGACCAAAGAGACGGCAATGCGGGAGGCCGGACTGGGGGAGACGGACCCCGCGGTTACGTTCGGTTCTCGAGGCTTGGCTGCGGGCAACGGCCACGTTTTTTGCGCGTGGGGATTTGTTCCGTCCCCGCTTGCCATGAAGGTGGCCGAGAACGTGCTGGAGGTTTGCACGTCAGGACGTACGTCGGGACGTATCGTCATCTACGCGTGCTATGCCGGCACTCATTCGTCCGTCCTAGCGGCGTCCATCCACGTGGGACTCCTGGACGGAGGGTGCGACATCTGTGACCTGCCGTATTTCGACCGGAGAACGTTCCCGGACGTCGGAGTCCCGGTCTTGGTTGGGAAGGACGCCTTTGGTACCGAAGTCTACGCCCTGGGTACCGGGTGGCTGTCGGCTCCTTTGGAACAGGCGGTCTGCGATCTGGTCGAGCTGGCGCGTCCCGGCGTCTCGCTGTGCATCTGCGCGGTCCGTGGGATCCTGGATTTCCAGGCTAGGCTGGGCGGGTTCGCTTCCCGCCGCTGCCGGCTGGTGTTTCCGGGACGGCAGCTGATCGCGTCATCGCTGAGGCGCAAGGTGCCCCACATGCGGTGCGCCGTAAGCCGCTGCCTTGACCTCTCTTCCAAGTGGAAGGATAATGAAGGGCAGTCCAAAAGGGAGGTTATCTGGCTCGATGGCTCGAAAGCGGGGAGGCTTGGTCCGCCGGGTTGAGCGGGGCAGTCTTGCGGAGTATCTGGGCGTGGAGCCCGGCGACTGCGTGATGTCCGTCAATGGAATGAAACTCCGGGACGAGATCGACTTCCGCTACTTCATGTCGGACCCGGAAGTCAGCCTCCTCATCCAGAAGCGAGACGGACGCCAAGAAGCCTACAGCATAGACAAGGACCCCGACGAGCCTTTCGGAGTAGCGTTTCAAGACCCTCTCTTTGACCACATGAAGACCTGCAAGAACAACTGCGTGTTCTGTTTCATACGCCAGATCCCCAAAGAGATGCGAAAGAGCCTACACGTGAGGGACGACGATTACAGGATGTCGTTTCTCCACGGGAACTTCGTGAGCCTCACCAACCTGGATGAGTCCGACTGGGAACGGATCGAGAAGCAGAGGATATCGCCGCTCAGGGTGTCGGTGCACACCACCGATCCCAAGCTCCGGCAAGTCCTCATGTCCAACCCGGAGGCGGCGATGATCATGGAGCACCTCCGGAGGCTTTCCGGTCTGGGGATACGGCTTCATGCCCAGTGCGTGTTGCTTAAGGGCCTCAATGACGGCGACAATC
>CAZYFG010000169.1:0-4012 GCA_964646835.1 uncultured Eubacteriales bacterium | reverse complement strand
CCCCCTACCGGCACGACAGCAGGAGCCAAGGCGGAAGGCCTCCTCAGTACCCCGGAGGTGAGAAGCCCGGCGCTCGTCGGGTGACCATCCAGGGACCCATCGGTGTTCGGGAGCTCGCGAGCCTGGTAGGTTTGCCTGCCACCAATATCCTGCGCGCACTCATGAGCGCCGGGATGCTCATTAGCATCAACCAGAACGTGCCGGCCGAGGTGGCAGTCAAGATCGCCGAAAGGCTGGGCTGCATAGTTACAGTCAAGGAACCGGAGAAGACCCAGGAAGAGCTCATCGCCAGCGAGCT
Source organism: uncultured Eubacteriales bacterium (assembly GCA_964646835.1). Lineage (GTDB taxonomy): Bacteria > Bacillota > Sulfobacillia > Fermentithermobacillales > Fermentithermobacillaceae > UBA3951. The sequence goes on along the minus strand of CAZYFG010000169.1, from coordinate 3,714 downwards.
TGAGAGAAAGGATGACCCGGAGGCTTCGGTGTTGCGTCCACCGGTCGTTACGGTCATGGGCCACGTCGACCACGGAAAGACATCCCTTCTCGACGCCATCCGGGATACCAACGTCACGGCGAAGGAAGCGGGCGGCATAACCCAGCACATCGGTGCGTCTGTGGTCGAGCACGGCGGAAGCAGGATCATCTTCCTCGACACCCCCGGCCACGAGGCTTTCACGGCCATGAGAGCCAGGGGCGCTAAAGTCACCGATGTGGCGGTGCTTGTGGTCGCGGCCGACGACGGAGTCATGCCTCAGACCATAGAGGCCATCAACCACGCCAAGGCTGCCGGCGTGCCGATCATCGTGGCGATGAACAAGATGGATAAGCCGGGCGTCAAGCCTGACAGAGTGAAGCAGCAGCTTTCGGACGCGGGCCTTGTGCCCGAGGAATGGGGCGGGGATACCGTGATAGTTCCGGTCTCGGCCAAAACCAGGGAGGGAGTCGACGACCTCCTGGAGATGATCGTCCTGGTCGCCGAGATGCAGGAAGTCAAGACCGATCCCACCAGAAAGGGACGCGGCTACATCATCGAGTCCCAGATGGAAAAGGGCAGAGGCCCGGTGGCGACCGCCCTCATCAGGTCGGGGTCTTTGCAGGTGGGCGATGTCATCATAACCGACACCACCTGGGGCCGCATAAGGACGATGTTTGATTCTCGCGGGCGGCAAGTGAAGAAGGCCGGGCCCGCAACGCCTGTCGAGTTGGTCGGCCTCGAAGAAGTGCCTCAAGCAGGGGATATGTTCCTCGTCGTCGATGACGAGAAGATAGCCCGGGACGTAAGCGAGCGTAGGAAGGCCAACAGGAGGGCCCAGGAACTGGAGTCTACCCACACGATGACGCTGGAGGAGCTCTTCAAGCGCCAGCAGGAAGGGGTCAAGACCGACCTTTCGGTCATTGTGAAAAGCGATGTCCAGGGCTCGCTTGAGGCCATCATCCAGGCGTTGGGCAAGGTCAAGAGCACGGAAGTCCGGCTCAATGTGATTCACTCGGGTGTGGGCGCGGTCATTGAGTCAGACGTTATGCTGGCCAAGGCGTCCGGCAATGCCCGGATCCTGGGATTCAACGTCCGACCCGACGCCGGCGCCAGGAACTTGGCTGAGGAACTCGGAGTGGAGATCCGGACGTACCAAGTGATATACGACCTGCTGGACGACGTGAACGCCATGCTCAAGGGGCTACTCAAGCCCAAGACCGAAGAGGTGGTCCTTGGCAGGGCCGAGGTCCGGCAGACGTTCCACGTGCCCAAGGCCGGCACCGTCGCCGGCTGTTACGTGACCGAAGGAAAGGTTGGGCGCCAAGCGTCGGTTAGGCTATTGCGTGACGGCGTCATCATCTATGAGGGAAAGATGTCCTCCTTGCGCAGGTTCAAGGATGACGTGTCCGAGGTCTCGGCCGGATACGAATGTGGAATCGGCCTGGAGAGGTTCCAGGACGTAAAGCCCGGTGATATCATCGAGGCCTTTACGGTGAGGGAAGTCCCGCAGGCATAGAGCGTCCATTGATGGAGCGGGGTGAATGCTCGTGTCACAAAGGCAGGAGAGAGTGGCCGCCCTTGTCCGCAAGGTGGTCTCAGAGCTCCTCTCCACCAGGATCAAGGACCCGAGGATCGGGTTCACGAGCGTCGTCAAGGTGGAAGTGAGCAAGGATCTGTCCATTGCCAAGGTATACGTCAGCGTCTTTGGTTCAGAGGATGACAAGGCGAGGACGATGGAAGGACTCCGGAGCGCCCAGGGCCTTTTGAGGTCGGAAGTGGCCAAGGTCTTGGGGATGAGGCACGCTCCCGAGATCCGTGTCGTCCTGGACGAAGGCATTGAGCACAGCATCAAAGTGTCCAGGCTCTTAAGCGAAATCAAGAAGAGCGAGGAAGTGGAGAGCCGGTGAAGTCGGCGCTTTCCTGCGTGGAGGACGCGCTTTCCGAGATCAAGAGGCTCATCGATGAAAACCGCAGTTTCGTGCTCCTTGAGCACCAAAAGCCGGACGGCGACTGTGTTGGTTCGGGGCTTGCTTTGGTCCTGGCTCTACAGAGCCTGGGCAAGCAAGCCCTGCTTGTCTCTAACGACCCGCACCCTGCCGTGTACGATTTCCTCCCCGGAAACGAGTTTCACACCCGTGCCCAGTACATAGAGCCCGAGGATTTCCACGCCGAAGTCGCCATCTTCATCGACTGCACCGACCCGGAGAGGGCGGGAAAAGGTCTCGACCTGGCCAAAAAGAGCGTATGGGTGAACATCGACCACCACGTCTCCAACTCGGGATTCGGCGACGTGAGTGTGGTTTGTCCCGAGGCGTCCGCCACAGGAGAGATCGTCTACAGGCTTCTCTGTGTCATGGGGGTGCCTATCACGAAGGAGATCGCCACGTGCCTCTATGTGGCCATCGCGACCGACACGGGCGGGTTCCGCTATCAAAACACCACGCGGAGCACTTTTGAGATAGCGGCAGCCTTGACAGGACACGGCGCCAACCCCTGGGAGATCGCCGAACTGGTCTTCGAGACCCGCTCGGTCTCGTCGGTGCTTCTCCTGGGAAAGGCTTTGAACACATTGAAGATCTTCCGCGGAGGGAAGCTGGCGACCATCGCCGTGACCCGCGAGATGATGGCTCAGGCAGGGGCCTCGCCCGACGAGACGGAGGGCATTGTGAGCTACCCCCGCTCCATATCCGGTGTGGAGGTCTCGCTGTTTTTCCGCGAGATGGAAGACGGGGGCGGGTTTCACGTCAGTTTCCGCTCGCGCTCAAAGGTGGATGTATCGGAGATCGCGATGAAACTGGGCGGCGGGGGCCATCCCCGTGCGGCAGGCGCGCTGGTGAGCGGCACTCTCGACGAGGCCTCCCAGAAAGTCATGGCCATATTGGATGAACTCGACATATGGACGGATTTCTGAACCTCCTGAAACCCAGCGGTGTGACGTCCCACGACGTTGTGGCGGTCGCGCGGAGGATCCTCCGGGAAGACCGGATCGGTCACCTGGGGACGCTGGACCCGTTGGCCGTCGGTGTCCTCCCTCTGGTTGCGGGCTCTTACCGCAAACTAACTGAGTATTTCCTGGTTGAGGACAAGCGGTACCTGGCGGAGTTCACCTTCGGACTCGCCACCGAAAGCGGTGACACCGACGGGAAAGTGGTGTTGGACGTCGACGCTTCCTGGCTGTCCCGGGAGCGGGTGGAGGCCCTTCTCGACCGTTACCGGGGTCCCATCATGCAGGTACCTCCTGCTTTCTCTGCCCGCAAAATCGGGGGCAAGAAGATGATGGACCTTGCCAGGGAGGGAGTGGAACCGGGGAAGGGACCGCGGAGAGTCCACGTCCACGGTCTCTCGCTTGTCAACTGGGAGGAAGGCAGGCATCCGGTCGGGCTCTTTGACATGACGGTGGGCAGGGGGACGTATGTGAGGGCACTTGCCCAGTCCATTGGCGAGGATTTGGGGTGCGGAGCGACAGTCTCATACCTTCTTCGGGCGCGGAGCGGCAAGTTCAGTTTGAGGGACGCCCTGACCATGAGGCAGCTCCGCGGGCTCCGGGACGCGGGAGAGCTGGATCGCGCTCTACTCGATCCTTTGTCGGTGCTGCCCGACTACCCTACTGCCCGCGTACTCCCCCATGCCCTCAAGAAGATAGCCCACGGAGTACCTTTGAGTGACGAGGATTTTGAAGGCGGGCTGCCTCTT
>CAZYFG010000168.1:0-4036 GCA_964646835.1 uncultured Eubacteriales bacterium | reverse complement strand
GGCGGCAAGGCCTACAGCTCCAACCACTCCCATGGCCTTTGTGGCGCCGGCGGGTACACCCGGTAGACCTTTGGCCTGATAGATGGCGTCCCCAGTTGTGACAAGATGGCCTGAGTACTCGCCTGTCTTCAGCAGGTTCTTCTGGATATCGCCGCCGACGTCCATGAGCACGGGGCCGCTCATAGCTCGCATCCCCATGTCTTCGACTCCCTCAATCAAGGCCGCCAGATCGCTATCGTAGTAGACCTTCCTGTTGAATTGCACCGTGACGGTCCCGTCGCCGTTGTCTACTTCCGTGACCGTCTGCTTAACCCAGTAGGTCCCTTCTTTGGTGCGTACTTCGAGATACCCGCCCGTCTTCATGTCTTCTACGGTCAGATCGGTTGATCCGTAGACGAAGGAGGTATCCAAAGCGGTTCCGTCACCCGCGCGGGATATCGAGAAACCATTGTCAATCTCGTTGTGACTCTGAATGGTGCTGCCCCGTACGAGAGGCGACACTCTGGCAGGGTCGAAGGACACCCCTTGTTCCACTGCTTGCGCAACACTGGGCGGTTCAATGCCGTACAGAAGATTGCGGGCATCGACATCGGTCGGGTCAGCAATGGAATACCGGACGGAGAAGGCGCCCGGATAGCCGAGGGCAACCGGACCCGTTGTCCACTCGGAGTAAGAGCCTTCGTCCCTGACATGAGTGGCCCGGAAGACCTTCTCCTGTCCAGAGACGGTGTTCACAAACCATACGCCGCCCAGTTGGTCTTTCAAGAGATTGTTGATCCGGAACGTTACTGTCGAAGGCGACGAAGGGTAGTAGCTCACGAATTGCTGCATGGCCGTGAGAGCCTTGGATACGTCGTCTATGTGGGCGACGTAGTCACGACCCGTCCATGCATTGTGGTGGACGAGCGTTAAGTGACTGGTGTAGGCTACGTTGGCCTGGCTTGCAACCCTGCAGTAGACCGTCTCCGATGTCTCAAGAACGCCGCCAACTTCGGCGCGGGCGGTTAGGGCGTGGCTTCCGGCCGAATCCGGGTAGAGCAGAGTGACGATGGCCGAGTAGCTGTTGCTGAAGTTGGCCAGTGCCTCGCCGATCTTCACGTCCCTGTCGTAGATGGATACGACCGTGCCCGCCTTGGCTATCCCCTTGACTTCCACGGTCTTGGCGGACGTCCCGGTGACGACCATCTGGGGAGCTTCCAGAGTTAGCATCTTGGTCTCTTCGTGGATGACGATGTCCTCGGCAAATCTTGCGCCGTCCAACCGGTAATTGATGGTGACCTTGGCATCGACCACAAGCAGGCCTGGAGGTGGCTGCAACCCCACTCCGATGACGTTCGAGGGCGCCGTCCTTTCAGCGTTGGAGAACGTGTGGGAGACGTATGAGATCGGCGCAGGGACCTCCACGCCGTTCACGAAGATGCTTCCACCGGCTATCTCGCTGCCGGAAGTCGCCGTCACCACTACATTGTCCATGGACAGGCTCCGGTCGGGGCCGGCATCATCGTCGATTCTGACCGTGACGAACACCGAGCCATCCATGTTGGGGCTGATAACGGGCTCAACCCGCACGTTTATACCGCCCAGCTGGTCGTTGGTGACCGGTTGTTCCGGGTAGACTGGACCCAGGTCCTTCAGTATGCCGGGAACCGTGGTTACGGTTTTCAGCACGTAGGAGCTAGGCTCCAGGCCCAACGCGTTGAAGGCATCCAGGGAACTCACGTACGCGGCGCGGTACAGTCCGTAGCCTCGTATGAAGATGACAGTATAGGTTCCTTCGGCGAGGTTCAGAGACTCGCTGGAGAGTCTGACGCTGTCGGTGACCGGTTCGCCCACACGGTTTCCGTTTGAGTCAAACACCAGCATATAGACAGGAGTCGTGCCCGCGACCGTGGCGTCGAATGCGCCGTTGGGTCTACCGTAGACCCTGACGACGCCGTTTCCGCTGGAGTTGAGGTCGACCGTGAAGGTCCCGGTAGGCTCCATGTCCTCATTCACGAGGGTGTATTGTTTAGACCGAGTGCCAAACTCAAGCACAGCAGTCTTTCCCGGGTACTGGGGATCCTGCTCGTTACTTAGTTTCACACTGGGGGCATAGCTCCAGAGCCAGTAAGACCCCGCGAGAACCGGGGTGCGGTCGACCACAATGTTCCTTAGGTAGAGCTCTCCCGGATACCCGACGGAAGGTACCAGAGTATCAAGGTCAGCTCCCTCGTCCGCCAGGGGATATATGAGCAGGTTGACGACAACGCTGTTCTTGTCGTCGAAGGAAACCGTGGCATTGAAACCGGAGACATCATCGCGGCATTCCACCTGCCTTGTCTCCGTGCTGTACCCGTATCCGCCGAAAGTCACCTCAGCGGAAAACCCCTTGTAGAGCGTAAGCGTGTACGTGCCGTCTGCTTCGGTCTGGGTGGAGTCCACGTGGTAGAACACATTGGACCCGCTACCGACCTTCTGAGAAGCTGTCACGTTCAAGCCGGCCGCGGGCTCATCCAGCTCTCGGAGACTGACGGTACCGCTCACCTGAACCATATCATCCAAGGGCGAGAGACCTATCTCTACCGTGTTGTTGGCTTGGGTGAGAGTCAAGGCAGCAGTGTCGCTTTGGTAGTAAAGCCTTCGGTCGTTTCCGTCCAGGATGATCTCGTAGGTCACTTCCGCACCCTTTGGCAGCCCGACAACGGTTCCCTCAGGACTGGTCGAGGTGTAGCCGTTGAAGCTTCCCGCATCGTAGGTGTACCGATACCAGACCGAGTGAGACCCGAGTTCTAGGCCATCGGGTAGGGTGAAGGTCAAAGTCGCAGGTTCGACGTCAGGCTCCCCCAGTGAGACCGTGCGAGTCTGCCCGGCCACGAGGTCGACTGAACCGGTCAGGTACGTCGCGTAGCCGCCTCGCAACGTATAGGAGTAGGATCCCGCCGGAAGACCCGTGAAATCGAAGCTATCCTCACCGTCGAGGATCTTCACGCTCCGGCTCACCGGTCCCAGAAGGACAAGAGTACTGCCGTTGTACGCTCCATCTCCGTTGTCTAGGTCCTGGAACGAGAGGGCGCCCGCCACCGAGACGTCAGAATATGTAAAGGTCCTGGTGTCGGAGTCCTCTCCAACGGCGGGGCTCAAAGTGTAGATCACACCAATGAGAGAGGCAGCGTCATCCGGGATGACCATGGAGCCGGAGTAACGACCGCCGGAATCTCCGGTCTCGGTAAGATCAACGCTTGACTCCTTGGTCTCGAAGCCTCCGTCTTTGTACCGTAAGGTGGCCGACGCTCTTTGCCCCGGCGTGCCCTCAAAGGCGAACCGGAGTTCCGAGCCCGCATCCGCAAAGTTCCGGGTGCCCACCCGGAACACCCGGAAGTCAGGCGTCACAGCGTTGCCGATCCTTACGGCATCGGACATGGTCACTTGGACCTCCGTATACTCTGTGTCGAGACCCAAGTGATCGGTGAGGTAGAAGCGTAAGGCTGCCAAGCTCATGTCTGTGAACCTTAGGCGCTTTGTGTACGTAGACGTCCCTGAAGCGCCGGCCGTGTTGAAGAGAGTCACCGTCTCGATGGTGTCCCCTTCCCCGTCCAACAGGTCTACCTTTCCTACACCGGTGATCCCTTCAGCCGTGATGTAGAGCGTATAGGCCGAGTGCTGGAAAATGGCTATGGGGCTGCCGGAAAGCCCGGAGACGCCGCAGATCTCAGGCGCCGGACCGGCCACACCCGATGTGTACGGGATTGTCCTCGCGGTGGTGTACTCGTTATCGTCACCGTCTCGGAATTGGAAGTGTATGGTCTTTGTGCCGTACCCGTCGCTGAGGGTGTAGGTTACCGGACTGGATATGGCCTGGTACGGCGCAGAATCCAGCGCCACAGGATCCTCGCCAAACCGCACCAACGTGAAAGTACCCGGGGCTATGGTGATCTCGATCTCGGGGTCTGTGGTGTAGGCGGCGCCACCGGCCAGCGTGACAGTGGGATTCACGACCTCAACCAGGTCCTCCGCGGGACGAAGGACGGCCGCTCCAAAGCCGGGCACCCGAACCTCG
>CAZYFG010000167.1:0-4098 GCA_964646835.1 uncultured Eubacteriales bacterium | reverse complement strand
GGTATCCAAAGTAGAACCTGCAACCGGCGCGAATGGCTGCCTCGGCCAGCGCCTCGTTGCCTTTCATGAGGATCGACTCGCTCACTTCCTCCACCTCCTCGTTACGGTCTTCTTACCTCTATTACAGCGTCAGGACACATCCTGGCGCATAACGCGCAAGAGATGCACTTGTCCTGATCCTCATCGCTCACGTAGGCGGGATGATAGCCCTGCCGGTTCAGTTCGGTTCGGAGCCGTATGATCTTCTTTGGACAGACGCCGATGCACAGCTCGCAGCTCTTGCAGTGGTCTTCCCTGAAAACAACTCTCTTTTCCACCTGTCTCCCTCCCATCCGCCTATTTCTCAGTGATTTCCCAAGGCTTGAGCAGGTAGCGCTCAAGGTACAGCGGCGGAATCCCATGAAGGGCTTCCGCCAGTTCTTCTTCCTGAGACTCGAGCCAGGAAGGGACTCCCGCCATGACTACCGGGAGACCCAGACGGTGGCCAAGAGCCTCGGCGAACCTGAGGCCCTCGGCGATATGCCCGACGGTGGTCAACTCGCCCATATGCGTGTTTGACACGAGTCCCCCTGGGGGAAGTCCGGCCGAAGACGTCACCCGGGCCACCGCTTCCTGAGCTTCATCAAGAGTCCTTGAAAACGGCCTGTTGGCATTCACGACGAAGAGTCCGCGGGCCTCGGGCCTCAAGGCATCTTTGAGCCCGCCCAACACCCTGGCGCCGGTCGGGTCGCCGCCCACGTCAACGACGATGTCGCCTTCTCCCTGCATGAGTACCCTACGAATGCCCTCGGGCAACACGGGGAGGTCTGCGTGGCGAACGGATTCCTTGGGCGCGACGACATTGACGCCCTCAGCCATGAGCAGGTCCCTGACGTCCCGGACTCTGAAGTAGGGCGTCACGGCGTCAAGGTCGACAATGGTGACGGCCCGTCCTTCCCTGGCCAAGTGAAGGGCATAGTTGATCGCCACTTCCGACTTGCCGCTTCCGTAAAGGCCGTAGAACACAGTTACTTGCGACAACGGTCAGGACCTCTTCTCCTCTGGATATGCTTTGAGGCTCTTCGAGAAAAGGGCCGCCCGACCCTCTTCTACCAAGGCACGCATGCAGTAATCCTCTGGGACGCGGACCACCCTGGACCACTTGGCGACCCTCTCCTCGATGCCGGAGACAAGTAGGTCCAAAGAGACCCCCGGGCCTGTAAGGACGATCATCTCCGCGGCTCCTTTGAGCGCAGCCATCGCCCGGCCGATTTCCTTGGACACCTGGTACGCCATGCCCATGACGGCCCGGATCGCATCGCGGTTATCCCCGTACAGCTCCCGTGAGAGATCGCCCAAGGTGGCGGCCCCCGCGTATGCGAAGACACCCGAACGCGCCTTCAGACGCTCCCGGATGTCATCCTGAAGACCGGCGCGCTCTCCTCCCGCTTCCAGCCACTCAACAAACGAAGTGGCCGGAAGAGTCCCTACGCTGGCAAAGCCAAAGGGGCCCTCGCAGGCTATCGGGTCTCCTGTAGCGACAATGGTCATCCCGCGATGGGCGGCCACCGAGACCTCATCGCCGAGGTACACGGTGATCCCCCGGGCAACTGAAGGGTCTAGCCCCAATGACGCACAGGCCGACAGGAAAGACGCGCGCTCGGGAAAAGCGTAGTACACTCCCGGCCTTTCCCAATCGGGATGCCCCGAAAGCCTCGCCTCCGGAGAGAGCGCTACGGAAGACATGGGTTCCACCGCCGCGCCGGGTATTCCGCAGTCACGGCAATACCGGAAGGCGCCGACTGTGGCACGGTTCCTAGGGTGCCAACCGAAAAGGCGCGCGGCATCTTCCGCCATGCGTTCGTTGATCCGGTAAACTCCCGGCGAGCACGGAGCGTAGTAGCCGCCGGCTATCACTACGCCTGCCGGATGGGAACCGTAGCGGTCCTCGAACCACCGGAAAGGATTGACTTCCGGGGAAAGCGTGTCAAGCACCGCTTGGCCGTTTGAGGACAGGACCGCGACCCGGACTTCAGAGAAGCCCGGGTCGATGCCCAACACAGAAGTCATTTCGGCAGGTACATCCTTTTCTGAAGAAGAGCCTTGGCTATCCGCTCCTCGGCAACCATGTCGGCCGCTTCGTGGGTTCCAACGCCCTTCTCTTCGGCGACCTTGAACACCTTGAGCGCCGTGTCGTAAATGCCCTCGACTTTCTTAAGCGCGCGCTCCCGGTTGTAGCCGCCGATGTTTATCTCATCTGCCACGTTGATGACGCCGCCGCCGTTGGCGATGAAGTCGGGAACATAGAGGATGCCCCTATCCTGCAGGGCCTTCCCGTGCTTGGGCTCCAGGAGCTGGTTGTTGGCCGCGCCGCACACGATGGAGGCCTTCAGTCTCGGCACGGTGTCATCGTTGATCACGGCCCCGAGGGCGCAAGGGGCAAAGATGTCGCACTCTTGGTCAAATATCCTGTCAGGCGGCACGGCGACCGCGCCGATCTCCACGGCCTTCTGGACCTTCTCCGGGCAAATGTCGGTCACGAAAACCTTGGCTCCCGCTTCGATGAGCCGTCCCGTCAGGCTGAGTCCTACGGCGCCGACGCCCTGCAAGGCGACTTTCTTGCCTGCAAGATCATCGCTCCCGAAGACCTTGCGGACGGCGGCCTGCATGGCCATGAAGACACCGTAAGCCGTTACGGGAGAGGGATTGCCGCTCGTGTCCGAGAGGCCTTTGACATGGGGAGTCTCGGTCCTGATGATGGCCATGTCCTCGGTGGTCGGCCCCACGTCCTCGGCCGTAATGTACCTGCCGCCCAGAGAGTGAACGAAACGACCGAAGGCCCTGAACATCTCCTCACTCTTGTCGGTCCTGGGGTCACCGATGATGACGGCCTTTCCTCCGCCAATGTTGAGGCCCATTGCCGAGTTCTTGTAGGTCATGCCGCGGGAAAGCCTAAGCACGTCAAACAGGGCTTCCTCTTCGCTCTTGTACGGCCACATCCTGGTGCCGCCGAGCGCCGGACCCAAGGTGGTATCGTGGATACCGATTATCGCCTTGAGTCCCGAGACCTTGTCGTAGCAGAATACGACCTGCTCGTGTCCATACTTAGCCATACTCTCGAGTACTTCCACCGCTCTCTTCCTCCTTAGATTAGGGCTCTCGCCATTGCGATAGAGTTGAGTTTGACCTCTCTCGTATCGGCCCTTGATATGACAACCACGGGCGCGGCTGCCCCGACTATCACTCCGCCCATGACCGCCCGGGCGAAGTACTGCATGCTCTTGGCGATGCTGTTGCCTGAGACCACATCGGGCGCCAGGAGGATGTCGGCCCGTCCCGGGACTTCTCCGGTCATCTCCTTGATGCGCGCCGACTCGGGCGAGACGGCGCCATCCAGCGCCATCGGCCCTTCCACGAACGCTCCCTCGAAGCGCCCTTCCCTGGACATCCGGGCAAGCTCCACCGCATGCATGCTGGCTTCCGAATCGGGATTCGGAACCTCCGAAGGCGCAAGCACCGCCACCCTGGGAGTGTCCACTCCCATGAGGCGAGCCACGCCGATGGCGTTCCGCACTATCTCGACCTTCTTGGGAAGGTCCGGGTGCAGCACCACACCGCCGTCGGTCACGAATATGAAGCGGTCGTAACCGGGCACTTCCAAACACGCCACGTGACTCAATATGCGCCCCGTCCGGAGACCCTCTTCCCTGTCTAAGACGGCTTTCATGAGGCTCCCGGTCCCGATCTTGCCTTTCATCAAGATCCGGCACTTCTGCTCTCGGACAAGGCGTACTCCTACCTTCGCAGACTCCAAGGGGTCCCGGGCTTCCACGATGACAGGGTTTTGAAACCGGACCCCCGCGCTTCGTATCGCCTCCTGTATCTTCTCAGGATCGCCTACCAAGTACGGTAGCGCGAACCCCTCGGACTCGGCTTCGCCCAGAGCCAACAGGGCTTCTTCGTCGACGGCCTCTACAAGGCTGATGCCGACGCTCCCCATCTTCTTGACCCTCTGGCGAAAACCGTAGAACAGGTGGTTCATTGGACCGCCTCCGTATCAGGATAAACGCGGGCAGGTTCCTCTCCGCGCAGCACGCGGAGAGCCCCGGCCGCCAGCGC
>CAZYFG010000166.1:0-4240 GCA_964646835.1 uncultured Eubacteriales bacterium | reverse complement strand
ACAACAAGAGATTGGTTCGTCTCACCCGCTGCGGAGCCAATAACACATCCCGCACAAGCGCCTCCACTGCCCTTTCGGACCCCGGAACACGAGCCATAGCATCCCGAGAAGCGAGAACCTCAGGAATCCTTCGCGCGGCGTCCTCAAGGTCCTTCGCCAGGAGGACGACACCCTGCCCAATCGAGTCGGGTTGCAGGCCGGGGACCAAAGAGCAATCCGGGAACCACACACCATAGGATGCCGCCAGTGGAAAGGATGACTGACCGGTAACGTCCGTCCAGCAGCCGAGGAGAAACGAAAGCGCTGTCTGGGCCTGACATAAAGGATCACTGTAGAGCTCCCGCCGGCCGTTCTCATCGAGTCCGCACCAACGACCCTGCTCCAGACCGTATTGGCCTGACATGATCCTCAGCACTAGGAAGCCCAAACCAGGGTTGAGTACAACCACGTCCGCCCGGCCTGTTTCGATCAGCTCTCCGCCGAGCCCCGGGTCGCCGTTGTCCACCCAAACCTGTGTGTACTCATAGCCGAAGAGAGCGGAGTAGTCGTCGGGCAGGTGGAGAAGGGCGGAGCGGACCAGCCGCTCCGCCTCATTGATAGGCTCCCCGCCCAGGAGCTTCATTTCGACACCAACCAGGCCCCTATCGACCTGGCCCTCTCTTCCGCCTCAGGTGCGAACAGGCGATCCGGCACCGAGGTCGATCTGGTTCCGACTACCGACTCCGTCTCCATCCCGAGCCTTCCCAGTGATGAACAGAGCCACGTAGTGACGTGCTGGAAGCCCAGGGGGTTCGGGTTTCCCTGGGTCACGGCAATCACGGCCTTCTTCCCGGCAGGGAGCCGCGAAGTCCGGTCAGGGCCGTTGAACCCGAACGTCCTGTCAAGACACATCTTGAGCTGTCCGGATATCTGTCCCATGTAGATCGGTGTCCCGAGAATCCAGGCGTCTGCGTCGGCCATCCGCGAAATGACCGGAGCAAGCTCATCCCTCTGCCTGCACATGGTCGCGTCTCCCTGCTTGCAGGAGAGACACGCCTGACACCCTTTGTAGGTAAGTTCATTGAGCAGGACGTACTCCACTTCGATCCCGCCGCCGGACGCCTCTTGGGCAGCCGCCAGTATCAGGTCGATAAGCCCGGCCGTGTTCCCATACCTCTTGGGACTGCCATTCAGAACTAAGACTTTCATGCCTATTCCTCCTACTCCGCATCCCCCGATTCGTCTCTTTGCTTGAGCGCCGCCTTGATCTCCTTAAGCTTTACATCGTTGATTGGGTAGAAGTGGAAGACGACCAAAACGACCAGAGAAATCAGGAACGGATACAGTGTCATGAGGTTACCAATTTGCGTCGAAACGGCTGCCGGAACCGGCGCCCCTTTCGCGTAGGCCGCCGCATCGTAGCCGACTGCCTCCAACACGCCGGCCCTGATGACAACCCCAATCATCCCCGCCAGGGTGAGGGTGATCGCATAGATGGACATGCTGAGACCCTCGGCCCTAATGCCCGTCTTGAGCCTCGCCCAGTCACACGCCGCAGCAAAGAAGGGCAGAACGTATGCCTCGGTGAGGCCGATGCAGAACTGGCTGATGCACATGAGGATGGTGATTTGGGCCTTGGTCACGCTCCCGATGACCAGGGTCGACAACCCAAGGAAAAGGCTCTGAAGCGCCGCCCCGGCAGTGAAGGCCCGCTTTGAGTCCTTGAACAGCTTGAGCCAGATGAGGCCGCATGCCGTTCCCAGCGCGTGAGAGAGGCTCCTCACTGTCATGAAGCGCCCCATCCACGAGAAGTCGTTCATGAAGTACTTCCAGAAATATGACGCGCCGTTGGTCTGCAAGCCAAGGTCGTAAACCTTCTGGATGGTGAAGACCATGAACATGATGAAAAGCGGCCCGTTGGTGAATACGCTCTTGAAGGAATCCAGTAGCGAAGGCAGTTTGGACTTGGGCCTGAACCTGACCTCAATCGCCGCCTTCTCAATCCGCGATCCGCGGAGCGCAAGGGCAAAAGCCAGGTAGAAAGCCAGACCGACGAGCGCCATAACGATGGCGGTGCCGGCCCAACCTGCTTGCGTGCTTCCCCCGGTCGCTGTGAAGTACGCGATCATGACCGGGACGAGGAAGCCGAAGATCGTCTTGGCTCCGGTCCTACCTATCGTATTCCCCATGGCCAGGAACGTCCGGTCTCGTGGGTCGTCAGCCAGCCTCGGGTAGACCGAGACAAGCGTAGTAGACAGGATTATGGAAACAAGGGCGAGAATCACCTCGAGAACGAAAACCGCTCCTGCCAGCCCCGACGGGTTTGAGGACCAGGCCGGGAGACCAAAAGTCACGATGTAGATCGCGGCCGATGCTATCGCGGAAATCGAGATCCACGGCCAGTACTTGCCGCTCTTCAGCGTGACGCGGTCGATGATGGTGCCCCAGATCGGTCCCACAAGCCACCTGGTGAACTCGCTCACCAGGTCAAGAGCTCCCGCGAGCGCGACGGGAAGCATGTACACGTCGGTGTACAACATTGAGAGATAGGTCGAGAAGTACGTCATCCACGTCCCGGCGGAGAAAGCGGTGCCGGGGTAAAGCCACTTAAGGCGCGTGTTCTCCCTGCGAATTTGTTCCTCGCTTGTATCCACAGATGCTCCTCCCTCTGTTGAATGCAAGTCACCTATTGCGCCAACCACCTGTTGAGCGCGACCACCTCACTGCGAGATCAGTCCTGAAGTGTGAAACCGGTCCTTAACTGCGAATTCAGTCCTTCACGATGTCCGCCAACACGGCTTCCATTCTCCTAAGTGCTTCCCGGATGTTGTCCTCGGAATTGGCGTATGAAAGCCGGAGGAAACCCTCGCCTAAGGAGCCGAAACAGGTGCCGGACAAGAGCGCCACTCCTCCGCGATACAGCATCTCATCGGCGATCTGTCCGCTTGAGAGCCCGGTCCCCGTCACGTCCGGAAAAACGTAGAAGGCGCCCGGCGGCCTGTAGCATTCGATCCCGGGGAGAGCGCTCAGTCCATCGACGATCAGGTCGCGCCTGCGCCTGAACTCGTCAACCATGGTCTTCACGCTGTCCTGAGGACCCCTGAGGGCCGCAGCTCCTGCTACCTGCACGAACGCCGCCGTACAAGAGTTTGAGTTGGTCATGAGACGGGATATGTGGCCGGCGAGATCGCGCCGCATGGCCGCGTACCCCAACCGCCATCCGGTCATGGCATACGTCTTGGAGAAGCCGTCCAGAAGGATGACTTTGTCCTTCATCCCCGGCAGGGATGCCAGGCTCTCAAAGGACCCGTCGTACAAGATCTGGCAGTACACCTCGTCACACAGGACGAGGATGTCCCTTCCCTCGACTACCTCGGCGATCCCCTGGCTGTCGCTCCGCGCCAGCACGCTGCCGGTGGGGTTCTGAGGCGTGTTTATGATGATGAGTTTCGTCTTGTCCGTGACGAGACTCTTGAGCTCGGCCACGTCCATCCGGAAGTCGTTTTCCTTCCTGAGTTGGACGGGCACCGCCTTGCCCCCAACGTAGTTGATCATGGATTCGTAGATGGGAAACCCGGGGTTGGGATAGATGACCTCGTCGCCGGGATCGACGAGGGCCATTATGGAGAAGAAGAGGATAGGTTTGGCACCCGGCGTGACGACGATGTCGTCAGGATCGAACTGAACTCCCCTCGAAGAGGTGAGATACTCCGCCGCGGCCTCCCTTAGGACCGGCATCCCCTGGGACGGAACGTAGTGAGTGTAGCCGTCCCACAGGGCCTTGATGGCTGCCTCCTTGATGTGAGGGGGCGTGTCGAAGTCCGGTTCCCCGATCTCAAGGTGCACAACGCTTCTGCCCTGGGCCTCAAGAGCCTTTGCCTTGGACAAGACATCGCCGTCTCGGTTCCAAGCCTCGACAGGCTCTCTGCAAAGATGGACCTTGCCATGTCGGGACCCCCCAATCTGAACTCTGTAGGCGTAGCCGCCCGGAGCTGCCGGCCGGAGTCTCCGCTTTGACACGGTCCTCCGCCGGCAGGTCGCTCCAGGCGGCATTCGATCCGGTAGTCCGACTAAGAGCCGATCTGCTAGATCGTCTAGTGCTGCTTCAGGATCTCCGCCGCCTTGGCCTCGTCAGAGAACAGAATGGCTCCCTGCCTCAGCAAGGCTGCTTGCAGTTTCCTGACATCGAGTTCCCTGGGGGTAACCCCGAGACGACAAGCAAGGGCCGCTGCCGCGCCTGCGGCTTGGCCTGTGGCCATGC
>CAZYFG010000165.1:0-4253 GCA_964646835.1 uncultured Eubacteriales bacterium | reverse complement strand
GCGTCCCCGCGAGAACGACCGCACTATCGGTCAAGAGGAACGGAAGCGCCATCTCTCTGTAAGGCAGTCTACTGCAGATGTTGCCCCCAACCGTCACCTTGTTGCGGTTGGTGTGATCTAGAAACATCCGGCCAATCTCGCCTAAAAGGGGGAAAAAGGCGGAATCCAGGACCTCGTTCAGAGTCACGGCCGCGCCCACAACTAGTGAGTCTCCCTGAAACTCAAGAGTCCTGCATTCGGGCACTTCCTTTAGGTCAATGACCGCATCCGCGACCAGAGAACCTTCTCTGAGCGTCGTGATGACTTCGGTCCCTCCCGAGTAGTACACGGGGTTCTTGCCCTGGTCGGCGAGGCTTTTGTAGATGTTGACGGCTTCTTCCCAGGAGGCCGGCCTGTAGTACTGAAGGTCAAGCGCAATCACAGGAGGTCATCGCCTCCCCCGTCCTCCGAGCTCATTCGGATATCGGGATGTCCCTCTGTTCCGCCGTGCGCACCTTGCGTCGCCCTCCAGATGTACTCAGGCGTTAGGGGAAACCTCTTCAGGTTCGTGTCGGACGCCGAGGATAGCGCGTTGGCAAGAGCCGCAGGTATGCCGATGATGCCGTGTTCTCCAAAACCCCGTGCGCCGTAGGGGCCGTCCAGCTGAGGGGTCTCAACGAAATCCACCACATACTGGGGAGCTTCGCTCAAACGCATCAACCTATATTGGCGGAGGTTCCCGTTTTGGAGGATCCCTTGATCGTCGTAGATCAGCTCCTCGCTGGTCCCAAGGCCAAGCCCCATTGACATACCCCCCATCACCACTCCCCGCGCCATGGACAGATTCACGACTTTGCCCGCATCGATTACGGAGACTGCTTTGATTACCCGGTAACTGCAGTCCACCGGGTCCAACTCAACCTCGACCGCCTGGGCTCCTACGGTCCATGCCGGCCCAGACCGCCCTTTGCCCGTCTCCGCATCCAGCGCCGACAGATGGCGCACAGAGTAGCTGCCCTGACCTATGACCTGTCCTCCGACCGCGTTGCCGTTGGGGTACTCGTAGGCTTGCACCAGACTGCTGAAGTCAAGGTAGATGTCCGGGGTGCTCTTCACATAGACCCTGCCCCCGCCGACCTCAAGGTCGGAAGGCATGCACCTCAGCACGCCGGCGGCGATCTGCTTGATCTGCTCGATCGCGCTATCGGCAGCGGCAAGCACCGCCCTGCCTTCCAGGTAAGTGGTGGCACTGGCCACGGTCTTCCAGTGGACCGGATTGAGGGAAGTGTCCACTTCCATGTTGACCCGGATCTTGTCGATGTCCATAGCTGCGCGACGCCTGTCTTCGACCCTTGCCCCAGTTCCACCGACCCGAGGTTGAGGTTGATGGTCCCGTCAGGGCAGAACGTGACTATCGCGCCCGACCTGGCATTTGACGCTGTAGACGGGGCATTCCAGAAGCACGCAATGCCTTTCGCTCGGATTCTCCCGTCAGCCAACCGGGCTTTCTGCCCTTCGTCCCACCGAATGAGATCCCTAACTTTGTCAAGGCAGGCCGTGACCTTGACGCCGGTGGGAGACGTATCGCCTTCCCGTATCAAGTTCTTCCGCCTGATTTCCACCGGGTCCATGCCAAGGGCAAAAGCCAGCACGTCCATGGTCCGCTCAATGCAGAACGTGTACTCGGTGTGTCCAAAGCCGCGAAACGAGGTGACAAACGGGCGATTCGTATAGACACCGTAAGAATCGCACCAGAGGTTATCGATCCTGTAGGGGCCCGTGCAGTCCGACGCGATTGACTTGGCCATGACGACTCCCATGTCCGAGTACGCGCCGACGTTGACGTAATACGTGATTTGGGCCGCACGGATGACGCCGTCCCTTGACGCGCCGATCTTCACCGTCGCGTCCAGGCCTATCCGTATGGGCGAACCGGCCATGTCCTGCTCACGTGAATTGGTCACCTTGACTTTCCGTCCGCCCACTGCCATGGAAGCCAAGATGGCTATGGGCTCCAGATGCGGCGCGCACTTGCCGCCGAAGGACCCTCCCACAACGGGCGTATGGATCACGATTTTCTGCTGGTCGATGTCGAAGTACTTCCCAAGGAGCCTTCTTACAACAAACGGCGCCTGCGAAGCGGTGTGAACTATGATCTCGCCGCTGGGGCTTATCTCGGCCGAAGAAGACCTGGTCTCCATCGCGGCATGGTCGGACTGAGGCAGGGAAAAACTCTCTTCTACCACAACCTCGCTTTGTGCCCAGCCCGCCTCCATGTCGCCCTTTCGTATCTTGGTCCAGTGGCAGATGTTGGTCCCCGGCTGAGGGTACACAAAAGACTTTACCCTGCTGTACCTGGCTAGGTCCTCGTGGACCAAGGAAGCGTCCGGCTTCAGGGCGTCGCTTATGGAGTTGACTACCGGAAGCGGCTCGTATTCCACCTTTACCTTTCTGGCCGCCCGAGCCGCTTGGGACTCAGTGTTCGCGACGACGACGGCCACCGGCTCACGATAGTACCTGACTTTTCCCAGCGCCAGCGCCGGACGGTCCTCGATCCAGGTCCCCAAGAGCGGGCGGGCGCTGTCGGCGGTGACGACCACGTGGACACCTTCCTCCCTGAGAGCCTCTGAAGCGTCCACGGACTTCAGGCGCGCGTGGGCATAGGGGCTGCCTATGAGATATCCGTGAAGGGTATCCTTGGGCAAGTAGTCCCTGTTGAACTGAGCCGCACCCACAGCCTTCTCCCAGGCGTCCTTCCTTTGAGGACTCTCTCCGAGGTCGGTAGTGTCCTGCGGCTTGTGGGGTTCTGCCTCGTTCATAGTTTGACGACTCCGTCACTGAAAGCGTGGAAGTCGTCCTTGCTGACAAAGGTCTTGCAGCAGCTGTTGACGCAGTGAGCCACCGGAGTCGCCGGTACTCGCGCCGCATACGGGCTATCGACCTCGCGCGGAAGCGTCTTGGCCATCTCGTCCGAGGTGACCAAGATCTGCGACGCCGCGCATTTGTTCCCCTTCATCCAGTAATGGCAGTTGTTGACGCTGCACGATATGCTTTGACCTGAATCCGCTGTCAGGACGCACTCCCCCTCGCGATGACATGCGATGACGCGCCTATCCCCGAAGGTCCCTTTGGTGAACCCTCATGACGACTCCATTGTTCCTTTAGCGCAAGATAATCATCCGGTGTGTCCATATCCATGTGAATTGCCGGATCGTCGACCGGGACGTCCACACAGCGCTCGGGCGCCTCGCATGTGACCTGCCTAAGTAACGCCCGCATACCGCCTTCTCCGCTAAAGGCAAGGATCCGCTCGCGCAAGGCGACCGATATGAGGGGCGGGTGCCCGCGCCTGCCTCCGTACACCGGATACGCCACCAATGGAGGAGAGGAAGAATCGGGGAACGCCCGGGATACCTGCCGTATGGCGCGAGGCGCGACCAACGGGACGTCGACGGGCAACATGAAGAAAGCATCGACGGTCGAGGACATGCACTTATGCTCACCGTCGTCCCCTGAGTGACCGAACGAGCTTACCCCGGCCACCAGTGAGGAAAACATGCCTTCACGATATCGCGGGTTCTCCACCACGGTCACAGGGAGCCTGTTAAGCAGGGGAACAAGTTTGTCCGCTCTATACCCAACGACCACGCGGACATCGCTGACGCCCGCATCCAACAGACAACAAGCGGCCCTTTCGAGGGCAGGCCGGCCCCCGATGGGCAGCAAAGGCTTGAATAGACCCATACGAGACGAAAAACCCGCCGCAAGGACAATCCCTGCAATGTTCAATGCGTCGGCCCCCAAGATTGGGTGTGTTGGGTGCCTGACGGCCCCCCGAACTCCGGTTCATACCCGTATTACCAACACGCAGCGATGCGCTCAGTTGCTATCGTTGCCATCCTTTTGGATGGTCATGCGACCCTCCGGGAGGGTGACGCGCCCTCCGTCAGCACCATCGCCCCCGTAGCCGTTTCCATGGCTACAAGCAACGGGCACTCAGCCTACGACAACGCCTACGTGGCGTTAGCAATGGCGCTTAGCTCACCCTTCTACACAGCTGATGAACTGCTACTTCGAAACCTAGGCCCTGACTATGCCAACTGGATCAGGGATATCGAGGTCTATGACGGGCGTCTGTGAAGCCGCATCACCCGGGCGCGCAGCCGCTTCGACGCAAGGATGCATCAACGAGGGTCATCTTCTGCATAGCTAGAATCCCACGAGGTCGGAGGCAGCGTGGATTAAGATCCACGGCCATAGCGCACCGGTACGAT
>CAZYFG010000164.1:0-4287 GCA_964646835.1 uncultured Eubacteriales bacterium | reverse complement strand
ACTCATCGTGATTAGCAGGAGACCATGACCCTCTTCTACCGGTTCGCGGGTTTTCCCTCCGTCTCGTTTTTCCGGAGACTACCTTTCGGGCTTAGGAGGGAACATATGGGCGATAGAGGTTCTTAAGCGGCTCTCGCAGGGGGAGAGGTTTTGTCCGGTTCACGAGAAGGCGATAAGAAGTCACGAGAAGATGATGGGAAGGGCTCCCGCCGGAGGTCCCTGGAAGACACTCTGATCAAGGTCTCCGATTCGCTGGAACGGGCCAAGATTGCCGAGTACGTCAACTTGCTGAACCGGCCCGGCAGGCTCCTCTGGCTGAACCTCGCCGGAGGATTGGCAAGGGGCGCGGGGTTGGCGGTGGGGTTCACTCTCTTGGGCGCCATGATCATCTATGTCCTCACGAGAAGCTACATCCTGAACCTCCCAATCATCGGCAACTTCCTGGGCGAACTGGTGTGGATCATCCAGCAATACCTGAAGGGGAAAGGGTAGAAGAGAAGACGGGCGGGCAGAGAGCTAAGCGCCTGCTGTGAACTCAAGATCTAAACGCAACGTGTGAATACAGGGCGTAAGTGCAAGATGCGAACGCAAGACGTGAAGGTAAGAGGAATCAGCCAAGGGGGTATACCGGTGGCTCATGGATCTGGCGAAGGCCGTAATCAAAGGACCGACATAGACCTAACGGAGTTCGAAAGGTTCCTCCTCAGGGAGCGAAAAAAGGTAACCGATGGCTTTCACCGCATAAAGAACAGCACCTTTTCGGAGGGCCTGAAAGACTCATCGGGCGAGATGTCAACCTACGACCAGCATTCCGCCGACCTGGCGGTCGAGACCTTCGAGCGGGGAAAGGACCTGGGGCTCAAGGACGGCCTGGAAATCGACAGGGCCAAGATTGATCTGGCTCTCGATAGAATCAGGAAGGGTACGTACGGATACTGCCTGTCCTGCGGCGGCCTCATTCCCGAAGGAAGGCTGCGGGCAGCGCCTGAGGCAGAACTGTGCGTGAGATGCGCAGAATCCCAGGAGGTCGAGCCGGCAAGCCGGAGGCCCGTCGAAGAGCAGGCCCTCCGGAACTTCCCTCCCATGGGCGGCATCGAGACCCTTACCGACGACGTCTATACCCACGGTGAAAACGTTCCGGCGAGCCCTCATCGTCCCAGACCGAGGTGAGCCGGCTGGAACGGGCGGAAACGAGTTCGCGACCAGTCCGGTCTCATCATCCCAGACCGAGGTGAGCTCGCCGGAGCAGGTGTTTGGGAAGCCTTCTCTCCTTGCCTCCTGTAACGCGGGTCGAGTATCCTAATTGGGAGACGGTCCGGGAGACCGGTTCGCAGAGCTCATCGGAAGCGGGGGAGGATCATTGCTGTTCCGGGCTACGTTCTTGCTGGTTTCCGCATGCGACTACCTGAGCAAGAACTGGATACGGCAGAACTTCGCCCTTGGCGAGTCCCGGGACATCCTAGGCAGTTTCCTGCGCTTCACCCACTGGTCCAACTCAGGCGCTTCTTTTGGAATACTGCAGGGGGCCGCACCCTACCTGGCGATCATCAGTGTGGGCTGCGTCATCCTAGCGATTCTCGTCTATCCCAAGCTCAAGAAAGGCGGGACAGTGGGTGTCATCTCCTTGGGTCTCATCGCCGGCGGGGCGCTGGGAAACCTACTGGACCGAGTGCAGTTCGGCAGCGTCACCGATTTCATAAGCCTCAAGTATTTCTCGCCGGTCTTCAACGTGGCCGACTTTGCCATAGTCTCGGGTGCCATTCTCATGGCGGTCTACTTCTTGCTGACTCCCGAAGGGCGTTTCGAGGATGAGAGCGACTAACCCCAAGAATGCGGGTTCCGGAGGTTCCGGAGCCCCGAGAAACCTCATGTTCGAAGTGGATGACCCCTCTGGCGGAGAGAGGCTTGATGTCTTCGTCGCCAAAGCGGCAGCCGGAGAAGGCATATCAAGGACCAGGGCCCAGGCCCTTATTGAGGAAGGCAACGTCCTCCTGAACGGCGGGGGATGCAAGCCATCGGCCAAAGTGAAGCCCGGCGACCTTGTGGTATTGACCATGCCGCCGCCGGAAAAATGGGACGTCGCTGCCGAGGACATCCCCTTGGACATCGTCTATGAAGACAGGGATGTGCTGGTCATCAACAAGGCCCGCGGGATGGTGGTGCATCCCGCCGCAGGCCACTGGCAGGGTACGCTGGTGAACGCCATCCTGGCGCGGTGTCCGGACCTTGCCGGGATTGGAGGAGAGATCCGTCCCGGGATCGTCCACCGGCTGGACAAGGACACGACCGGCCTCATTGTGGTGGCTAAGAACGAACCGGTCCTCAAATCACTTCAGGACCAGATAAAGGCGCGTGAAGTCCGGCGCACGTATGTGGCGTTGTGCTTGGGCAAGGTCCGCCAGGACGCAGGGACGGTGGACGCTCCCATTGGGCGGCACCCGGTGCACAGGAAGAAGATGGCCGTCGTCCCCACCGGAAGGAGCGCCGTCACAGACTACGAGGTCCTGGCCCGTTTCGCGGCCCAGTACACGTTGATACTCGCGAATCTCCGGACGGGGAGGACCCACCAGATCAGGGTGCACATGGCTCACCTGGGGCATCCCGTCGCCGGAGATCCTGTGTACAGCAGGGGAAAGGACGACCTCGGCCTCGAGGGCCAGGCGCTTCACGCTCTGGCGCTCAGGTTTCGGCACCCGGCTACCGGGCAGTCCATGGAGTTCGGAGCACCCCTTCCGGATGACCTAAAGAAGGCGTTGGAGGTGTTGGCGCGGAAATACCCGGACAGCCTCATGGAGCTAGAGGACAAGCTCGCGAGGAGGCAAGATAGGCCGGAAATCCTGGATTCGGCTCTGAACGAGGTCGTCAGGAGTATCCGGCGAGACAGCCGGTAATGAGATAGCCAGTACGGGACAAGCAGCAGTAATAACCGGTATGAGACAGGCAGTAGTGCGAACAGCCCGTGAATGAAGGAGGATTCGTCACATGGCTCCCATGACCGCAGAAGACCGCAGAATCAGAATGGCCCATATACTCATAGACATAGGCGCAGTCGGCGCTAGGCCGGAAGAACCGTTCACACTGACCTCAGGAACCAAGAGCCCCGTTTACATAGATGTGAGGCGCCTCATCTCTTTCGTTCCCGAGAGGGAGGAGGCTGTGGGCATGCTCGCCGGCCTCGTCGAGGAGACCGTAAAGGACAAGGTGGACGCGGTGGCCGGAGGCGAGACCGCAGGGATTCCTTACGCCGCTTTCCTGAGCGCCAAGATGCGCCTCCCCATGCTATATGTGCGCAAACAGGCCAAAGGATTCGGGCGAAATGCCCAGGTAGAGGGCTATTTGGATGAAGGGAAGCGCGTCATCCTCGTAGAAGACCTGATGTTCGACGGCGGAAGCAAGGTCAACTTCGTGCAGGGCCTCCGGAACGCGGGCTACAAGGTTGGCCACGTGTTCACCATCGCTTCATATGGGTTCACCGACGAGTACGAAAGGACCCTGGGGGCGATCGGCGTGCAGGCCCGGTGGATTACTGACTGGCCCGCCATAGTTGAGGTCGGAGAGAAGAAAGGCTTTTTCGGCAAGGCAGCGGCCGACCTCATACGGGACTTTTTGAAAGACCCCCACGCCTGGTCGCAAGCCAGGGGAGGGAAGTAACCCAGCTAGCCGGAGCTTACGCGGGTCTTCTAGGGATCGGAAATCGCTGTGCTCCCTTGTCAGATGCCCGCGAATGGGTTCTTGACTATGACACCTTCGTAGGCCTGGCCATGACTCAGATCCTCAGACCAGAGGATCTCGCACTCTAGACGAGATGCGCTCGCAACTATCATTGCGTCCCAGAACGATATGCCATGGCGTTCTTGGATTTCGATAGCCCTTTCCACGTCTGAGACTATAGGCGAGTGCACGGGCCATACCCGATAGGCCGTCACGATCTCTCTAGCTCTCGACCGAGGAAGCGGAGGGCGCGCCTTAGAGGTGACTACAACGTAGAACTCCTCAAGAACCTGGATACTAACACAACCTCTGCGCGAGTCCCACAGGTTCTCGAGAAGCCTTGTAGCAACCTGACGCTTCGCCCCTGCTGAAGGATCATGAGCGTAGACTAGGATGTTTGTGTCAACAAACTGAAGCCCCCGGTCTCTACCTTCGCTCATGGAGCTCGCCCCTCTTCCAGGTCGCCTGGCCTTTTGTGCCCAAGCTGAGTGCATCTCTGTCCTTAAGGATGGCCATATAGCTATCTCGAGCCTGCTCATAGGAATCGTGCTGGCGCCCCTAGTCCTCTAGCAGGCC
>CAZYFG010000163.1:0-4381 GCA_964646835.1 uncultured Eubacteriales bacterium | reverse complement strand
CGGAGATCGAAGAGACAGTGAGAGTGTTGTACGATGCGGGAGTCAAACCGTTGCCCGAGGCCTTCTAGACCAGGGAAATCGGGGAGGCCACCTAACATACCTCATCACTCCCACCTAAGCCAGACATTTGTGCGATGAGTGTCATCTTTGCAGGAATCCGCTTTTCTCCGACGAATCAGACTCTGAGTCCCCAGCCTATCACCTGTGAATCCAGACAGGTTCTTCCAGGATGAATCTCGGGGATTCCCGCATAGTCACTTTCTCTTGGGTCGGTTCTGTCTCTTGTTCGCAGTATCGCGAAAGGGGGTATTCCGGAACGGCAACCTGGCATATCTGTCGGTAAGGCAGGTAGGCTTGTTGTCTCAGAAACCCAAGCGGCACGGTACAAACGAGAGACGGCACAACCGATCGGACCCATTCGCATCAAGTCTGAACCACATGTTTACATAGTACAGACCGCTACACTCCACGCCTGGCTTGGCCAACTGCGGCAAGCTGCCGGGTGAACCAACCCACAGACTGCCGCGACCGGCTGTGAGCGTCTGCCTGATAGTGTCGTGCCGCGCCCAGATACCGCTGGGATTCCTTGTTTCACGAAAATCAGGAGGTGGAAGAGTGTTCAAGAGAAGTCTCAAAGGTATTGCTGTACTGGTCCTCGCCGTCATGGTCCTCACCGTTCTTGCCGGCTGCGCTCCCAAGAAGGAGGAGGATCCCGGCACGACCGCGCCGCCGCCACCGCCCAAGGTTCTGAAGATTGGTGCCTTCTACCCGCTCACAGGCGCAAATGCGGCTAAGGGTCAGTTGAACAAGAACGGGACCGAGCTGGCGGTAAAGGACATCAACGACGCAGGCGGTCTCCTTGGAATGAAAGTCGAGGTCATCTACGAGGACACCCAGTCCAAGAAAGAGCTGGTCCCCAACGTCGTTCGCAAACTGATTGAGGAGGACGACGTAGTAGTCCTTATCGGTGAGGTCGCCAGCTCCAACTCAATCGCGGCTGCACCGGTTCTCAAGGAGCTCAAGCGGCCGGCCATCGCGCCGACCAGCACCAACCCGATGGTCGTCATGGATCCCTCCGACCCGACCAAGGTCAACCCCTACTACTTCAGGGCTTGCTTCCTTGACCCGGTCCAGGGAGCCGCCATGGCTAACTTCACCTACAACTCGCTCAAGAAGACCAAGGCAGCCGTCATCTACAACATCGCCCAGGACTACAACAAGGGCTTGGCAGAGGTCTTCATCAACAGGTTCAAGGCGCTGGGAGGAGAGATTGTCGCCGAGGAGACTTTCCCCGAGGCTACACAGGACTTCCGCCCGCAGCTTACCAAGATCAAGGCCGCCAACCCTGACATCGTCATAACCCCCAACACGTACGCCGAGTCGGGCCTCATCCTTAAGCAGGCGAAAGAGCTGGGGATGGAAATGCTGTTCATGGCGGGCGACTCAACCCACGCTCCCAAGGTCATTGAGATCGCCGGCGAGGACGCCGTCCAGAACCTCTACCTGACTACGCTGTACGCGGGTGATGACCCCGATCCCAAGGCGCAAGACTTCGCCACCAAGTACAAGGCTGCCTACAATGCCGATCCGAACTCCAACGCCTGCTTCTCCTACGAAACAGTGATGATCATCGCCGAGGCCATCAAGAAGGCCGGCGAGGCGGATCCGGAGAAGATCAGGGCCGCGATAGAGACCATCAAGGATGTTCCCGTGCCGTCGGGCACGTTCACCATGGATCCCGACACTCACAACCCGCTGAACAAGCCCGTTGTCATCATCAAGGTTGTGGGTCAGGACTTCAAGTTCGTGGAGAAGGTGCTTCCCGACTAATTGCGACCGGCCTGCAGCCATCGCGAAGTGATATCGGCTGAATAGAGAAGGGCCCCGCGGGCGCCTGTAGACTGCGGGGCCCAAAATGGAGTTTAACTGCCCGCACACGCCTTAGGAGGAACGTCCTAGGGGAGGAGGTTTTCGATGCAACAGCTCATGCAGCAGCTGTGGAACGGCCTGGCTATCGGGAGTGTCTACGCGTTGGTGGCGGTAGGGTACACTCTGGTCTTCGGAGTGCTCAAGTTCATCAACTTCGCCCACGGGTCCGTACTCACCGTCGGCGCCTACATCGCCCTCTACTCGGTGCTCCGGAAGTGGCTCCCGTTTCCACTGGCGTTTGGCCTCAGTATGGCCCTGAGCGGGGTCTTTTCTTATGTCACTGAGATGCGCGCGTATAGACCCCTGCGCGAGAAAGGGGCGCCGAAGCTGAACCTGCTTATCACGTCAATCGGCGTATCCCTCCTGGTCGAGAACTCGATTGTGGTATTTGTGTCGCCCGACTTTCACCCGTTTCCCAGGGTTCTCCCGTCCGCGTCCATCAAGATTGCCGGGATGATGATCCCTCCTGTGGACCTTCTCCTGGTTGCTGTCGGATTCATCCTCATGTTCTCCCTCTCTTATTTCGTCAACCGCACGCTGGCGGGGCTGACCATCAAAGCGGTGGCGCTCGATAGGGAAGCTGCTGCCCTCATGGGCATCAACACAGGCAAGACGATATCGCTGACCTTCTTCCTCGCCGGCATCATGGCCAGCGCCGCAGGTGTCCTGATCGGCATGAGGTTCAGCGTCAACCCGTATCTGGGAGGGTTCTTCGGCCTGAAGTCCTTCGCGGCGGCGGTGGTCGGGGGGATAGGCAGCGTTCCAGGCGCTTATCTCGGTGGATATCTCATCGGGATGCTGGAGACCATCGGGGCCGCCTACATCTCATCCAACTACAAGGATGGCATAGCATTTGTACTTTTGGTGCTTGTACTGCTGTTTAAGCCGAGCGGGCTTCTCGGTAAGGGCACCCAGGAGAAGGTGTGACGTTTGATGACCAAAACGAACGGCTTTATGAGACGCATTACTGTCTTCGCCCTGGAAGTGGCGGCTGTCTGGGTCATCTGCTCGCTGCTCCGCGGGGCTCTGCCGGCGTATCCCGTGGGGATCATGACGATCTTCTGCATCAACGCGGTCCTGGCCTTGAGCTGGAACCTGATTTCAGGTTTCACCGGTCAGTTCAGCCTTGGCCACGCAGGATTCATGGTGATCGGGGCGTATACTTCGGCGCTCCTTATGATGAAGGCGAAGTGGCCGTTCTTGCCCTCCTTCATCGCCGGCGGGCTCTTGTCTGCGTTTGTCGGCTTCCTCGTCGGTTTCCCTTCGCTCAGGCTGGTCGGAGACTACTTGTCAGTCGTGACGCTGGGATTCCAATACATAATCACCGCCATATTGAACAACACGACGAAACTGACCGGAGGAGGCCTTGGTCTCCCCGGAGTTCCCTACGTGACCTCGCTTCCCGTGGCAGCGGTGACTTTGGCGATCACCCTATGGATACTCTCGAACCTGGTCAACTCCAAGCAGGGGCGCTGTTTCGTGGCCGTCAAGGAGGATGAGATCGCCGCCCAATCGGTGGGGATCGATACCACTTACTACAAAGTGCTTGCCTTCATGATCTCCTCATTCTTTGCCGGACTCGGAGGGGCGATGATCGGTCACTACATGATGTACCTGCATCCGGATGTCTTCAACTACGCCAAGACCATTGAGTCCGTGTCTATGGTCATCTTGGGCGGCTTGGGGAGCCTCACCGGGTCCCTCTTGGGCGCCATGTGCATCACTCTCCTGCCGGAGGTCTTCCGGAACCTGGCCACCTTCCTCGGGAACATGGGTATGTCGGGCCCTGCGAACTTCCTGCGAAGGGGATGGATGGTGTTCTACGCCGCGGGCTTCCTCGTACTTATGCTGACGAGGCCGACGGGTCTCCTTGGCAGGCGAGAGCTTACTTGGCCGGGGTTCAAGAAGTGGATTGGGCGCATCGTACGGAAGGGGGCGAGGGCGTAGTGCTGTTCGAGGTAGAGAACCTCACCATCAGATTCGGCGGTTTGACCGCTGTAGACGATGTCACGATGAACGTTGACGAGGGCGAAATCGTCGGCCTCATCGGTCCCAACGGAGCGGGGAAGACCACGGTGTTCAACCTGGTTACCGGCGTGTATACGCCGACGTCGGGCGAAGTCCGCTTTCAGGGACAGAGTCTTCTGGGGCTAAAGCCCAACCAGATAGCCAAACTGGGTGTGGTCCGGACGTTCCAGAACATCCGGCTCTTCAAGACTCTGTCGGTGTACGAAAACGTGCGAACGGCCGGGCACCTCCGCGTACCCTATAGGCTGGCGGATGCCGTGCTACACACCACGAGGTTTGACGCTTGCGAGCTCGACACTCACGATGACGCGCTCCGCCTACTTGATATGGTCGGCTTGAAGAGCCGGAAGGACGAGATAGCTTCGAGCCTCCCGTATGGTCTACAGAGGCGATTGGAGATAGCCAGGGCCCTGGCCACCCGTCC
>CAZYFG010000162.1:573-4429 GCA_964646835.1 uncultured Eubacteriales bacterium | reverse complement strand
GCATTTTTGCCAATCTCGCCGGCCAGTTTGCGGGCAAATTCGAAATCCGCCTCGTCGAACTGCGGCGCGCCTACCTTCTGGAGGTTCCTCCACATGACGTCCGCGAGCGCTTCGTTGAGGAGCACCTCATAGCACCCTGTCAGGAAGTTCACGTCGTGGGTGGTACCCGTCATGAGGGAGGCTCCTTTGGCGACATCCAGGAGCCGCGCGTAGATCTCTTCGACCTGGGTATGACGTGTTCGCGCAGATAGTTGGCGCCGACGTTCATTAGTTCCACGGCGTCCAGAGCCGATCTGCCGTTGTGAGGGTCGCCCGCGGCGTGGGCGGTCTTGCCGTGAAACCTGAACTTCACCGAGTTCATTGCGTTTCCGCTTCCCAGCCTCACGGTCGTGGACGAACCGGGGTGCCAAGTGATGGCCACATCAAGGTCGTCGAACACTCCGCCCCTCGCCATGTATACCTTGCCCGCCAGGAGCTCTTCGGCAGGACAGCCGTAGTACCTAACAGTTCCAGCCATGCCAGACTCGGCCAAAGCTTCTTTGAGCGCCAAAGCGGCTCCCAAGGCCGCGGTACCTAGGAGGTTATGCCCACACCCGTGTCCGGGGTCGCCGGGCACAATGGGTTTACGCTCAGGAAAGACTTCCTGAGATATCCCCGCGAGAGCGTCAAATTCGCCCAAGAAGCCTATGAACGGCCGCCCGCTCCCCCACTCGGCGATGAAGGCCGTCGGGACGTCCGCTACGCCAGGTTTCACGGAAAAGCCGTTTGCCTCAAGGTAGTCGGCTTGGACCTTTGAAGACTTGTACTCCTGGAACCCCACCTCCGCAGCGGCCCAGACCTCGTCGGCGATGGCGTGTAGCTCCGGGGCCTTCTCGTCCAAAAAACGTAGAATATCAGCCACTTTTCCCGCCTCCTCTTTGGGAGAAAGGTTCAATAGGGTATCGAAAGATTCCTTCCCTCAGGAACGGTCTTGGCGGAGAGGCAGGACCAGCGTGAAGGTGGATCCCTTGCCCTGTTCGCTCGTGACAGAGACACTGCCCCCGTGACCTTCCGCGATGAGCTTGACGATGTAGAGACCTAGGCCAAGGCCTCTAGTGTAGCTGTTGTCTCCTCGGTAAAACCTGTCGAATATCCTGGGGAGGTGCTTTGGATCGATGCCGCTACCTTCATCCTTGACCGCGATTCGCGCGAAGCCGTCTCCCGCTTCAAGTGACACCTGGACGAGCGTATCCGGAGGCGAGTACTGACAGGCATTGCCGAGCAGGTTCTCCAGACAACGCTCGACATGGTGCGCATCCACTTCCGCCCGGCACTCCCCGCCGGCACACTCGAAAGAAATGCGCCCCCAATCGGGCGAGCTTCTGTACCTGTCAACCACATCATTGATAAGCCTCACGAGATCAGTGTCACGCGGGCGGAGCGACCAGAGTCCCGCGTCGATCCTGAGGAACTCGATGAAGTCCTCAAGCATCGCCTTCATCCGCAAGCCGTTTCTCAGTATTACTTGAACCGCCCTATTCTCATCTATTAGGCCTTTTCGCCTGGTCTCCATATCAAGGATCTGTGCCTGGGTGAGAAGGGTTGACAGCGGGTTTCTGAGGTCGTGGGAGGTAGCCCTCAAGTAGTCCTGCTTCCGCTCACTATCCCGGCGGAGGTCGGTGACATCCCGGTAGGCAATCACTGCAAGCTTGAGCCGGTCGCCCTCATCTACTAGTGAGCCGCTGAACTGCAGAATCCGCCTGACCCCATCGGGCCATTCGATCAGCAATTCCTGACGCTGGACCTTTTCCCCGCGCAATACCTTTGCGATGGGGTAATCATCCGGCGGCACCAGCGACCCGTCGAAATACCGGGTGGTGAGGAGGCGAGCCGGATCGACGGATGCGGGCCCAAGTATCTCTCTGGCGGCTCTGTTCCGGAGTAGAACCCGGCCATTTCTGTCAGCGACCATCACCGCTTCCGTGAGGTTTTCCAGGATGGCCTCCAGAGAACTCACAAGCATCTCTTGGGACGGGTCTGCCTGCCGAGCAACTGACGTCAAGGTTCTCACCCCTTCTTCCGTATCACCCGTGGCGACCACACACTAGAGACCTTCGCCCACTCTTTGCCAATTCCTTTGTTCGACAATCACAATTGCCGAATGGTTATGCAAGAGTTTATGCAATCGTGGTAACGCCCCTTAGCGCATTCCGTGCCCTGGGCCTAATCCTCGATTGCGCGAGTGTGCCATCGCCATGCGGTCTCAACGATGTCCCGAAGCGAGGAGTGCTTAGCCGTCCATCCCAGTATCTCTCTGATTTTGTGGCACTCTGCGACCAGCACGGCAGGGTCGCCTGCTCTCCGGGGGCCGACCGTGTACGAAACTTTCCTTCCGGATACTTCCTCCACGGCGCGTATGACCTCCATCACGGAGAAGCCCGAACCCGTGCCGACGTTCAAAGCAGTGGTATCAAGGCCTTCCGACAGGGCCTTGAGGGCAAGGACATGGGAATCCGCAAGATCTGTGACGTGGATATAGTCTCGTATGCAAGTCCCATCCGGAGTCGGATAGTCGTCGCCGAACACCGTGAGCGGCTTACCCGTGAGTACCGCGCCGATCACCAATGGGATGAGATGGGTCTCAGGGTCGTGGTCCTCACCCATGCGAAGAGACGGGTCGGCGCCGGCGGCGTTGAAGTACCTTAGGGACACCGACTTAATCCCATAAGCCTTGTCGTACCAGCCCAACGCACGTTCCAGGAAGACCTTGGACTCGCCGTAGGGGCTAACCGGCCTTAGAGGCGCGGTCTCGGGTATTGGGACCGAGTCAGGATCGCCGTATACCGCTGCGGAAGACGAGAACACCATCTTCTTCACTCCGGCCTTGGCCATGGCGGAAAGAAGCGACAGGCCCCCTGCGACGTTCCTCCGGAAGTACTTGTCGGGGTTTCGCACGGATTCGCCGACCAAGCTTTCGGACGCGAAATGTAGGACCGCGTCGAAGTCGATTTCGGAAAAGAGGTCGGTAAGCGCGCCCTGGTCCGGCAGTTCGCCTATGACGAGACGGACGCCCGGGATGAACTCCGGATGACCGCGGGACAGGTCATCGAAAACGACCACTTCATAGCCGGCCTCCAGGAGCGCCTTGACTGTATGGGACCCGATGTAGCCCGCTCCGCCCGTCACCAAGACGCTCCCCGTGGAAGCCCTCCGTTCGCGGGAACGCACTCGCCTTCCTCCTTGCCTGCTTGCTCCATTCTCCCTTGCGCAGACTGCCCCATTTTTCGCCGGTCACTGCCCCAGTGGAAACTCCTGGCACGTTTCCGGGTGTGTCTATCATATCCCGATGCCTGTCCCGAATGCCATAGACAATTGCCATCTGGCAACAAGGCGGACCGTTGGCTCATATTGGACTGACCATTTTCTCCGATCACCATACCAATGAGGAGGATTCCAAACGCCGAAAATAGAAGGAGCCAATGGTACAATGAGCTTGTACTTGTGCTTGCACTCAATAAAGGAGGCATCCGCGATGTATCCAGTACGCCATGAGAAGCTGAACCAATGGGTTCGCGAAGTGGCGGATCTTTGCGAGCCGGCATCTGTCTATTGGTGTGACGGCAGCAAGGCCGAGTATGACACACTCATGTCTCAAATGGTCAAGAGCGGGATGGCCACAGAGCTGGCCAAGAGACCCAATTGCCACCTGTTCAGGTCAGACCCAAGCGACGTGGCCAGAGTCGAGGCCAGGACCTTTATCGGGACCGACAAGCAAGAGGAAGCCGGCCCGACCAACAATTGGATTCAGGCGGACGAACTGAAGAAAACCATGACGGGCCTATACAAGGGCTGCATGCATGGACGCACCATGTATGTC
>CAZYFG010000162.1:0-563 GCA_964646835.1 uncultured Eubacteriales bacterium | reverse complement strand
GGTTCGCCCATCTCCCGCATAGGTATCGAGATCACCGACAGCCCCTACGTCGTCTGCAACATGCACATCATGACCCGGGTCGGGACCAAGGTCATCGAGGCCCTAGGCACTGACGGGGATTTCGTGAAGTGCCTGCACTCCGTAGGCGCGCCTCTTGAGCCCGGCCAGAAAGACAGCGATTGGCCCTGCGCTCCTCTGGACCAGAAGTACATCAGCCACTTCCCTGAGGACGACACCATCTGGTCCTACGGTTCGGGCTACGGTGGGAACGCCCTCCTCGGCAAGAAGTGCTTCGCTCTCCGCATCGCATCGACCATCGCCAGGAGAGAAGGCTGGATGGCCGAGCACATGCTCATCTTACGGCTTACCAGTCCTGAAGGAAAGCAGTACCACATCTGCGGCGCCTTCCCGTCAGCCTGCGGCAAGACCAACCTGGCAATGATCCACCCGACCATCCCCGGCTGGAAGGCCGAATGCTTGGGTGACGACATCTCCTGGATGAAGATCGGGCCCGACGGCCGGCTCTACGCCATCAACCCCGAAGCCGGGTTCTTTGGAGTCCC
>CAZYFG010000161.1:4268-4477 GCA_964646835.1 uncultured Eubacteriales bacterium | reverse complement strand
GATGAGAGAAGATCAAGCCGAGCACCAAGGCTCCCCCCGGGGGTCCCCCTCTGCAGAACCTATGAGGGGGAATCGTAGTGAACCGCAAGTATCTACCGCTGGTCCTAACCGCCATCCTTGCAGCAATGTCCTTTGTGTTTGAGCTCACCCTGGCTTTCTCCTACCCACCTGCTCCATTCCTGAAACTCGCTCCCGGCGACGTTCCGCCA
>CAZYFG010000161.1:3183-4258 GCA_964646835.1 uncultured Eubacteriales bacterium | reverse complement strand
GCATCCTGATGCACTTCATCGCTTCCGGTGGAATGGCTATCGTGATCGGAGTCCTGGCCAAGCGGACCCGCAACCTCCTTCTACCCATGGTTGCGGGGATCCTGACCCGAGTCGCGCTCATGGTGCCTTTCAACCTGCTCGTCACTCCGATTTATCTCGGCGTTCCAAGGCAGACAGTGCTATCCATGATTGTGCCGGTGATCGTCCCGTTCAACCTGGCACACGCCGGACTCAATACCATAGTTTCCTCAGTGGTTCTGAGGGCGCTGCCTGAGAAGGCTACAGCGGGGATCAGGGGCCGAGACCTCCTCTAGACCTATGGTCACTCTCTAGACGTACAGGAGGACGCTGACAACCTCACGTGAAAACTACGGGCAGCCTGACAGGAGGGCTGCCCGTTGCGTCTGGGGCCGGGGGGCAGATGGAGGAACTGCCTCCCAAGACACCGAATCCGCTTGAGGTGGACGGAGGAGGTGTGTTGCCCTGAGAGTGAGAACCGGCCTCGAGAAGCTGTTGGAGGAAGGGCTGTATCGGGACAAGGGAATCGGGCTCATCACCAACCACACCGGCCTGAACCCGGACCTCAGACAGAACTATGAGGTGATGGTGGAACAGGGTTACCGCATAAGAGCCCTATTTTCCCCAGAACACGGCATCCGCGGCAGTGCAGCCGAGGGCGCCCGCGTCGGCAACGAGACGGAACCGCGGACAGGGATGCCTGTCTACAGCCTCTATGGCGAATCACGGGTCCCCCACCCCGAGATCCTCGCAGACATCGACGTCCTCATGTTTGACATCCAGGATATCGGTGCCCGCTACTACACCTACCCGTCGACCATGCTGGAATCGATGCGGGCTGCCGCTTCGGCGGGCGTTCCCTTTGTGGTGCTTGACAGGCCAAACCCCATTGGCGGCACCGGAGTCGAGGGCAATGTCCCTTCACCTCGCGATCTGTCTTTTGTCTGTTACGCCCCGGTCGCCATAAGGCACGGCATGACCTTGGGGGAGATCGCCCTCATGGAATCCGACAGGTTGAACCTCCCTGCTCCCCATGTGATAAGGGCCGAAGGATGGG
>CAZYFG010000161.1:2817-3150 GCA_964646835.1 uncultured Eubacteriales bacterium | reverse complement strand
TACCGCCATCGCCGGCATCCTCAACCCAGGACATGGCCCTCCTGTACCCGGGCACCTGCCTTCTGGAAGGGACCAATCTTTCGGAAGGCCGGGGGACGTCCAGCCCCTTTGAGGTGGTTGGAGCACCCTACGTAGACCCCGACGCCCTAGCCCAACATCTCCGAAGAGCGGATTTGCCCGGAGTTTTGATTCGCCCGACCTATTTCACCCCGTGGCATTGGAAGCATGTCGGCATGGTGTGCGGAGGCGTGCAGTTCCACGTGGTGGACAAGAGGGCGGTTCGCCCCGTTGAACTGGGCATCCACCTGCTGTTTGCGGCGCGAGACCTGTTTC
>CAZYFG010000161.1:0-2807 GCA_964646835.1 uncultured Eubacteriales bacterium | reverse complement strand
GGACAAGCCGCCCTACCTGGACCGTTTGGGAGGAGGCCCCGAACTTAGGACCACCCTCATGAGTGGGAAACCGGCCAATGACCTCATTTCAAAGTGGCGGGAGGAGGCATCGGAGTTTGAGCGAAGGCGAAGAGCCTACCTTCTGTACTAGCCGCGACTCCGGTGGCCCGTGTGACTCCTGGGGCTCCAGGGGCTCCCGGAAAACCCGGACGTCTCCATCCTCACTCTATATCGGTGTTGACGGAGGCGGGACGGGCACGGAAGCATGCGTCGTGGATGAACGGGGCGCCGTGCTGGGGAGAGGCCGCGGAGGCCCATCCAACATCAACTACGTGTCCGAGGACGCGCTGACGGAGTCTATACAAGCCGCGGTCTTTGAATGCTTGAACAGTGCCGGCGTATCTCTGGACGCTATTGGCGGCGCTTGCCTAGCGCTCGCGGGCGCCGGAGGCGACAACCCCCAACGGATCCGCAAGGCGGTCCTACCCATATTCGGAGACTGCCCTTTCATCATAGTCGAAGACACGTACTCTGCTTTGGCCGCTGCGCACGGCGGAAAGGACGGCATAGTCGTCATAGCGGGGACAGGCTCAAACTGCCTGGGAGTGAAAGACGGCAAGTACGCATCTGCCGGAGGATACGGAGCGCTTCTCGGCGACGAGGGGAGCGCCTACAGCATCGCCCTGAAGGGGCTCCGCAAGGTGATGCGGGCTTTCGACGGGAGAGAACCTCCGACCGTACTGACGGACCTTATCCTGAAAGCCACGGGCCGGAAGAGCCCGAGGGACTTCATCCGTCTCACGCTTGAGATGGACCGCACGGCCATAGCGGCCCTCTCGCAGTATGTGTTTCTGGCAGCCGACGGCCTCCAAGATGCGGGGGCGGCGGCCATCCTCCGGGACGGGGCCCGCGACCTGGTCGAGATGGTATCGGCAGTGGCTCGTAGTCTGGGTCTCGAGGCCCCGGATGTCGCTGCCAGAGGCGGGTGCTTCAGAAGCGGCACCTATCTGGCCGCGCTTCGGGACGAGCTATCAAGAACGCTCCCAGAAGCGAAGCTGTTCCATTCCACCGAACCGGCCTCGGAGGGTGCCGGGATACTGGCAAGGGCCCACTTCGGAGCCCAAAACCGGTCCCCGGCGAAGAGCCGGTCTCAACCGAATGACCGGTCTCCGCAGAACGACCGGTCACAGCGGGATGACCGCTCCCAGTGGAACGACCCGTCGCAGCGGGATGATCGATCCCAGCGGAGTGACAAGTACCAGCCGAATGACCGGCCTCTGAAAGGAACGAGATCAGAATGACGACGCCCGGCATCCCAAGAACCGAGTGGATGAACCCCCTTACCAAAGACATGGACACATGGCCTCCTGAGAAGATCGTCGCGGTCATGAACGCCGAGGACCACAGAGTGGCTCCGGCGGTCGCCGCCGAACTGCCGAACATCGCGAAGGCCGCCGAGCTTATGGCCGAGACCATCCTGAGGGGCGGTCGCGTCTTCTACATAGGTGCCGGTACCAGCGGAAGGATTGCCGTGCTCGACGCCGCAGAACTGGAGCCGACATATGGTTCCATCGGCGAGAACGTGACGGCTATCATGTCCGGAGGCCAGAATGCCATATCCAGGGCATCTGAGAGTTCCGAGGACAGCCGCGAGGAAGGCATTCGCGAGGTGGCCATGAGAGGGATAGGTCCAGACGATTTGGTCATCGGCATTGCGTCGTCCGGTCGGACCCCGTACGTTGAGGGCGCGTTGGCCGAGGCAAGAAGGCGAACGGCCAAAACCGTGGCGGTCGTGGGAGATGCCACGGGCGGCGTCGCCAAGGAGGCCGACATCGTAATCGCCCCTGACGTAGGCCCCGAGGTGGTGGCCGGTTCCACGCGGATGAAGAACGGCACGGCCCAGAAACTCGTGCTCAACATGATCTCCACGACAGCCATGGTGATCGCGGGACGCACCTACTCGAACCTCATGGCCGGTACCGCCCCGCGAAACACCAAACTGGCAGGCAGAGCACTCCGGATCCTCACGGAGGCCACGGGCCGACCCGTAAGTGAGGTAGAAAGCGTCTTCGCCGATGCCCAGGGAGATATCGGTGTGGCCCTCATAAGCCTCGCGTCGGGGGCCTCGATTGCGGATGCCGTTTCAGTACTCGATGAGTGCGGCGGGGCGATCCGCAAGGCAGTCCTGCTGGCAAAAGAGCGGTTCGGGAAGGCTGAAGGCGTGTGCGTGAGCAAAGAGACCGCCTCCCAACCGGATCACGTAACGGCCAATTCGCCCCAAGTTGCCGGCAACCAAGCCGCCCCGGCGCCGCCGGCGCTTCCCCTCGGTCAGGCCCAGGACGTGGGATTGCACGCGGCCCAAGTGGAGCGCGCGTTCGCAATAGTAGCCCAAGCCGTGGGCAATGGAGAAGGTCAGATCCCCGGAGCCGTCGCCGCCATCGTCCATAGGGGAGTTATGCTGCACCCCAGGGCTTTTGGCTGGGCCGTGCGGACTCCGGACCGCATACCGGCCACTCCCAATACACTTTTCGATATGGCCTCCTTGACCAAAGTGACCGCGACCCTTCCGTCTGTCCTCAAGCTCCTGGAACGCGGCGAGTTTCGTCTCGACGACCCTGTCTCCATGTTCGTTCCCGAGTTCGGGCAGGGAGGCAAGGAATCCATAACCATCCGGCATCTCCTCACCCATACGTCAGGCCTACCGGCGCACATCAAGTTCTATGAGCAGGGCCTCCGGGGACGGGAGATCATCGATGCCATCTGCGCCCTGAAGCTCAGCGAGGGGGAGACCGCGGGCGAGAGGGTGG
>CAZYFG010000160.1:0-4588 GCA_964646835.1 uncultured Eubacteriales bacterium | reverse complement strand
CCGGGGCAAGCGTTGGCTCAGGCGCCGACTCGGTCATAGGTCCGGGTGCCGAAGCGCCCCAGGTGATCCTTGAGCCCGACGTCCTCGAGCACATCGTGAGTTTCTCCAAAGGCGACGCGCGCGTCGCTTTGAACCTGCTTGAGGCCTTGTACAACGTGTCCGAGGTCCGGGAGGGAAAGGTGATCCTGTCCTTGGACAGGGCGCTTGAGATCACTCAGAGTCCGCAGCTTTTCTACGACAAGCTGGGTGACCAGCACTACGACATCATCTCCGCGTTCATAAAGAGCATGAGAGGTAGCGACCCGCATGCCACCGTCTACTGGCTGGCCCGTATGCTGGAGTCCGGTGAGGACCCCAGGTTTGTAGCCAGGCGCATAGTGATCTGTGCTTCCGAGGACGTGGGACTCGCCGATCCGATGGCGCTTGTGGTTGCTGAATCGGCCTTTAGGGCATCGGAGCACATAGGAATGCCCGAGGCCGCCATCCCTCTGGCCCATGCTGCGCTGTATGTCGCATTGGCCCCAAAGTCCAACTCGGCGTGGGCTGCACTCGATGCTGCCGTAACCGCGGTCCGCGAGAAGCCTGCCTATCCGGTTCCACCACACCTTAGGGGGACAGGATACTCCGGCGCCGAGAAACTGGGGCACGGAGTGGGCTACAAGTATGCCCACAGTTACCCGGGACACTGGGTGGAGCAGCAGTATCTGCCCGACGCGCTGCAAGGCACGACCTTCTACACGAAAGGCGAGCACGACCCCGAGAACAGGGGAAAGGGTCGCCAATAGCCGGGGAAGCCTATTGGCCCGGGCCCCCGCTGCCGCAGCGGACTTCGCTGACTAAGACGCTGACCGGCTCCCGCCCACGCATGCCCCGGCCAAAAGCGCCAGTCCAAGTATGGCTTTTCCCTCCTGCGGGCAGGATCAAACCCGGGAGGCGTTCGCGTTTGATCTGCCCGAAATGCCGGTCCAGGGCGACCGGGAGGATCGGTCAAAACCAGTACTATTGCTGGGACTGCAACATTGAGTTCATGCCCACCAGAGATGGCTTCCGGATGTACCGGCTGGAGCCCGACGGCACCACGGTCTTGGACTCGCTGGAGGCCACTCCCGGCGACGGGGTATTGACCGGAGCGGCGCTTGAGGGAGCCGGACCGGGAGATACTGATGGAGACAGGGACGCCGGCACCGCCCGGCAGCCGGATGGCAAGAGTCCAACTTATCCAGTATAGAGGCAAGCATAGACTCAAGAGACGCAGCTATTCGCAGGGGAGGGACGCAGCATGATGAAAAACCGCTCTTTCTGGGATGGCATGGCAGTGGGAGCCGCCGCAGGGCTCATGTTCAGCATGGCGATGCTCATGAGGAGGAGGCGCGAGCCGAGTCCCATGGAGCGCACCAGAATGGTGGTCGGGCGCACCGCAAGGCAGGCCATGAGACGGGCTCGCGGTGCATGGACCGATATGGCGGGAAGGTTCTCTGACTAACCCAACTGCGTTGAAAAGGGCGCTGGCAAGTGCCCTTTTCCTTTCCCTTGGGGCGCTGCTTCTCTATGCGGTCCGTTCGGTCCTATCGCCCTTCATCATTGCCGCTTTCCTGAGCTACATCCTTGAGCCGGTGGTCAACGCCGTCCAGGGCCTGGGGGTCTCTCGACCGCGGAGTATACTGCTGGTCTACTTGTTGCTCGCCTGCCTTCTGAGCCTCTTCGTGGTCTATTTCATCCCGGCTTTCGTAAAGGACATCCAGGGGCTGGCGGGCCAGATCCCTAGAGTCATCGGCCTGGTCCAAGCCTATGCGGCGAGCGCAAAGGAGATAGTGATCAAGTACAACCTTCCGGCAGGGATTGAGCGGGGCGTTATCAACTCTCTGCTCAGGGCAGAGGAGTTCCTCGGAAACCTCGGCAACAACGCGTTTGTGTACTTCCTCTCGTCGGCTACCGCAGTCTCCTACGTGGTGGTGGCTCCGATCATCGCCTACTACATTCTGAGAGACCTGAACCAGTGGCGCCGCCGTGCACTGGTGGCCATGGCCCGGTACCCTCTGCCTTACGTTGACCTCCTTACGGACATTGACCGGGTCATCACCGGGTTTGTCCGCGGGCAGACGATAGTGGCAGCCATGGTGGCGGTCCTGGTGTCCGTCTCGGCCTACATCCTTGGACTCAAATACGGCGCAGTGTTGGGACTGGTCGCCGGCCTAGGCGAGTTCGTGCCTTTCTTCGGCCCTCTTTTCGCATCAATCCCGGTTGTGGCCTCAGGCCTCATGAAGTCCTTTTCCACCGGCATATGGGCACTTGCGATGATACTGGTCATCCAGTGGCTGGACGCCAACATCGTCGTGCCCAGGATTACCGGATCCCGCATCGGACTGCACCCCTTGTGGATCCTCTTCTCCTTGATGGCAGGCGGCAAGCTCCTGGGTTTCTGGGGGTTGTTCCTAGGTGTCCCCATCGCCGGAGTGCTGGCCGCCTTTTTCCGGTTCTTGAGAGCCCTCTATCCCCGGCAAGCCTGAATCGTTGGAACGGCAAGCGATTGCAGGGCCGGCGACGAAAATCCTTGAACGGCGAGATTGAACCGTCGGAACCGTCCGGCCGGGCGAAGGATTTGACGGGGTGCCGAAGAAGCCTCCTTCGGAGGTGATGGTCATGGCACCAAAGATTGGAGTCATTGGTGCGGGCACCATGGGAAGAGGGATCGCCGAGACGGCGCTGGCTTCCGGTTTCTCTGTGGTACTCTTGGACACTTCCACTGAAATCGCCGAAAAAGGCGTATCGGGCATCAGGAAAAGCCTGGAGCGAGGAGTCGAGAGGGGCAGGTTAACCCAGGAAGCAATGGAGGAAATGCTGGGCAGGCTTACTGCCGGGTCGGACTACTCACTCGTCAAAGCCTGCGATGTGATCCTGGAAGCCGTGTATGAGAATGAGGATGTGAAGGGCACGGTCCTCTCTCAGGTCTCCCGGGCGGTGGCGCCGGAGACCCTGATCGGTACCAATACCTCGTCCCTATCCATCTCCAGGATGGCAGGGAGCGTCCAATCGCCCGAGCGTTTCGTGGGCATCCACTTCTTCAACCCCGTTCCCGTAATGAAATTGGTTGAGATAGTTCCCGGCGGGGGAACGTCTCCCGGTACCCTGGCGCGGGCCAAAGAACTGGCCCTGTCAATGGGGAAGACGCCCGTGGTGGTGCAGGAGTCGCCCGGGTTCGTTGTCAACAGACTCC
The DNA here is from genome assembly GCA_964646835.1 of uncultured Eubacteriales bacterium. Lineage (GTDB taxonomy): Bacteria > Bacillota > Sulfobacillia > Fermentithermobacillales > Fermentithermobacillaceae > UBA3951. Next base: position 1,374 of record CAZYFG010000160.1, on the reverse strand, counting down.
TGTGTCCTCTCATGAACGAGGCGGCCTACCTGCTCATGGAGGGCGTGGCCTCGGCCGACGACATAGACACGGCCATGAAACTGGGGGCCAACCATCCAATCGGTCCTCTAGCTCTGGCAGACCTGGTCGGGATAGACGTGCTGCTGGCCATCATGGAGGTGCTCCACGCCGAGATCGGCGACGACAAGTACAAGCCGTGCCCGTTGCTTCGCGAGATGGTCGACAAGGGCCATCTGGGAAGAAAGACCGGGCAGGGCTTCTACTCCTACGCGAAATAGGAGTCGAGAGAAGACTGCCCGGAGTGCTTCCAAAGCCGCTCTAGAGCTTGTAGCCGATCTTCCTTAGGAATGAATGACGCCATTCGATGCCCTCGGGGCCTTCGACTCCTTTGGGCGGGTAGCCGTCGATTACGCCCATGATGCCCCGGCCTTGCTCCGATTTGGCCACGACCACCTGAACGGGGTTCGCCGTCGCGCAGAAGATAGAGCAGACCTCGGGCACGGCTGTGATATTCCTAAGAACGTTGATGGGAAACCCGTTTTGCATGAAGATGAGGAACGCATGACCTGTTCCCAGCGCTAAAGCATTCTTTTTGGCCAGGGATACGAGGTCCTCGTCGTTGCCCGTCGCCCGGACGAGACACGCTCCGCTGGCTTCCAGAAAGGCTATACCGAACTTGATGCCGCCACCGGCATTGGCCATCGCCTCATGGAGGTCCTCCACTGTCTTTATGAAGTGGGATTGACCGATGATCACGTTCATGTCCTCGGGTTTTTCGATCTTAACCAGTTCAAACTCGAGAACCATGCCGCTCGCCTCCTTCTATATGAGAGTCCCGATGGAATTCAGGGGTTTTCCCGGGATTTCCTGCATCTCGTTTGGGACCGACGTACAGGGAGGGAGCCAGTGACGCCTGTACGGGGTCCGCGGTCAAGAGGGTGGCCCCTCTCTCACGCGACAAGACGACGGCGGATGAGGCGGACGGTCGGAGGTCCGGGCGTTCCTGGAGGACTCTGGCCGACTGCATGGCGAGCTCCGGAGTGAAAGGTTCTACTGAGACCGGCAGCTGGTCGATGAGCGACGCCAGTTCTTCCAATGAACAGGCTTGCTCCGCGGCTGCCGCTGCATACGTCTCAAAGAGACCCAAAGAGGTCATCTCCACTTGGGTGCCGCATTCCGAGCATTGCTTGAGCACGCGTTGGACGAGAGCGCCGCCCGGCTCGCCGCTCAGAAAAGCCAAGAGCGCGCTGGAATCCATCACGAAGGCGGTGTCTCTGCCCGGCTCAGGCACGGCTCAAGACTCCTTCGTTGACGCCGTCAATGTCCGACCGGCCCTTTTCCCTCCTCAGGAATCCCAGACCCTGCGAGACCGGG
>CAZYFG010000159.1:607-4651 GCA_964646835.1 uncultured Eubacteriales bacterium | reverse complement strand
CCGCCGTTGTACCAGTCCACCGGCATCCAGTAGCGCATCTCGTTCATCGAGGCGAATTCCTTGTCATTGTGCGGGTCGCAGTACCTGAGGAAGTACCAGGACGACCCCGCCCAGTTGGGCATCGTGTCGGTTTCCCTCTTAGCCGGGCCACCGCACTTCGGGCAGGTGGTGTTCACCCACTCGGTGATGTTGGCGAGCGGAGACTCGCCCTCCTCGTTGGGGATGTAGTTCTGGACATCGGGGAGCACGACAGGCAGGTCGTTTTCCGGCACCGGCACCCAACCACACTTCTCACAGTGGACCATCGGGATGGGTTCGCCCCAGTATCGCTGGCGTGAAAACACCCAGTCGCGCAGCTTGTAGTTGACTTTGCGGGTGCCGAGGCCCTGTTTCTCCAGCCAGTCGATCATGGTGCGTATGGCTTCAGGGACAGGCAGGCCGTTCAGGAAACCCGAGTTCACGAGTATTCCGGACTCGGTGTCGACGAACGCCTCTTTCTCGATGTCGCCGCCGGCGACCACCTCGACGATGGGCAGGCCAAACTTCTTCGCGAATTCCCAGTCACGTGAGTCGTGACCGGGGACAGCCATTATGGCGCCGGTCCCGTAAGTCATTAGGACGTAATCGGAGATCCAAACCGGTATCTCTTGCCCGGTGGCCGGGTTCACGGCCGCGAGTCCCTTAAGCGGCACACCTGTCTTCTCTTTGGAGAGCTCCGTCCGCTCAAAGTCAGACTTCCTGGCAGCCGCTTCCCTGTACTCGGTGACCTCGTCCCAGTTGGCTATCCGCTCTCGCTCTTCGTCGATCAGGGGATGCTCCGGCGAAAGCACCATGTAAGTAGCGCCAAACAGAGTGTCCGGCCTGGTCGTGAACACCCTGATCTTCTTCCCCGTTCCGGACACCGCAAAGTCCACGTCGGCGCCCTCGGAACGCCCGATCCAGTTCCGCTGCTGGGCTTTGATCTTCTCCATGTAGTCGACCTTATCCAGGTCATCCAAGAGCCTCTGTGCGTATTCGGTGATCTTGAGCATCCACTGGCTCTTCACTTTGCGGACGACCTCTCCGCCGCACCGCTCGCACACTCCGCCGACAACTTCCTCGTTGGCCAGACCAATCTTGCAGGAGGTGCACCAGTTGATGGGGATTTCCGCCTTATAGGCAAGCCCGTGTTCGTAGAGCTTGAGGAAGATCCACTGGGTCCACTTGTAGTACTTGGGTTCGCTCGTGTTCACTTCCCTCGACCAGTCAAAAGAGAATCCGAGGGACTTAAGTTGCTTCCGGAAGCGGGCGGTGTTGGTCTCCGTCACTATGGTTGGATGGATCTTATGCTTTATGGCGTAGTTCTCGGTTGGGAGTCCAAACGCGTCGTATCCAATGGGATAGAGGACGTTGTACCCCTGCATCCTTCTCATCCGGGCGATGATATCAAGAGCCGTATTGCTGCGGGGATGTCCGACATGGAGTCCTTCGCCTGAAGGATAAGGGAACTCTATCAGCGTGTAGTACTTGGGCTTCGATTTGTCCGGCGTCGCCCTGAAGGCGCCCTCCCTCTCCCAAATCTCCTGCCACTTCTTCTCGATTTCGGTGTGATTGTAGTCCCTTGAAGCCATATCGAATCCTCCCGCCCCGGGAACGGTTTCAGGTAATATACCATAGATCAAGGTGCATTTGGAGCCTCAGGGTCCATATGAAGCCCGAAGGTCCACTTGGAGCCCGCTACCCGTCATTAAGACAACTTCCCGGCATAGTATGGCTTAGTATCCCACTGGGACCCTGCCGGGAGGTGGCGCTCATGTCCGATCGTGATCAGGAGTTCCGGACTTTCCGGGGATACTCTTTGGCCGACGAGGCTGAGAGCCTGACTCCCAGCATGGAAGATTACATTGAGATGCTCTACCGGCTAGCTAAGGACAAGAAACCTGTCAGGCTGGGAGATCTCTCGGCGGCCCTGAACGTCCAGCCCCCGTCTGCCACCAAAATGGCGCAACGCCTTCACGACAGTGGGTACGTCCACTACGAGAGGTATGGGACGCTGGAATTGACGGCAGAAGGTCACTCGATCGGAAGCCAGCTGTTGGAGCGACACAACCTGATCGAGTCGTTCCTCAGACTTCTAGGAGTAAGCGAAAACGCCCTGAAGGACACGGAGCGAATCGAGCACATCATCAGCGACGAGTTGGTCTCGCGTATGGCTGCCCTTACCGAGTACGCCAAGGCAGAACCAGCATGGCTGGCCAAATTCCTCTCCAGGTTTCCTCCCGGACCCTGGACCCGCTAGCGTAACCCCGGTCCAGACCTTGGGCATGCTAGCGTTACCGCGGTGAACCGCGCCTTTAATTCCCCTGGCGTACTCACACATCCGAGCTACTTAACATAACCTTTTTACGAAATGGAGCCTGTGAGAGGGAGGTGGAGAGGGTGCCGGATAGGGATACTGTTCAGGCGGTTCTGGAAGCCATTGGGGTCACTCGCGCCGGGAGGAGTGAGGCCAAGGCCAGGTGCAACGGCCACGATGAGGATTGCGCAGCACCGGACCTGGTGGTTTACATCATCATCACCAACTGCGTCACCATCAACAACGCGGCCTGCGAGGAGTGGGAGTTCTGCAGGCAGCACGGCAGCTGCTAGACCGGTTTGCCGGGATACTCGCTCTGGAAAGTGAAGGAGAAGGAGTCCATTTGGGACTCCTTCTCTTCGTTCTTCTCTTCAGCCTTCTCTTCGTTGCGGGAACCCCACTCTATTGGCGCAAGCGGCGTTCTTACAGATCGGCGTTCAGATTAGCGTTTGAACAACCTAACGAGATCGGTCAGCACGAGGTAGAGGTTTCTCTTATCGCATTCTGGAGCGCAACTGGTCCCCTCTTCGACACCCTTCCTTACGGCCTCCTCGATCCTCCGGGACGCCAGGCTTCCGACGTGCCTCGGTACCTGGACTATGACGTACGTGTTGCACGGACCGCTGTTGCGTGCGACCCTCCATCTACGCACCCGCCCGAACGGCGGGACAAACCCGCTGTTCACCATGGAAAGGGCCAGCCTTCGTCTGCGGCGTCTGGCTCGCTTCATCGAGGCCCGCATCCTATCGGCCAATCCCTGAAAGAAACTCCTGATTTTCGCCCCTGGGCGTGCCGGATGGTTCGAGGAAGGACACTCGCAATCATCGGAAACCCGCGGTCGCCTCCCCCATCCGGACCTGCGCCTCATAACCCTCTTCTTGCGGCGCCAACCGTGCGAGAACGTACAAAACAGATTGATCCCTCCTCTCCCCGAACCCTATAGACTCTCAGAGAGAATCCCTCGTCAACACGTTATGTTAAGGGTTCGCGGGAAGCTACAGCGGAGTTCACTTTGTTCCCACCGGCTTCTGCCTGTCCTCTCGAGCTTGTCGAGCCAGCAGCGGCCGGAGCCATGTGGATCAATTGCCAGCCAGCCGGAGCCTGCCCGGCCTCTCGTGCCGGCGTAGGCAGGGGCAAGGCAGAAAATGTAGGTCAGTCTCGGTCCACCCTACACTTTGTGCCGGGGGCCAGGGAAGCATCGTACAGAAAGTGTTGGCAAGTCGTGGCCCATTCGGCGCTTTCTGCCAGTAGAGGAAGAGTCGGTGCGCTGAGATTAGCCTAGGGCTCAATTCTCGCTTGACGGCACCATGGGGATAGGTGTAGATTTCCCTTTGGACAAACACTCTTTAAGGCTGGTCCAGCGAGTCCAGCAAGGGTAGTCAAAATCGCGGTACAAACTACTTCTTGCTGGCAGGCAAGAAGTTTTTAGTTGCCTGCCGCCAGCATGGACGGGCCGACCCAAGGAGGTCTTAGAAGTGCCCAGGGACCAAGAAAAGGTCATCGGTTACCTGCCAGATGACACCCCGCCGTTCGGAAAGACTCTCATCTTCGCTCTCCAGCAAGTCATCGTCATGTTCCCTGCCACAGTGCTAGTAGCCATCATTACCGGGTTCGACGTGGGCGTCACGATCGCGGCTAGCGGCCTAGCGACCCTCGGCTTCCTTCTCATAACCGGCCGCAGGATCCCCCTCTACTACGGCTCGAGCTTC
>CAZYFG010000159.1:0-525 GCA_964646835.1 uncultured Eubacteriales bacterium | reverse complement strand
TGCCACAGGCGACAAAGTAGCCGGCATACGTGCGGCCCAGACGGGCATCATCGCTTCGGGCTTGGTAAGCATCGTCGCCGGGCTCCTCATCAAGAGAGGCGGCCCGGGCATCGTCAAGCGAGTCCTGCCGCCTTCGGTTACGGGCCCAGTGGCCATCATCATCGGGCTTTCGCTGGCTTCGGCGGCCATGGGTGACGCGAGCCTCAACTGGACAATCGCGGGAGCCACGCTCATCTTCACGATCCTCTTCTCCGTCTACCTGAGAGGCACTCTCGGACAGCTCCCCGTCCTGTTCGGAGTCATCGCGGGATACATCGTGGCCCTCATCATGGGACAGGTGGATATGACTCCGCTTACGTCCGCGAAGCTTTTCTCGGTGCCCAATTTCACCTTGCCGTCCCTAGACTCTTACGGGCTCATGGCGATAGGAGCCATCACCCCGGTGGCCATCGCGACGATCCCGGAGTCCACCGCCCACCTCCTACAGATCGACCTCTACGTGAACAACCTGGCCAAACGGCTGGG
>CAZYFG010000158.1:2843-4799 GCA_964646835.1 uncultured Eubacteriales bacterium | reverse complement strand
CCCGTCCTCATCTACAAGGGTGACGTCAACCGCCGCTCCCCTGTTGTGAATGGAGCCTTTCGCGGGGTCAGCCACAAAGGACGGGTCGGCGACGACTTCCCACAGGGTACGCTGGGCGGACAGCGGCCTATACGCATCCCATATCTTCAAGCGGTAACCCATTTCGGCGAATTCCCGGTTGGCCGCGACCAGCTTCTCGGCGGTCCCGCGAACCAAGAAGCACCTGGCCTGCGAGTATATCTTCTGACCCGTGAAGTTGTCTTCGGTCGCGTACCTCATGTCGATGACGAGAGTGTCGTCGAGGTCGAGGAGCTCCACAAGTTCCTTTGGGTCTGGAGTCGATGTGGGATGAGAGGCCGGCGGGTCCTCGGGCTGTGACGATACCGGCGAGGATGCCGGCTCGCCTTCAGAAACGCCGGAGGCAACTCCGGAGTCCGTCCTCCTGCCAACATGACACCCTGTGAAAAGGCTCGTCACAAGCCCCAGCACAACGGCTGCGGCCAAGGCAAGAAGGATGGACCGTCGCAGGGTGTTCCTTAGGTTCCACATGCTAGCTGTACTCTTGGCGATCAGGGCCCCAGCACCTCCCCAACTTGAGACGGATGGTCGGCCTAGTCAGTTCCGCGAAGGGGCCTTACCGGCTAAACGGCGTCGTAACATGTTGCGGCGTTGCGCTACATGGCTCAAGGCTTGCGACAAAAGACCTCGAATTACACTCAAGGGCCCACTCATGGGACAGCATTCACTTGGGCTTTTCCGCGCTTGACGTGTTCTCACGATGCTGGCACGGTAATTGCTTCGTCGTAAGGCAGGGAAACGGAGAACCGGAGGAGGTTTTGTCCAGTGCATGCGCTAGAGAAGATCCTGGCAAACGCGTCAGGTCAAAAAGCCGTAGAAGCCGGCCAAACGGTTAGCGCCCGTGTTGACTTGGCCGAGGTAAATGACCTCTACCTCCAGGTCCTCGTCTCCTTCAATGACATGGGGGCCACCAAGGTGTGGGACCCAAGCCGCGTGGTATTCGTGTTGGACCACTACGCACCTGCTCCGACCATCACGTCGGCGGCGAATCAGAAAACGATGCGGGAGTTCTGCGAGTCCCATCACGTAGAGCACGTGTTCGACATAAACTCGGGCGTCTGTCACCAGGTTATGGTCGAAGCGGGTCTCGTGAGACCCGGGATGCTGGTTGTTGAGACCGACTCACATACCACCACCCTGGGAGCTCTCGGTGCTTTTGGGACCGGATGCGGCGCCACGGATATGGCGGGCATTTTGGCCACCGGGGAGATGTGGATGAGGGTTCCCGAGGTGATCCGGGTGACTTACGAGGGAAGAGTTCCCCAAGGAGTGATGGGCAAGGACCTGGCACTGTACGCTCTCGGCCAGTTGGGAACCGAGGTTGCAGGTTACAAAGGTATTGAGTATGCAGGCCAACCGGTTCTGAACCTGCCGCTTGCCGACAAGATGGCCCTATGCAACATGGCCGTTGAAATGGGTGCCAAGACGTCTTACATACAGCCGACTCCAGATGTATTGGACTACGTGAGGCTCCGGACGGGTCAAGAGCCCAAGCCCGTGTTTACCGACCCTGACTATAAGTATCACGAGGAATACCGGATATGGATAGAGGGGATGGAGCCGCAGGTTGCTTGCCCATCCAGAGTGGACAACGTCTACGGCGTGTCCCAGGTCGAGGGTGAGCGGGTTGACCAGGCCGTCATCGGCACCTGCACCGGAGGCCGGTTGGAAGACCTTGAAGTCGCCGCGCGCATACTCGCCGGGAGGCGCGTGAACAAGAAGTGCAGGCTGATTGTGGTACCTGCATCCACGGAGATACTGAGAGCCGCCATTGACCGCGGCTATGTTCAGTCTCTCCTAGACGCGGGAGCCGTGCTGGCTTCGCCCGGATGCGGGCCGTGCCTGGGCGCTCACCAGGGGGTCCTGGCGGCTGGAGAA
>CAZYFG010000158.1:0-2833 GCA_964646835.1 uncultured Eubacteriales bacterium | reverse complement strand
CCTGGTCGAATGGGAAGTAATCAGGCTGAGGTGTTCATCGCGTCACCTGCTGTAGTCGCGGCATCGGCCATTCATGGCCGGGTCGCTGACCCCAGAAAAATCCTTTGACGGGGGTTTGGTTCCTTGGTGATAGGGGGTAGGGTGTACCGGTTCGGTGACGATGTTGACACCGACCAGATTGTGCCGGGAAGGTATTTGGAGCTGGTGAAACCCGAAGATATCGCTATACATGTGATGGAGGGCGCCGAACCCGGTTTTGCCGCGCGCTTCATCCCAGGGTCTATCATCGTGGCAGGCAGAAACTTTGGATGCGGGTCTTCCCGTGAGCATGCCCCGATCGGTCTTCGGGCGGCGGGAGTTGCTTGCGTGGTCGCCGAATCGTTCGGCCGGATTTTCTATAGGAACGCGATCAACGTAGGGTTGCCTATCTTAAGGTGCGATCATGTACATGGCGCCGTAGTCGACGGTGACCGGATGATCGTGGACCTGGGCACAGGCACAGTGAGCTTGCCGGACAAGGAAGTGGTTTTGCAGGGAGAACGGCTGTCAGAACGAGTGATCCGGCTATTGGAGTGCGGAGGGCTGGTGAACTACGTGAGGCAGCGCATGGGTATCGGTTAGCCAACCAAGAGACAGGAGGATGAGCAAAGTGACCAAGGAGAAGCAGGGCTGTTGCAGCGAAGGGCTCAGGCAGGTCATAGGCAAGCCCTGGACCGAGATTGAGACCCCGGCGCTCATGGTAGACCTGGACATCATGGAAGCCAACATGGACAAGATGATGGCCTTGCTGAAAGAGAGCGGAGCCGGAGTCGGTATCCGCCCGCACGCTAAGACCCACAAGACCCCTCAGATCGCCAACATGCAGATAGCCAAGGGAGCCCTTGGGATCTGCTGCGCCAAACTGGGAGAGGCCGAGGCTATGGCCGAAGGCGGTGTACCAGATATCCTCATCGCCAACCAGACAGTAGGGGCCAACAAGCTTAAGAGGATGGCCGCCCTTTCCAAGAAGACCAACCTGAAAGTCGCCGTGGACTCCAAACAGAACCTCCTGGATATCGCCAGAGAGTCTGCTGCCGCCGGCGGCCACGTGGGCATTGTGGTCGCGGTCGAGGTAGGCAACAGGCGCGGCGGTGTGCGCACTCACGAAGACGCTATCGAGTTGGCCAAGATCGCCTCTTCCACACCCGGTGTATGGTATGCGGGCATCATGGGCTACGAGGGCTTCGCGGTCTTCATGCCCGATTTCGAGGAGCGGAGAAAGGCGGCGGACGGCGCTTACGATATCCTCCTGGGGTACCGCGACGCCATCAAGGAACGTGCAGGCCTTGATTCGGGCATCGTCAGCGCCGCGGGCTCGGGGACCCATATGTTCGCGGCCAAGCGGAAGGGCCTTACCGATATCGAGGCAGGTTCATACATCTTCATGGACGTCCGTTACGGCATGACCGCCGGCGTCGACTTCCTGAATTCCCTCGCCGTGGTCGCCACCATCGGCAGCCACCCCGAGCCGGACATCTACCTGACCGATGCCGGCCTGAAGTCCATGACCAAGGAGTTCGGCATGGTTTCTACGCTGCCGTCTTACGGTCTTGTGGTCCATCATATGTCCGAGGAGCACGTAACCCTGAAACCGACTGAGACTCCTGACCGGTTGCCCGGAATCAACCCCTTGGACGATAAGTTCGCCAAGCCGGCGAAGAAGCCGCTTGAGGTAGGGGACAAGATCCTCCTCATCCCGAGCCACTGCTGCACCACAGTGAATCTGCATGACGTGATCTACGCAGTCCGAGACGGAGTCGTCGAGGATGTGTGGCGCGTAACCGGTAGAGGCAAGTTCGCCTAAAACTCCACCCGGTACTCACTTCGTAGAAAGGAGCTCTCTCTCGCCTGCGGACGGAAACGGCACTTGGTTGCAGCGTGTCGCATGCAACGAGGCTTACGTCTCAAGCGACGAGAGAGAGCTCCTGAAAGCCCGGTTTCTGCTGGCATGGGCCGCTCATTGTTGTGGCACGTTCCTTGCTTCTCATGACGTGTGAGTGCACGCGGAAGGCGGCAGTTGGGTGTTGGCTCACTTGAAAGAGAGAGGAAAGGATGAGGTACGGTCATGATCATCGATTCGCACGTACACACGTTTCCGTTCATGGGAGGAGCCAGTGGTCATCGCTCCGCCCGGGAGCATTTGAGGCGGCTCCAGCGCGGCTGTTACTCGTCCATAAACGCGCCGTACTGGAAGAGCGACAAGTCCCCCGTGACCGAGAGGACCCTGTGGGACGGCGAGGACCCCTCTCCCGCCGGCATGGCCGAGGTAGGTTTCAAGGCCGTGAGGTACGGGCGGTTTGAGTGGACCACCGACAAGGGCGACATCGCCTTGCAGTACTTCGCGCCCAGCCTCATGGACAACATCTCCACAGCGGAGTACATGGTTGCAGAGATGGATTACGCAGGGGTGGACTGCTGCGTACTTCAGAACCATCCCATCTACGGAAGGCTCAACGACTTCTTCGCCGACTGTATGAAGCAGTACCCTGACCGGTTCATAGGTCTTGCCAACGTACACGAAGGCAAGGCCCATACCGACGAAGAGCTGGCCGAACTCGACCGTTGTGTCAAGACCCTGAAGATGAAGGGCATCTTCTACCAGGTGGGGGAGTTCTGGGAGAACGGGTACAAGGACAATGTCGACGACGAGAAGTACGAGATCTTCTGGGACCGCGTCGAGAAAGAGGGTCTCGTGCTTTTCTGGGATCCTGCGCCCGTGGCCTTTCCGTCGGCCGAAGCCTACACCGACCAGATGGAGAGGATGTACAAGGTACTGGAACGCCACCCGCGGATC
>CAZYFG010000157.1:1100-4803 GCA_964646835.1 uncultured Eubacteriales bacterium | reverse complement strand
CGATGCCCCTGACCGCCTCAATCTCCCGGACGTCTGGGTGAAAGATGCTCCGGATAGAGCCCCTGAGCCCCGGTTCTTTCGTGACAGTTCGGAAAACCTTGGTGAGGCCGCTTGTGGAGATCGCGGTAGCCATGTCAATCACTTCCAGACTTTTTCACAATCTACAAGTGGGCTCGGCATTTGTCAACAGATCGCGGGGTACTCCAGCGCGTTGGTGCGTTCAGCGCCTATCTAGCACTCCGTGCCGGACAGGCTGCGGCTATCTCTCATTTCCGGCCGGATAGGCGCAGCCGGACTAGCCTAAGACGCGTGTTGACGCTCGTCAACTACACACCTCCTGATAGACAGCCGGTGGGGATGGTACGTTAGGTGCTAGATGCCTCGTCGCCGCCTGTCACTTTGTGCCAGTTTAGGTCTCGTTGAGCGGGTGACGCACAACGCGGTGAAGGACACTGACCTGGAGCCGGTTCACTCCTCCGGGTAGTCCCTCCGGACCATCCCGCCCCTTTGGCTCCTGTATTCCACGGCAAGCTTCACCGGCGCCTCGGGGTCCACCTTGATCATCCAGGCGAAACGGGCGGCGGACTTGGCAGGGCCGCCTCTTCCTCCCCCGCTCACGTAGCCTTCGAGGAACCCGGCCTGCAGCCTCGACTTCCCAAGAACCGTGATACCCGGCCCCGGTAGGAGCTCGGCTACATCTTCCTTGCAGGCTCCCAGTTCCTTTGCCTTGTTTGTCACGCACGTGGGCAGGTATCCGTAGTTCTCGACCACGGCGGCGACCTTCTTGACGCAACGGTCTATGTCCTCGACCTTGAGCGAAGTGATATGCACTTCGGGGAGGGACGCAGCGTGCCGGAGCATCCACAGGGTGTTCTTGTGACACTCCTGCTTGAGCAGGAACGGAGGCGGGTTCTGCGAGCAGAACTTGGGATCCCAGCCCCCGATCTCCACGGGGCCGAGCTGGGGATGCTCGAACGGAGTCCAATCCTTGAAACCTTTGCCGGCCAGTTCCCTGTCGTTCCACTCAAGTAGCTTCACGTTCTGTTCCTCGCGCTTTGCCGGGTCGGTAGTCTTCTGCCACTCCAAAAGGTCGATCCCCGCCCTGGCGTAGCGGTTCCACAGCTCGGTGGTGTAGGCGATTATGCCTTTGTGCTCATAGGCCCACTCGGTCAGGGTAGAGCGGTTGGGCGACTTCACATCGGGATAGCCGCTTATGCACGTGCCTTCGCATGCGATCTCCCTGGTAGCCTTCAGGTCTTGCGGGTCCATCTTGTCTTCGGGGTACTGGCACGGGTTTCTGTAGAAGAACCCGCCGGAAGTATGTAGGGCCTGGATCCCTCCTATATTGGGGTGCTTCACGATGAACTCGATAATCGTTCTGGCCTCGGGCTCGCTCCCCGCGAAGTCCCCACCGCCGGGGACCTTGGTATCCCAGTTGGACGGGAAGTTCCTGTTAAGGTCAAGACCGAAGCGGGGCTTCTGGACTTCTATGGGCTCGCCTTCGTAGTCCTTGACAAACCCCTCGGGGTACACCCTGTAGAAAGGCCCCTTCCGCTCTCCCGGCCTCCGAGGGATCATGAGCCGGGGGTCCTTCTCTGAGACCTTCCACTCGCCCCTCTTGTCGTCTCTCACTCTCATCTGAAGGATCATGCCGTCGCCATCGACGTCTTCCCTATGAAGCCCCGGAAGGCCGCCCACCTCTTCGTCGGGCCACACCCGGACGCTGCTCCTCAAGAGGGAAGGCGTGGTAAGGTAAAGCTCGGCGCCGTCCGGGTTGACCCTCGGAAGCACGTAGAAGGTCCTGGTATCCAGAAGATAAGTGACTTCCTCGTCTTTGCCGTAGTTGTCGACGAGGTAATCAATTAGGTAGAGCGCGACCATGCATCCGGTCACTTCGCCTGCATGGATGTTGCCGTCGACGTACAGAGCAGGCTTTCGTCTCGCGCAACCGGTCTTCTTGTTGGTGAGCGTAAGTGCCCAAATATCCCTTCCCTCGTAACTCTTGCCTGCCGACTCGAGATCGGCCAAATCAGGATAGGCCTCGGCGGTCTTCCTGAGATAATCGGTCACTTCGGAATACGTGAGGTATCTGTCAAACCCGATATCCACTCTGGACGACATGCCGCTCACTCCTCACAAGTCTCGGATACTCCAGCACTTCGTCATAGCCGGCGAGGTATCCTTCGCCAAGCGAAAGATGGATCTTGCATGGTTGGACATACTTTCCAGAGCCTTCTTCATTTATCCTGAAGCCAGAGACCAAATGCGAGACAGAGATCGAAATGAACGGAGGGACATGTGATGGAACGCTATGAGTTGACGAATGACGCACCGGACGAGACTGAGGTTTTGGGCAGGACGGATCCCGTCGACGAGAACTCCCTCGAAGAGGCTATTAGGAAAGCGGTGAGCGCTGAAGAACACGGCCACAGGGTCTACAAAGACTTGGCCGAGAAATCCACGAACGCCCTGGCCAAGGCTCTCCTTGAGGAACTGGCCGCCGACGAGCTTGCCCACTGCGCATGGTTCAAGGAACTCGGGCGCGAAGCTGCCGGCGAGCCTGATCCGAGCGTCGAGATAGGCTGCGCCCCCATTGAAAACCGGATCAAGGAGGCGTTCAACAAGATAGACGGCGCCTCCAAGGCACAAGCGGACGCGGACCAACTGGATGTACTTAAGGCGGCAATCGAGCTGGAGAAAGAGTCCGCGAGGAGCACGAGCACTTGGTTGCCTTGGAGAACATCATGATGTACCTGTCGAAGACGGGGATGTGGTTCGACGTCGAGGAATCCAAGCGCTGGAACTGGATGAACACCTAGGCGAAGAGACTCGGAACCGGTAGGAGCGGCGCTTCCCCAGCCGGACCGCATTTCCCCGGCGATAAACCCCGGGGGATGCGGTCCGGTCCATCCGTTCGACTCTTTTCGGCAAACTACGCCCCGCCTTGAAGGAACCGCGGCGGTCTTCAGGGTATAGTAGCCATGGGAAACAATGTGTGGCCCCCAACTCGAGTCCGCGGGGGAAGGTGGCGCGTTGACGAACAGCTTGGCCACGTACTTAAGCGAAGCGCGGCTCAGAGCATGGAACGACGCCATAGATGAACGACACTCAGTCCGCTCGTATAAGAAGAGGCCGGTCAGGAAAGATGCCCTCCAGAGCATAGAAGGGCTGCTGGAAGGGTTTTCGCCGCTCTGCAAGCATGCCCGGGGTTATGTGGTGGAAAAGAACGCCTCACGTCTGTTCACGGGTTTTGTGGGCCCCTTCGGGAAGGTAGCCAATGCGCCTGCGGCCGTGGCGCTGGCAGGCGAGTATCACCTTCCCAGGTACATGGAAGCAGTCGGATATCTCGGCGAAGGGATCGTTCTGGAAGCAACCTCCCTTGGCTTGGGCACATGCTGGATAGCGGGGTCCTTCAGCAGAGAAAGGACCCTCGCGAGGATCAGCCTGTCCCCCGGATGGAAGATAGTCGCCGTCACATCCCTGGGGTACGAGGCCCGGAGCACAACGCTTGGCGACAGGACAATAAAGGCCCTGTCCAAGTCGGATTCACGGAAGCCGTTGTCTGAGATCGTGACCGGCCTGCCGAGGCAACGGTGGCCGAGAGGGCTGAAGGGAGCTCTCGAGGCCGCCCAGTGGGCGCCTTCGGCCCGAAACGCGCAGCCGTGGCGCTTCAGAGTCGACCGGGACGGAGTCGCGCTGTCGG
>CAZYFG010000157.1:0-1057 GCA_964646835.1 uncultured Eubacteriales bacterium | reverse complement strand
CCCCAAGCCGGGGATCCCCATCATCGCCAAGTTCAGATATGCGTGATCCTACTTCCCTAGATAGGCCTTTTTCACTTGTGGGTCCCGTAGGAGATCCCGGCAGGGAGCCTCCATCACGATCCTCCCGGTCTCCAACACATATCCCCTATCGGCAGTCTTGAGAGCCTGATAGGCGTTTTGCTCAACCAGCAGGATCGTTGTGTGCTTGCGGATCTCCTCGATCTCACGGTAGATCTCCTGTACGAGAACAGGTGCCAGACCCATCGACGGCTCGTCCAGAAGCAGGAGCTTGGGGCTTGACATGAGAGCCCGCCCGATGCACAGCATCTGCTGCTCTCCTCCTGAGAGGGTCCCTGCAACCTGCCACCGGCGTTCTTCGAGACGCGGGAACAGGTGAAACACGCGCGATAAGTCCTCATCCATCTTTGCCTTGTCTTTGCGGAGGTAAGCGCCCAGACGCAGGTTCTGGTCCACCGTCAGTTCGGAGAAGACTCTCCTCCCTTCCGGGGCATGGGCGATACCCGACTCGACGACACGGTGGGGCGCCATCTTCGTAACGTCCTTGGACTCAAACGAAACGGTGCCCGACTGCGACTTGACGAGACCCGAGATGGTCCTAAGGAGCGTCGACTTCCCCGCCCCGTTTGCGCCGATGATGGTCACGATCTCTCCGGCATGCACTTCCACCGAGACATCGTCAAGGGCGTGGATCCCGCCGTAGTACACGTTCAGCTTGTCAATCTTCAACATCGGTCTGCGCCTCCCCGAGATAAGCCTCGATGATTCATACCCTTCAATCCAGCTCAGAACCAAGATAAGCCTCGATGACCTTGGGGTTCTCCTGGATCTCAGACGGAGTCCCGTGGGCGAGGAGCTTACCGAAGTTTAGAACATACATCCTCTCGCAGATGTTCATGATCACGTCCATGTGGTGCTCAATTATGAAGATCGTCGTATCGAAGTCCCTTTTCACGTCGCGGATGAACTCTATAAGGTCAACGCACTCCTGCGGGTTCATACCGGCTGCCGGCTCGTCCAGGAGCAGGAGCTTGGGACG
>CAZYFG010000156.1:4648-4881 GCA_964646835.1 uncultured Eubacteriales bacterium | reverse complement strand
GCGGGAGACGGCGGGCGCCGAAGAACCGGACGACTAGCACAGATGAGAAAGGTGCGATGGACATGACAGATCTCGAGCGTGAGACGGGTGGCGGAGAGGCCGGCGTCGGCTACGTCGAGGAAATGGCACGTCGCCTGCGTTACCACATCATCCAGATGGTAGGGAAGGCGGGCTCAGGGCATCCGGGTGGATCTCTCTCAAGCGCTGACATAGTCGCGGCGCTGTACTTTGGC
>CAZYFG010000156.1:0-4550 GCA_964646835.1 uncultured Eubacteriales bacterium | reverse complement strand
GAGGAAGCTCGGGTCTCCGCTCCAGGGTCATCCCGATTGCAGGAAGGTGTCGGGTGTCGAGGGGTCCACGGGGTCACTGGGTCAGGGCTTGTCGCTCGCGGTAGGGATGGCGCTAGCGGGTAAGATGGACAAGGAAGACTACAAGGTCTGGGCGCTTTTGGGCGATGGCGAGTGCCAGGAGGGCCAAGTGTGGGAAGCGGCTATGGCCGCGGCCCACTACAAGCTCGACAACCTGCGCGCCATTGTAGACCATAACCACCTTCAGATAGACGGGCCGGTGGAGAAGGTAATGTCGGTGGAGCCGCTGGCGGGCAAGTTCAGCGCCTTTGGCTGGGAAGTAGTGTGCGTGGACGGGCACAGCATCCACGAACTCCTGGAGGCCTACCGTAGACCAACCACGGGGAAACCCTTGGCCATCATCGCCGAGACCGTGAAAGGAAGAGGCGTCAAGTTCATGGAGGGCGTCGCATCCTGGCACGGAAAGGCGCCGCAGGGCGAGGAACTTGACCGGGCGCTTGCGGAAGTCACAATCCGGGAGATGGAGGCGAGAGGGCAATGAAAGCCTTAAGAGACGCGTACGGCGAAGCCTTGGTGGAGCTTGGGAAAGAGAACGCCGACATCGTGGTCCTGGATGCCGACCTGTCATCGTCCACAAAGACGGCCGTGTTTGGAAAAGCGTTCCCCGACAGGTTTTTCAATATGGGAATAGCCGAAGCCAACATGATGGGCGTCGCGGCAGGGCTGGCCAGGGCGGGCAAGATCCCCTTCGTCTCCACCTTCGCCGTGTTCGCCACGGGGCGGGCATACGATCAGATAAGACAGTCCATTGCGTACTCGGGGTTCAACGTCAAGATCGTCGCTACCCACGGCGGGCTCACGGTCGGCGCCGACGGCGCTTCCCACCAGTCGCTCGAGGATATCGCCCTCATGAGGGTCTTGCCGGGCATGACCGTCATCGTCCCCAGCGACGCCGAAGAGACGAAGCAAGCCGTCAGGGCGGCGGTTCACCACCCCGGCCCCGTCTACATCAGGCTGGGGCGTGAAGCCGTCCCGGACATCTATCCCCCAGGTTTGAAATTCGAGATCGGCAAGGGGAACGTACTCGTGCCGGGCGTCTCGCGCGAAGACCTGATCGCGGCCGACGCGGGCTCTCCCGAGTTTGATGTGTCGTTTATCGCCTGTGGCGTGATGGTGAAAGAGTGCTTGGACGCCGCGTCGGCGCTGGAAGCCGAAGGTTTGCGCCCTGCGGTCGCGGGTTTTGCCTCAGTGAAACCGTTTGATGCCGACCTCTGCCTCGCCTTGGCGAGGCGAAGCCGTCTGGTGGTCGCCGCCGAAGAGCACAGCGTACTGGGCGGCCTCGGCGGAGCGGTTTGTGAGTACCTGGCCGGAGGTTACCCTGCAAGGGTGCTCCGGGTAGGCGTCGAGGACCGGTTTGGCGAATCCGGCTCGGCCCGGGAACTCTTGACCGCGTACGGACTCACCGCCCCTTCCATTGCGGAAAGGGTCAAGGCGGCTCTTTTGCGGCCGGAGGCGGCCATCTAGGACGCCGCGAAGCATTTGACTCCGCCCCGGCGAGACGCTCCTTAATACACATGACTTCTGCCGACCGGCGGCCGGGCCAGGCCCGGTTGCCGGCCTTCGCGTTCCCCCTGCTTCCCACAGATATTGACCTTTTCTTCGGACAGGATGAAACAGGAACAGCCGATCATGTGTCGAATGTATGGGATGGTACTGGAGTTTTGTCTTTTTTGGGGTGACAGCCGTTGATCCAAGTGCGAGGCGTCTCGAAGACCTATCCCGGAGGGCTGCTTGCCCTGAACCGAGTAAGCCTCGATATCCGCAAAGGTGAGTTCGTCTTCATCGTTGGGCAGAGCGGAGCGGGCAAATCCACTCTAGTCAAGCTCCTGTACCGCGAAGAGGTACCGACCGAAGGGCAGGTAGTGGTTGCCGGCAAGGATCTCACTCGGATGCGGCGCCGCGAAGTTCCCCTGCTTAGAAGAAGGATCGGTGTGGTGTTTCAAGACTTCAAGTTGCTCCAGGATAGGACCGTAGCCGAGAACGTGATGTTCGCCCTCCAGGTTACGGGCTACAGCGGGAGGGACGCCAACAAGGCCGTGTCACAGGTCTTGGCGATGGTTGGGCTGAAGAACCGCCAGAACTCCTATCCGGGTGAGCTTTCCGGCGGCGAGCAACAGCGGGTGGCCATCGCCCGGTCTCTGGTGAGAAATCCTGACATCCTGATAGCGGACGAGCCTACGGGAAATCTCGACCCCGACACCTCAATGGAGATCTTCAAATTGATCGAGCGCGCAAACAGATACGGGACTACGGTGGTCGTTGCCACCCACGCTCGCCACGTGGTCGATGCCATGAGGAAACGAGTCATTGAGCTTAAGAGAGGCACCGTGGTGAGGGACGTCTTTAGAGGGGCGTATGACGATTGAGGTTCACCCTCGGAGGATACCTGATTAGCGAGACGCACAAGAGCATATGGCGAAGCAGGATGTCTTCGTTTCTGTCGTGCGGGACGACGGCTTTGGCCCTGTTCCTCTTGGGAATCGCCATCATAATCAACCTGAACTTGTCCTACATATTCACAGACGTCCAGAGCCAGATGGAGATCCAGGCATACCTCAGCATGGATACCTCCGAAGAGGACGCCATGGCCGCGGTTGAATCAGCCAGAGCCCTGGACGGAGTCGCGGAAGTCCGGTATGTCTCCAGGGAGGAGGCTTTTCAAGAACTCCAGGACATGTTCCAGGACAAGGCAGCGGTCCTCGAGGGGATCGAGAACCCCCTTCCCGCCAGCATCCGTCTGACGACCTACCGGCCTGAGGACGTCCCTTCAGTAGTGGCGCGGCTTTCAGAGTTCCCGTGCGTGGATGACGTTATCTACCAGGAAGAAGCGAGCAGGAATCTGGCCGTGTTGGGCCGGGTTACACAGGCGCTTTCACTTGGCGGGACGGTGGTCGTGGGGCTCGTGGCCATAACGGTCATCGGCAACTCGACCCGGCTGACCATTGAGGCCAGACGCCACGAGATCGCCATCATGAAACTGGTGGGCGCGACCGACGGGTTCGTCGTAGGCCCCTTTATCTTGGCCGGGATCGTCTTAGGGATGTTTGGAGGTCTCCTTGGCGCCGCTCTTGCGGTAGGGCTCTACAACTACCTCACCGGAAGCCTCGCGAGCGTCCTGCCGTTCATCCCCATCCTCAGTCTCAGCAGGGAGGCTGTCATCAACATAGGCGGAGTCCTGGTGATCACCGGTGTTGCCGTTGGCATCCTGGGGTCGGCGCTGTCTCTCCGAAGGCACTTGAATGTGTAGGGAGGTCCAGGCGATGAGAAGCCGCTCAATCCTTGTACTCACACTGACGCTGGTTATCCTCGCGTCTCTGGTGGTGTCCGCCGCAATCTCCGTCCGGACCGTCTACGGCGCAGACGACTTGTGGGAGAAGCTCTCGGAGCTTCAGGAGCTTCAGAAAGAGATCGAGGAGTACAAGAGCAGAATCAATAAGAATCAGCAGACGCAAGAGAGCATTGTCCAGGAGCTTGAGCGCCTTGACGACCAACTCGCCTTATCTCTCCGGGAACTGGCCTATATCGAGAAAAGCATCGACTACAACAATGCCCAGGTGCGCGTGACGAGGGAAGAGATCGCCGTGATCGAGGCGCGCCTCTCAGCGCAGAAGGCGGCCTTTGAGGCCCGTCTCGTCAGCATGTACAAGGCCGGGCAGACCTCTTACATCGACGTGCTGCTTACCGCCAGGAGCTTTTCCGACCTCATGGCAAGGTTGCATTATCTTAAGCGGCTGGCATCCGACGACACCGCGCTGATCGAGGGGTATACCAGAGACAGGTTGGAGCTGGTCGCCAAAAAGGAATCCTTGGAGGCTCGTCTCGCCGAACTGGAGGAGCTTAAGGCCTACGAGGAAGACAAGCGGGACGCCGTCATAAAGAGGACTGAGGAGCGGCAGAAATACTTAGACCAAGTCATGTCCGAGAAGTCTCTTCTCGAGAAAGCCTTGGACGAGATGGAAAAGCAGTCCAAGGACTTGGAACGCATTATCGCCGAGGCTCAAGCCAAAGGGAATCTGCCGAGCAGAGACCTCTCCATGATCTGGCCTGTCACGGGCTATTGGATTACTTCCTACTACGGCATGAGGTACCATCCGGTGCTTGGGTATGACCGGTTCCACAGCGGAATTGACTATGCGGCAGACTACAACGTCCCAATAAAAGCCGCCGAGTCAGGAAAGGTCCTGTCCGCAGGCGTCAACGGAGGGTACGGCAACTGCGTGATCATTGACCACGGCGGCGGTGTGTCCACGTTGTATGGACATGCCAACAAGCTGTTGGTGAAATCCGGGGACATTGTGGTCAAGGGCCAGCAGATCGCGCTGGTAGGAAGCACCGGAATGTCCACCGGGCCCCACCTTCACTTCGAGGTGAGGGTCAACGGCCAGACCACCGACCCCCTGAAGTGGCTCCCGTAGCGTACTGCCTGGAAGCGCGAATGCGGATATGCTAGACTGAATACATCGTAAAGTAAC
>CAZYFG010000155.1:0-4915 GCA_964646835.1 uncultured Eubacteriales bacterium | reverse complement strand
TCCTCACCAGCATCGCCGGAGAGATCTCAAGCAGGCTCGCCGTGAACATGATGACGATCACGAGGATAGCCAAGGCCAAGTGAGGGCGCAGGTAGCCAAGCAAGCGTTTTAAGTTAGCCATAAGAGATGCTCCTTAAAGATAAGAGAGAAAAAGACTTCCATTGCGGGAATCTGATGATTTGGGAACGCAGAGGCTACCGGTGGATGAGCACAGTTTCAACTCCCCTAAGAACAGTTCTCCATGAACGCACATCCGTTCAGTACACTACCATATGCAAGGACGAATAGACAAGGGGGTTTCGCGTTTCAGACCCTTTAGAGAGGACTCGTGTTCCGGCGCGTCGTAAAGGTCTTAGGTAGCCCTCGCGAAGGAATTACGTTCCCTGCCTGGGCGCAAAGAGAATCGAGGGATGCTCTTGTCGACCGGGAGAAGGGTCTTTGAGGCAACCTTTGTGGTCATGCTCTTGAACGTTCTGTCCAAGATCCTCGGGCTCACGCGCGAGCAGATATTTGCCATGTTTTTTGGGGCCACAGGCCAGCTTGACGCCAAAGTGGCGGCAGAGAAGATAACCGCTATGATCACCGTGCTGTCAGGACCGGTATCCACTACCTTTTTGCCGGTTTTGGCTAGCTATGCCGCCAAGGAAGACAAGGAGGGGGCCAAGAGAGTCACCTCGTCGATGGTCACCCTTGCCGTCATTCTGGTGCTCGTCATGGCCGCGCTCGTCATCATCCCCGCCCCCCATGTGGTGCGGATGATGTCTCCGGGATTCAGCGAAGATACCCTGGCCAGCGCTACCCTGCTCACCCGGGTCCTCCTGCCGGTCATGTTGTTCCCCTTGCTCACCGCTTTTGCCAAGTCGGTGCTCAACACCTATGGAAACTTCGGCATCCCGGCGTTCGCGCCGAGCCTTCAGAACATGGTGATCATAGCGGCGGCCGCTTTGTTGGGGCCCGTGATGGGTGTGAAAGCGTTGGCCATAGGATTTCCCTTGGCCTATGTGGCCGCTTTCGCGCTGCACATCCCGGCATGGAAGCGCTCGCCGGCGTGGCCTTCCTTCTCGGTGAGTTGGGACGAAAGCACCAAGAAGGCCCTCCTCATGGCGGTGCCCATCATTCTGGGGAGTGTTTTTGCCCAACTCTATGCCCTGGTCAATCTGAACCTCGCTTCCCGGTTGCCCGAAGGTTCGGTTGCCGCCCTCAGTCTGGCCGACAGGCTCCGCCAGTTCCCCCTGGGCTTTTTCGCCGTGGCCGTCACCACCGTGTTGTTTCCGACCTTGTCAGGTATGTGGGCCAAAGGTGACAGAGACGGGTTCCGGACGACCACCGTAAACGGCATACGGTTTGTTGAGTTCGTGTGCATCCCCGCGGCCATAGGGCTCATGGTCCTCGCGACGCCGATTGTCCGTCTCGTATATGAGCGCGGGGCCTTCACGCCCGAGCACACGGCCCTGACCGCTCAGGCATTGATGGCTTACGCACCCGCGATAGCGGGGATGGCCGCACAGTCGGTGATCACTTTCGTCTTCTACTCGAGCCAGGAGACCCGGGTGCCCGTGGCGCTTTCTGTCGGGACGGCCCTGTTGAACGTGACTCTTGACGCGCTGCTGGTGGGCCCCCTGGGGCTCGTGGGGTTGGCCCTCGCCAACTCGATCTCCGCCACGGCCGCGGCTCTTGTCGGGCTCTACTTGCTGAAGAGGATGCTCTCAGGACTGCCTCTAAGGCTCCTGGCCGTATCGGTGCTGAAGGTAGTCCTAGCTTCCGCGGTGATGGGGGCCAGCGCGCTCTTTGTCTCAAGGTACGCCGGTTTCACGGCCGGTACAGGAAGCCTCTTGAGAGACGCCCTGGCCGGAGGCGTCGCCATAGCCGCGGCGGGCGTCACTTACCTTGTGGCATCTGTCCTGCTTCGATGCGAGGAGACCAAGATGGTGTTTGGCCTTGTGAAGTCGCGGTTGGGGACGCGTTTTCGCCGAGGCCGCTCTAGCCGGTGAACTTCGGAGAATCTAGGGGAGGAGAGACAAACGTGAGGAAGATACAATCGTCGGATCTCCTGTCGATGAAGTGGGTATCCGCTCCGGAAATCTCACCTGACGGAAAGAGCCTCCTTTTCACGATCCGCTCAATCGTGGAGGAGGACAAGGAATCGAAGTACAAGACCCACATCTACCTGGCAAGGAACGGCAAGGTAACCCAGTTCACAGCTGGTCCAAAGAGCGACACCTCGCCCCGGTGGTCTCCGACCGGTGACAAGGTCGTTTTCATGTCGGAGAGGGGCAAGGACAGAACCCAGTTCTTCCTCATAACCATGGAAGGCGGTGAGGCGGTCCAGCTCTCCAATCGAAAAGAGGGAGTGGGTGAGCCTGTCTGGTCTCCCGACGGGACCAAGATCGCCTTTTCCGCGATGGAGCCCGATCCCAAAGGGGAAAGCGGCGAAGGGGACTCCAAGAAAAAGAGCGACGTCAGGGTCATAACCAGGATCAGGTACAAGTTGAACGGGCGAGGGTTCCTTCCCGATAGGCGCGCTCAGATCTACGTCCTCGACCTCAAGACCAAAGAAGTGAAGCAGCTTACCTCCGGGCCCTATGATTGCCGGGAGCCCGAGTGGTCTCCTGACGGCACTCACATCGCCTTTGTGTCGGCACGCTACGAGGGGCATGAACTCTCGTCAATCCGGGACATCTACGTGGTGCCTGCCGAAGGGGGCGAGCTCCGGAAGGTCACTTCATCCGACGCCGTATTGGGCGGACCGTCATATTCTCCCGACGGCAAGTGGATAGCGTGCTACGGTCACGACAAAGCCTTCAAGGGCGCCACCGTGACCGGAGATTGTGTCGTCCCGGCAGAAGGCGGTCCGATGAAGTTCCTGACCAGGGAGAAGGAGCTGGCGGTAGCCAGTTCCGCCGGCGGCGACATGGGCGGGAGTCCGGGCACGAGACCTACCTGGTCCAGCGACTCCTCGTGGATATACTTCAGCGCCCTGGACTGGGGTAGGACCCATCTCTACAAGGTGAACGTGAGCACGGAGGAAGTGGTGCAGCTCACGTCCGGAGACTGCAGCGTCCTTGGGTGGAAGAAAGCCGCGAGTGACGACACCATCGCGGTCCACCTGGGGTCTATGACGCTCATCGGAGATATGTTTGTGCTTGACCCCCGAGGCGACGGTTGCGCGCCCGAGGGCTCTCCGTGGAAGGAGTATCCCGCGGAAGACAGCGCGGCGCCCGGTTCTCTCCGTGTGGAGAAGCCCTATGTCGTGAGGAGGGTGACCCGGGTCAACGACGAGCTCTTGTCTTCCGTCGAGCTCTCCCTGCCCCAGGAATTCGTCGCGGAGAGCCCCGACGGAACGAAGGTCCAGGGATGGCTCATGAAGCCCGTGGGCCTAAAGGAAGGGCTGCGCTATCCTGTAGCCCTGGAGATCCACGGCGGTCCCCACTCGGCGTATGGTTTCGTCTTCCACCATGAGTTCCAGCTCCTCGCGGCCAGAGGGTACGGGGTGGTGTTCTGCAACCCCCGGGGCAGCGTTGGGTGGACCCGGACCGCATGGGTGTCCTGGGTGGAAGCTACGGAGGATACATGACCAACTGGGTCATCACGCAAACCAACCGCTTCAGGGCAGCGGTGACGATGCGCAGCACCTGCAACAGGATGAGCCAGTTCGGCGCCTCGGACGCGGCGTTCATGAACGGCGACTTTGAGTTTGACGGCGACCCGTGGGACAATCCCCGGGCCTACCTGGATGTCTCGCCGCTCATGTATGTCAGGAAAGTAGAGACGCCGGTCTTGATCATCCACAGCGAGGAAGATCTGAGGTGCCCGATGGAGCAGGCAGAGGAGTGGTTCACGGCCCTCAAGAAGACCGGCAAGACCGCGGTGTTCGTGAGGTTCCCGGGCGAGAACCACGAGCTCTCCCGGTCGGGGAAACCGAAGCACCGCATCGAGCGACTGGAGTTCATCCTGGCCTGGTTCGACAAATACCTCGCGCCCAAAGACGAGGACTACGAGGGCGGGATCAAACGGCCCGAACCGGCGGTAGTCACTCTGCCTGAAAACATATAGGTCGGTCGGGATGACGAGGGATAATCGTCGCGACAAGTCGCACATGAACACGGGCAGCTACATCTGGAGCTACCATAGTGAGACTCCGAGCGAGAGGAAGCTCGCCGCGGCATTCCGGCAAGAAGGTATGCGCTTTGGCCAGGAGGTACCGGTCAAGGGTTTCACCGTTGACTTTCTCTTGGACGAGTGGCTTGTGGTCGAGGTTGACGGCGAATCCCATCTCGCCAAGGGGCGGGCGGAAAAGGACGCTTCGCGGCAGAGGGCCATTGAGATGATGGGCTTCACGGTGGTGAGAGTCCCTGCCGGAGACCTGGGGTCCGTCGCCGGCGTGAAAAGATGGGTGAAACGTATCCGGGAACTCCTTAAGGCGGGCCCACCCTACCGAAACCCGGAGAAGACACCTAACAGCGACTACTTGCGCCAGATCGAAGAGGTCAGGAAAGCCCTCCGGATCGGGGAGGCCGAGAGAAAGAAGCGGGAAGAGCTCGCTTACGGAGGTTCCTCGCGGCGAGAGGCCGGCTCCGGACGGGAGTCGCCTCAGACCGGCGAGTCCATGGAGGATTACTTCGGAAAGAAGGCCGAGGACTTCGCGACGCTTCTCGAAGAGCACGGCTGGGGGAGACCCGATGCCGCCGGCCGGCTCAAGGATGAGGACGATGACGCGGAGAAAAGAGGTAAGGCGAGCCATCGTCCCAACGGTCCCCGGAGGCGCGGCGGTCCATCCCGGCGGTAAGGGGCTCGCAAGGATGGGCACAGCCCCGTTATGTTATTGTAGGCGCGCCAAGGTCTCTTGCCTCGCCGGTAGCGAGATGGGAGGGAATCGCAATGTTGATAGTGTCAGTCATCTTCCTTCTCCTCATTG
>CAZYFG010000154.1:349-4917 GCA_964646835.1 uncultured Eubacteriales bacterium | reverse complement strand
GCCATATCGGTGGATATGGGCGTGCCGCGTCTGGAGAGAGCCGAAATCCCCCTTTCACGGCTGGATGGTCCCGTGCCGGCCATCAACGAACCTGTTGACGTGGACGGCCAGGTCTTCTACGGCACGGGCGTCTGTACCGGCAACCCTCACTTTGTCATCTTTGTGGACGACGTCTGGCTGGTTGAACTCGAGAAAGTGGGTCCCAAACTGGAGCGGCACCCGCTCTTTCCCGCCAGGGCGAATATAGAGTTTGCCACCGTGAAGTCCCGGAGCGAGATCGACATGAGGGTGTGGGAGAGGGGGTCCGGGATCACCCTGGCCTGCGGAACGGGCGCATGCGCCGTGCTGGTAGCCGCAGTTCTGAACGGATGGGCCGACAAGGACGTCCCGACCACCGTCAACCTGCCGGGTGGTCCGCTGACCATCGAGTGGAAGAGCGATGGTCACGTATGGATGACGGGACCCGCCAAAGAGGTATACCGCGGCGTGTTCTACTATGAGGAATGATCGTTGACGACTGGCCGAGGCCGAAGGATGGCCTGGCCAGAGGAATGACCGAGACTGAGAATGGAAGATAGCCGATGTCCCAGTTAGTCGCAGACCTGCTGTTGCTTTTCGTAACCCTGGCTTGGGGTACCACCTTCGTAGTAGTGAAGAACACCATCGAGACGATGGGGCCTTTGACCTATCTGGCTGTAAGGTTTCTCATCGGAGGTCTGGTCCTTCTCCTCTGGCATCTGGTGAAGGCAGGAAGACCTGGGGCTCGGAATGCAAAGGAAACCGGCGCCTCATCCGCATCACGCCGCGAAACCTCTCGGGCGGGAGGGCTTCCGCCGGGGCACGCGTGGCATGAGGCTTCCCGGGAGTTCTACATCGGAGGCTTACTGACGGGGCTGGCCCTGTTCTTCTCTTACGCGACTCAGACCCTAGGCCTTGTCACTGTCGCTGCCGGGAAGGCCGCCTTCATAACCGGTCTGTATGTCGTGATTGTGCCCATCGCGTCCAGAGCTCTTGTGCGTGAGGCTCCCGACAGGGCAACAATTGTCGGAGTCATCCTGGCGACCATTGGTCTGGGTCTCATGTCTCTCAACCTACCCTTCCAGGTTGCCCGAGGCGACTTTCTTGTGTTTCTGTGCGCGGTTGGGTTCTCGGCCCACATCATACTGGTCGGCCGGTACTCCGGTCGCGGCGACACCGTCCTCTACACCGCAGTACAGCTCTTGGTGGTTGCCTTGGCTTCGGGAGTGGGAGCCCTCATCACCGAGAGACCGTTGGTAATCCCCGCGAGTGCATGGCCCGCCATTTTGTTCACCTCCATCGTGACAACGGCTCTCGCGTTTCTGGTGCAGTCCATGGTTCAGCGGTACACGTCCGCTACGCACACTGCCTTGATTTTCTCGGCGGAACCCGTCTTTGGCGCGCTCTTCGCATGGCTTCTCGCCGGCGAAGTCCTCTTGCCGAGGGAAATGGGCGGCGCAGGACTCATCCTGGCCGGCATGCTTGTAGCAGAGGCGAGAAACCTGCTCGGTTCGAGGGATACCGGGCTTGCAGAGAACTAGGTCGGGGAGCCTGGAGTACGGAGGCCTCGGCCCGGTCTATGAGAGCAAAAGCGACCCTGACGCCCTCGTCCGGCAGCTGCGGCGGTTGCGGTCCATGATGCTCACCAATGCTGCCACACGACTGGCGCTCTGAACTTGCCTGCTGTTTTGAAATCAGAGCCTGTTAATGAACTCCATGGCCATCTTGATTCCCTGCCGGTAGTCCTCCAGCCTGATGTTCTCATTCGGCCCGTGGTTACCGGAACCCCAGTATCCGACTCCGAAGGCGACCATGGGCAGGTTCAGATACTCTTTGAAGGGATGCATGGGCCCTGAGCCGCCCTGGGTAGGCGCTATTGAGGCCGGTTTCCCGTACACAGCCAGGGCCGCCTCCTCCGCGGCCTTTACGACGGGGTGGTCGGCCGAGGTCTTCACGGGGTAGTCCATGGTGATGACACGTGTTCTTACGTCATCGAAACCGTTGTCGTCCAGGTGCTTGCGGAGCTTCCGGTAGATGTCTTCCGGATCCTGTTCCGGCACGAGACGAAAGTCCATCTTCACCAGGGCCTTAGCCGGCAACACCGTTTTCTGTCCTTCGCCAAGGTAGCCGCTTCTGAACCCGCAAATGTTGGCGGTCGGGCCGAAGAGGGACCTCACCCGGAGGTCAAGCGGCGAGAGGTCTGCTAGGGGAGAGTGTATCCCGTATTGCCGCCTGGGCGCAGAGCCCGTGGGCGCGGTCGCTCGGCTCTCCCGGCTCTCCCCGCCCTGTCGACCCTCCATCGAAGCCCGAATGAGATCCATCTCTCGTTCGGTGGGAGAGAGGACCGCATCGTAGAACCCGGGTATCAGGATTTCCTCTTTCTCGTCCTTGATGGTCGAAAGCGCCCAGACCAGTCTCCATGCGGGATTCGGCACGGTGGCTGCGCTTCCCGAGTGCATGTCCCTTGAGGGGCCCTGGGCCTCAAGTTCGATGTAGAGGATGCCCTTTACTCCCAGGTACATCCCGGGGCGTCCGTCCGGCGACATGTAGCCCGATTCCCAGACGCCGTAGTCGGCCCTGAGCAGGTCCTTGTTGTCCCGGATGAACTCGGCCAGATGGGTACTGCCGATCTCCTCTTCGCCCTCGATGAGGAACTTGACGTTCACCGGGAGCTCGCCCCGGAGTCTCAGAAGCGTGCCTACGGCTTGGATTCTCGCGCAGGCATTCCCCTTGTTGTCGGAAACGCCCCGCCCGTACATCTTGCCGTCACGGATATCGCCGGCAAAGGGGTCCGACTCCCATTCATCCAGGGGATCCGGCGGCTGGACATCGTAATGGTCGTAGAACAGCACCGTCTTGCTTCTGTCTTTCCCCTGTATTTCGCCAAATACCACCGGGTGCCCGGCAGTCGGGATAATGCGTGCCGGTATCCCGTAGCTCTCAAGGAGCGTTTTGAAGTGCTCGGCGCACTCGGACATCCCTATGTTCTGAGCAGCTATGCTCGGCTTTTTGACTGCTTCCCTGAGTTCGGCTACGAACTCGTCGAAGTGTTCATCTATGTACTGCCACTCGGGCTTATAGGCTGTCATTGTCGGGTGTACCTCCTTCGCAATCGGAGCCGCCTTAGTCCTTTGCGCGTCTTCAGGCGAGTCCTATGGAGTTGTCTTAGTCTTCTACGGATCGTCATGTCTAGTCCTTCCCACAGTTGTCCGAGTTGCCCTCTCCGTGCCACTCCGATACATTGGTGAAAACGAACCGTTAAGCCGCCGCACGAAGCGAGGAGTGAGCGATATGGGGTTGGAAACTGCGGAGCTGATCGCTTGGACGGGCACAGCCCTGAAGGTTGGGCTTGTGGTCTTGATAACGGGAGTCTTGGTGAAGCTGGGGGACTCACTCGTAAATCGCCTGCTGGCCCGTGGTTCTAGGATCCGGGGACCGCATATCGATGAATCCAGGGGGCTCACGCTGGCAAGCCTTCTTAAGAGCGCTCTCCGTTATGTGGCAGGTACTGTAGCGATCCTGACCGTATTGCAGCTTGTGGGAATCGATATTAAGGCTCTATTGGGCGGAGTTGCCATAGTCGGTCTTGCCGTTGGTTTTGGAGCCCAGAGTCTCGTGAAAGACGTAATCACCGGCTTTTTCATCATCTACGAGAGGCAGTACGACGTTGGGGATTACATCACCGCGGCCGGGCTATCCGGCGTGGTGCAGGAGGTTGGGCTTAGGACCACCAAGCTCCGGGACTGGTCCGGCGACGTTCACATAATCCCCAACGGGCTGATTGAGAAGACCACCAACTCAAGTGAGGCGGCGTCCAGGGCGCTTGTGAGAATCCCTCTGGCTCACGATGCGGACGTCCGTCGGGCCATGGCCATAATGCAGGGGGTCTGTGACGAAGTCCGACAAGACTTCCCCGTTATCATTGAGGGGCCCAAGCCGCTGGGGATCAGCGATATGGATGCTTTCGGTGTCACCGTCACCGTTTGGGCCCGCACGCAACCTCTGGAGCAATGGGCAGTTGAGCGGGAGCTCAGGTTGAGGATCAAAGAGGCTCTGGATAGGGAAGGCATCAAGAGGGCGTTTCCTCCCTTAAGTATCCGGACCGAGAGTCAATGATCGAGAATCCTCTTCGCATATCACTGGGTGGCCTCATCGAGGGAGTAGTCCTGGATCGCCCCAACCGCTTCATCGCCGTTGTATTGCTGGACGGCAGGGAAGTCCACTGCCATGTGGCGGACTCAGGAAGGCTCAAGGAGCTCATCTACCCCGGGAACAGGGTGATGGTGCGTCCCGTGGCGGACGGGTGGGAGAAGGCAGTGTCGGAGAAGACCCGGGGAGGGGCGCCATCCCGCAAGACCTCGTTTGACCTGGTACTCGCGTCTGCGGGGAGCCGGCGAACGAGTGACCGGTCCGACGCTTCCGGCGAAGGTGCGGGCAACAATCACCCCGAGAGACCAGAGCGCGATGGTACCATCTGGGTTTCCGTTGACACCCGGTACCCGACCCGGCTATTCGGACAGGTCTTGCGGGCGCAAGCAGTACCTGAGCTT
>CAZYFG010000154.1:0-305 GCA_964646835.1 uncultured Eubacteriales bacterium | reverse complement strand
GGAAAACACGGAGAACGGCACCGGCAAGGCAGGCGCGCCTGTTGAAACCTTCCGCGAAGATGCGAACAGGAAAACCAGAGTCCGGAAAGAACCCAGAAGCCGCTTTGACTTCTACCTGGAAGGTCCGAGTGTTCCTCCGGCCCTGGTAGAGGTCAAATCGGTGACCTTGTGTGTGAACGGAAAGGGGCTTTTTCCCGACGCTCCCACGGAGAGGGGTGCCAGGCATCTTAGGGAGCTTGCCGGAGCAGTATCCGGGTACCGTGCCTACGCGGTGTTTATCGCTCAACGCGAGGACATCCTGACGG
>CAZYFG010000153.1:3914-5060 GCA_964646835.1 uncultured Eubacteriales bacterium | reverse complement strand
TCTTTGGCCCTTCCGATATAGCCCAGTGGCACCGGCTGCCCCAGGCCGAAGAGACGCGATCCTGGCGGTAGTTGGTCAGCCGCTGGTCATTCGCAAATGGGAAGCACATGCCGTAGAGATGATGCTGAGAGACGAAGGCTTCCTCGGCAGCGCATCCGTTGTGGACTCCGTTAGAAGGGCTACCGGTGGTTGGCCGTGTCTCCTGCATGAACTCTATGCTTCGTCCCAACACCGGCGTGACCACAGTGACACCTCGCCCGAAGCGAAAGCACTTCGAGAAGCCATTCTGAAAGATGCCAAGAGGGCTCGGCTGTTCATGTCTTCCACCGGCCTCAAAGCGATCGCCTATGGGGAAGAGCTGGTAAGGTTTGTAGCCGAGATGGAGCCGATCCAGCCTTGCGATATCGAACTGATGGAGTCGCCGTCGGTTGCCCCTGAACTCAGGGCCGCCTCCTTTAGGGCCCTAGTGGATCTTGGGGTTATCGAACCTGACACCACGAGAAGGCGAAGAGGGGTGAAGGGGCAGCGCGGAGATGAACCCGGCAGGCTCGTGGTGGACCCGTTGATTAGGGAATTGCTGGTGGGGAAGTAGCGGGATCACTGTCTGATGGACCAACACGGACAGGTTGTGGATCTTCTCCAGAGAGGGGGATTCTGATGAGAGTACTACATACATCCGATTGGCACCTGGGGCGCACGCTTGAGGGGCGCCAGCGTCTCCCGGAACAGGAGCAGTTCCTGGGCCAGCTATGTGAGATCGCCTCATCAGAAGAGGTCGACGTGGTTATCGTTGCCGGCGATGTGTTTGACACCTCAAACCCGCCTGCCGCGGCCGAGGAGCTCTACTATGACGCGCTGGAGAGGCTTTCTGCCGACGGCACGCGGGCCGTAGTTGTCATTGCCGGAAACCACGATAGCCCGGAACGGATAAGAGCAGCCAACCCGCTGGCCGCCAAACACGGTATCTCGCTGGTTGGCTATCCGGGAGAGGACCTAGGGCCCGGTGGCCCAGATGAAGGGGCGAGAAGAACCCGCACGGGACCCGGCTGGATGGAGATCGCTTCTCCGCGAGTGAGTGAGCCGGTCTTAGTGGTGACTCTTGCATACCCTTCCGAGGCGCGGCTCAACGAGGTGCTTTCCGACTCA
>CAZYFG010000153.1:0-3869 GCA_964646835.1 uncultured Eubacteriales bacterium | reverse complement strand
GGGCTGGGAGTCGGACTCTGAGCGTCAAATCCAGCTGGGTGGGGCATTCGGTGTACACCCTCAGGCGTTTGGTTGCGGCGCACACTATATCGCTCTGGGTCACTTGCACCGGCCGCAGATGGTCTCCAACCTGGAGGCATGCAGGTACTCAGGGTCTCCCTTGGCCTACAGCTTCTCCGAAGCAGACCAGCAAAAGGAAGTGGTCATTGTCGATATCCCCGCGGGCGGGCCGACCACCGTCAAGCCGGTTCGTCTCACTTGTGGCAAACCTCTCAAGAAGTGGACTCCCAGGACCTACGAAGAGGCGCTGCAGTGGTGCGGGGATCCCCGCAACCAGGATTGCTGGGTTGACCTTGAACTAGTCCGCGACCAACCGCTTTCAGCAAGCGAGGTATCGACTCTTCGTTCGGCGCATCCGGGTTTGGTCAACATCCGCTGGAGGGGCACTGCACAGCCCGTGGGTGGGGAAGAGAAGCGCATTTCGGAGATGCCGCTCATAGACCGATTCAAGCTCTTCTGCCAGCGGGCAGGAGCTGATGCGACGCAAGACCTGCTTGACCTGTTCCTGGAGTTGGTCAACGAGGACGGGGGGGAGGAGGAGTCCAGCGATGAAACCCCTCAAGCTTGAGTTTGCGGGCCTAAACAGCTATCGCTCTCGCCAGACTGTGGATTTTGAAGAGCTTGGGATGAATGGACTGTTCGGCATCTTCGGGCCCACCGGAAGCGGCAAGTCCTCCATTTTGGACGCCGTCACACTGGCCTTGTACGGTAAAGTCGATCGGGCGGACAACAACACCAGAGGGATCATCAACCTGCGTGAGAAGGCAGCGGAGGTCTCTTTCACCTTTGAACTCGGGGGAATCCGGTACACGGTGGAGCGCCGATATGAAAGGATCTCATCAGACCAAGAGAGCGCCAGGGCCAGAGGGGCCAGGCTCGTCAAGGCTGATGACAACGGCGATGGCGAGGTACTCGCGGATAAGCCGGAAATGGTCACTCAGGCGATGGAAAGAATCATCGGCTTGAGCTGCCAGGAGTTCTGCAGGGCAGTTGTGCTTCCTCAGGGCAAGTTCAGTGAGTTCCTTACCTTGGCAGGCGCGAAAAGAGCTGAGATGCTCGGACACATCTTTGATTTGGACAGGTTCGGGGAACCCCTCTTCCAAAAGGCTTCTCAGCGTAGGGACAAGTGGCAGAGAGAAGTGGACGGCCTGGAGAGGGCTAAGGCGGAACTGGGAGATTGCACAGACGAGGAGATCACCAAGGCTCAAGCCAGTGTGGAGGCATTGCAGGCAGCCTTGCGTCAGGCAGAGCAAGATCACGAGAAGAGCAAGTCAGAGTATGAAGAAGCGACCGGGCTCAAGTCTCTCTATGACCAGCTCCGGACCTCCCAGGAACGAAAGGCAGCTCTTGACAGCCAGAAGGCCGATATTGAAAAGGCGGAGGCCTCCCTGGATAGAGCGAGACGCGCGGCGCCCCTTAGGAGCACCATAGGGACGATCAAGCGGTTGGCCCTGGCTAGGACCCAGACGGAGGGAGAGCTTCGGACTGCCGTTGCTGACCGCGATAGCGCCAATACTGCGTTGGAGGCCGCGATAGGGACGGCGCGGGCCGCACGAGAGCAGCAGGATACGGAAGAGCCTATCCTCACGGCGCGGAAAACGAGGATGGAAGAGGCTTTGGAGGTTCAGCAGGAACTCACTGCACTCTCAAAGAAGCGGGCAAGCCTTGACGGCTCGCTCAAGTCATTGAACGAAGATGTGCTGAAAGAGAGGGAATCCGTAAAGGCTCGCGAGTCTTACTTGGAGCAGGTCGACGGAGTGGTGGAATCCCTAAGGACAAAGCAGGCCGACCTTTCGGTAGACCCGCTCACCCGCGAACGCGTCGACCAGGCCTTCGGACTGCTTGCCCCGTTTCAGTCGGCCGAGAGCGAGCGCGCCTTAGGCCAAAAGAACCTCGAGCAGAAAACCGCCGCGGCCGAAAAGGCTCGATCCAAGGTTCTTCAAGTCTACGGAGAGCTGGTCGGTCTAGCCGCATCCCGCTATACCTGGGATGACTCCGGAGACCTCATCGCCGGCGAGGCGGACATACCGTCCATGGAAGATGCCAAGACAGGCGACGAACTTTTGGCGGTCGCCGACGATGAGATCGAAATCGCGTCCGGGTTGGTCAAAGAGGCGGACGATCGGGTCGAAAGGGCTCTAATCCAAGATCAGGCCGTCATGCTGGCCCAGAGTCTGGAGGAAGGCCGTCCTTGTCCAGTCTGCGGCTCAGAGCATCACCCGTGCGTTGCGGTGGGAGACGCGGAGAGACTCGCCCGTGCCCAGAAGGCCCAGTCAGTGGCTGAATCCTGTCTTGAGGGATTGCAGTCTTGGAGAAACAGGCTCCAGGCCTGCACGTCTTCTTGGGATAATCACCGGGTCAACGAACTGGAAGCCTGGAAGAAGGTCCAAGAGAGGGATGACGAGGCAAGGACGGCCCGGGCCTCGTTTCTGGCCGCAGCAAGGGTGGCGCTTGGGGATTCGTTCTCCGAAGAGACAGCCCGTGCCGATATCCAGGTGGCCAAGAAGCGGATCGCCGAGAAAGACAAGGAATACTCATCGGTCAGCAGGTCGCTGACGGAGACTCAGAACAAGGAGAAGGCTGCTAGGAAAGAACTCGATGATGTGCGTGCGCGTCTCTCTGCTCTCGAGAAAGACAAGGACACCACGGCAACGGAACTTAACCTGATATCGAAACAGGTTGACGACAGAAAGGCCAGGATAAGGGAGATCACCGGCGGGGAGAACCCCGCGGCCGCCTGGTCCGCAGCCGACTCCGCCATACGCGCTCTCCGCGAGCGCGTGAAGCAGGCTGAGACCAAAGAGGACCTGTGCCGCAAAGAAGCCGAGAGACTCGGGCGAGAAGTAAGCAAGCTCGAATCTACCTTGTCCCAGGTTGAAAAGGAACTCCAGGAGCAGAAGGCTGCCCTGACCGAGGACCTGTCCCGGGCCGGCTTCGCTACAGAGGAACAAGCAGAGAAAGCGATGCTTCCGGATGATGCCATCCACGAGTTGGAACGGCGTGTACAGGAATACCGGCGGAATTGCGCTTCCGTAGAAGGTCAGATCCGTCATTTCACGGAGCAGATCGGTTCGCGGCAGTTCTCCGAGTCCGAATTCCGCGACCTGGAGGACAGAGTCAAGGACCTGGAGTCGAGGGTCAAGACCTTACGAAAGGATTCAGCAGTTGCAGAAGAGCGCTTGGACGCTCTGAAGGAACGCCGCAAGAGGTGGGATTCACTCGAGGTGGAGCGTCTCCACGCGGAGAAAAAGAGAGATCTCGCCGCCCGCCTCGCCAACCTTCTCCGTGGAAAGGCTTTGGTCAAGTTCCTCGCAGAAGAGCATCTCAGAGACATGGCTGTCGATGCCTCCGCGCGCCTTGGAAGCCTGACAGGGCAGCGTTACGCTCTTGAGATCAGCGGAGAAAGTGACTTTATCATCCGCGACGATTACAACGGGGGAGAGAGACGGTCCGTCAACACTCTCTCAGGCGGCGAGACGTTCCTAACTTCGCTCTCCCTCGCGCTGGCCCTGTCATCCAAGGTTCAGCTTCGGGGGCAGTACCCCCTGGGGTTCTTCTTCCTGGTTTGATTAGTCACGTAAAGGAGCTCAAGGAGCGGTTGCCTTGCCATTTGGAGGTTCTTCCGGCTGGTGGTGACGGAACTGGCAGTCGCATTTTGACTAGGCAAACCTGAGGGCAGATGAGCTCGGGGTTCTCATGGTGTGCGTCGACCTTTCTCAGCTTGTCGGGAGGGATTCTCGTGTACATCTCGCGCGTTCGCATTGAGGGTTTTAGATGCTTCCGTGATACCACTGTTGAGTTTGCTCCTG
>CAZYFG010000152.1:3550-5099 GCA_964646835.1 uncultured Eubacteriales bacterium | reverse complement strand
ACCCGCGACCTCCTATGTACCCGACGGCCATATCGGGGGAAGTGGGCTCCACGCGGACGTTGCCTTCCGTGAGGTCAATGAACAAGGCCTTTCCCGTGTATCCGTGCGAAAGGGTCATCGGTTTCCCTCCCCGTGCGGGCCTTCTTGGCGCATGAGCCCTGTTTCGGAGGGCTGTTCGCCGGAAGGCTGTCCCCCGGAAGGTGGCTCCTTGCCCGGCTGCTTGAACCTGGGCTCCGGTAGGACAAGCCTCAACACATGCCGGGTCGCCGCCGCAAAGATCGCATGCCAGGGGATATCCCGACGGGCCCATACGCATTGCCCCAAAGGGACACACCCTGACGCAGGCTCCACACATTACGCACCTCACGGTGTCCACGAGGACGGCCCTGGTCACGGGGTCACGGGAGAGGGCCCCGGAAGGACACATCTCCACACACTTGGCGGTCCCACACTGCCTGCACACTCTTGGGATATCGAGCCCGTTGGCCTCGTCCTTGTGAACAAGGACCCGCGACTCATGGGGACCGAAGGAGCCGGTGTGCCGCATGCTGCATGCCAGTTCGCAGCGTCTACAACCTGCGCAGGCCTCAGGTTCAACAAGCATACGCTTGGGGATGTCTTGGTTGGGTTCGTCGTCGATTCCGATGCGAATCACCTTGTAAATCACCTTGCCGTTGGGGTCCGGACACTGGATCCTGGAAGTCGTCGGGACCCAGTCGTTTTTCTCGGAGCTCTCCCTTTGCTTGGCGGTCAGGAAAGGCATGAGGGCCTGTAGGGCCCAGATGCATACATGCTTGCCCGGAGGGATCATGAGCCGGCTTCCGTCCACCTCGAAGTAATCCCCCAAGGAAACCGGGAGATCGCAGAATCCCTTTATCTCGTCTACGACAATCCTAAGCCGGTACACATGCGTCGCCTCTCAATGATGCCGGTTTTTGGCAACCCTTCCATGACCAAAGGGCCTATATCCTCGGAAACGTAATGTCTTGCATTTCTCGGTTTCCTGGAAATGTTCCTGCAGTTAACCCTAACGATCTGGGGCCCGATTCCCGATGTTAAGAATAGATAAAGTCCTTTACGGCACTGGGTTGCCAATGCGTGCTCGGTGTTGCGGGGGTCTCCCGATGCAAAAGGGGGGAGACACATGCCAAAAGACCAGGGTGACGTGAACGGGCTTGCCTGGGTGAAAGACGGCAAGGTCTTTGTGACGGATCCCAAGCCCGGCGGTGAGCCTGCTTCAGTACTGCCTCGTGAGGATCTGGAGATCCTCGTCTCAGGTCGGAGGATAGCCGCGGAAGAGCCATTGTCATCCTCATCCGCAGTCGAGGTGCGTCTACCCAATTGCGATCCTGTCGTCAACTACTTCGTCCAGGTTCAGAAGGGTGGTTTGGAGGCCCATGCGCGCATTGAGGCCCGCGAGGGGCTCCGGTGTCATCTTGTTGACACACCCCCCTCGAGAAGGCTTCAGATAAAGGTCGAGTCTCAGCCCATAAAGCCCGCTCCCGACCCCGAAAAGCTCCTCGAGGTCATCCGGGAAGCCGGAGTGGAA
>CAZYFG010000152.1:0-3364 GCA_964646835.1 uncultured Eubacteriales bacterium | reverse complement strand
GAGCGTGTCGTGGACCTGCCGGTCGACGTGGCCCGCATCGACTTCCGCGATGTGGCCAAATTCCCTGACGTAAAGCAGGGGCAGGCAATCGCGGTCAAGATCCCGCCGGAACCCGGGCGCCCCGGCACTTCGGTAACGGGCGCCAGCATCCCCGCAGCCCGACCGAAAGACCCGAAGCTCAGAGCGGGCAAGGGAACCGAGCTCCAGGAGCGTGACGGGCAGACAGTGATCGTAGCCGCCGTGTCCGGTTATCCGATGTACGCCGAAGACTCTGGGATGGTGAGCGTCGACCCTGTGTTTACGCACAGGGGAGACGTGGATATGTCGTCGGGAAACATAAGGACATCCGGCAGCGTCTGCATCATGGGCCAAGTCACCGAGGGCATGAGGGTTGAGTCTGAAGGGAACCAAGACATATCCGGCGCCGTCACCGAGGCTACGGTGAAGGCCTGGGGAAGCATCAGGATAAACGGCAATGTATTCAAATCAACGGTGATCGCGGGCAAGGATTCATCCTGGGTCCGGAACATGGACACTCTCTTGCGCAACGTGGAACACCGTGCTGAGGCCATCCTGTCCATCGAAGAGATCTACCGGGAGGCCCAGCAAAGGGTTGAGGCAGGGGAGATGGCTCCGGGAGATGACGCCATCCTTGACGAGTCTTCCCAGGCTGAACGATTCCGGAACTTGGCTTTGGCCGTATCCGCCCTTCTCAAGGAGAACATCCTGGCATTTCCTGCGGATATTCAGGAGCAGATCAAGGAGACCAGACAGGCGTTGGCCGCCTTCGGGGCGGATGTTTTCGAGCGGGCCCGCGGCATTCGCGAACTTCTCATCGACGCCCGGGAGTACATCGATGCCGAATTGCTCCAGGGGAAGTCCGACGTAGTTCTCCCTTACGCTCAGAGTTCGACCATTGAGGCATCCCGGGACATCACCATCACCGGACAGGGGGCCTTCTACTGCAAGATCCTGGCGGGAAGGGCCGTCAAGACGAGCGGTACCCCCGGATTGGTGAGGGGCGGCGAAATCAGGGCAAGGGAACTCATCCAGATAAGCGCCGCCGGTGGTCAAGGGGCAGCGCCTACCTTCTTGGTTGTCGCGCCGGACGGGAAGATAGCAGTCTCAACCTTATACCCCAACACGGTGCTCACGGTGGGCCATCTGAGCTACCGGACAGAAGAGACACTGCAGTCAGTCAAGGCCAGCCTCGTCAACAACCGGCTCGTCGTCGCCACGGCTACAGGGCCTATCGAAGTGGAATGACCTCGTGAGTGGAATGACCTCATCAGTGGACCGATCTCATCAATGGACCGACCTCGTTAGTGGAATTCTCTCATCCTAGACTAGTGGATCGCCCGGTGGTACCTCAGGGCGACCAGCGAGGCCAGTAAGGCTTTTGCCACATCTCCGGGCAAAAAAGGGACAGAGCCGGCCAAGAGGGCATTCCGGAAGCCAATCCCCGCCTGCCGCGCCAGATACGCGGATCCGACCAGATGGACTAGACCCACGGCTCCGACCAGTGAAGCCACGAGAAGATACGAGAAACGCTTGCTCGATAGCTGAGAGATCATACCCGTCACGAAAGCCGCGGGCACAAACGCCAAGAGATACCCGCCTGTGGGCCCGAGGATTGCCGCCGGACCCGAGGCGCCGCCCGAGAACACGGGTAGTCCGGCCAATCCCGCTATCAGATAGATGCCCATCCCGGCAGCGCCCCACCAAGGCCCCAGAAGCAGTCCTGCCAGGCAGACGCCTAGGGTCTGGCCTGTGACCGGCACGGGGCTCATGGGAAGCGGGAAGGTGATGAGCGACAAGACCCCCGTCAAAGCGGCAACCATCGAGGCCTTGAGCATCATTGACAGCTTCTTCTCGCCCGGTGGTTTCATCCTGAGGACTCCCTCGACCTGATTGTGTCTTCCCCCGCGGACCTCTTGAGACCGGCCCGGCTCACCGGATGGTGGAGGAACACTTCTTGGCAGTATACCAGGGATCCATCCGATTCCGAAAGGTCTTGGGTGCCCTGAAGAGCCGTTCACTCTGGAGCCGCTCGCATCGGCAGGATAACCGCTTTCCGCAAAGAATCGGGTTAGGAGACTCGAAACCGTGGATGGGAGGCTCTAATAGTGAGGGTTTTCATATCTGTGGACATGGAAGGCATCTGTGGCGTCATCAACTGGAACCAGACAGAGCACGGGAAGGAAGACTATGAGCGCTTCAGAAGGCTCATGACCCAGGAGGTTAACGCAGCCGTGGAAGGTGCGTTCGCCGCCGGGGCCAAGGATATCGTGGTGAACGACTCCCACGGCTCAATGCGCAACATCGTCATCGAGGATCTCAATCCCAACATCAGACTGATCACCGGCTCCTCAAAGCCGATGTCGATGATGGAAGGCCTGAACCACGAGTTTGACGCCGTTTTCCTGGTTGGATACCACTCTCAAGCATCCTCGACGGGCGTCCTCAACCATACATACACCGGCCGGGTTGCCCATTACTGGGTGAACGGCAAGGTGATGGGCGAGACGGGCATGAACGCGCTGATCGCCGGGTATCACGGAGTGCCGGTGGTCCTCGTCACAGGCGACAGCGTGGTCACCAAAGAAGCCCAGGAACTCCTGGGCAAAGTCACTACTGTAACGGTCAAGGAACCCAGAAGCCAGTTCTCGGCCCTCTGCCTGCATCCGTCCAAGGCGAGAGAGCTCATAAAGGAAGGCGCCAAGAAAGCGCTGGAACACTTTGCCCTTGCCGAGCCGCTGGTCCCCGAGAAGCCGTCTACCGTGAGGCTGGAGTTCCATACATCGGGTCAGGCCGACGGGGCGTCCATCATGCCCGGGGCCGTCAGGATTGACCCCGTGACGGTCGAGTTCACCGGAAAGGACTATCTGGAGGCTTACCGCGGCGCGCGGACGATGATGTCGCTGGCGTAGGTCGCCGCACCCTTAGGGATAGGTCCCCGGCGGAGAAAGGCACAACCCCTTCGCCGGGGACTTCTATTAGTGCCCTTCCGGTGCGGTCCACTCCTCGAAAGACCCCGCTCACTCGGGCGCCGTCACCCTCTGACCGGTTCTGAAGGTATACTTCCCGGTTCAGGAAGGCCCACATACCGGCCAATTCTTCACCAATTCCGGCGAGACCGGAATGCTCGAACCGGTCGAGGGCCGACTCCAGGTTGTTGAGGACGGCCGCGACGAGAGCGTTTCTGTCCACAGGCTTACCTGTGAGCATGCGGATGGAGGAGGCCGACCCCCTAATGTCGTTGGGAAAATCAGATCTCCGCTGGTTCGCGTTTATCCCGATACCGCATACCACGAAGCGAAGGCGTGCCCCGTCGTAGCCTTGCGCCGTGCCGGGAGAGCCGGGC
>CAZYFG010000151.1:0-5109 GCA_964646835.1 uncultured Eubacteriales bacterium | reverse complement strand
TCCCACGCGCGGCAGAGGGGGGCCTTAGGGCATCACCCCTCTGCCCAGGACAGAGGTGATCCGCTAGCAATGACATTTGAGATACTGGCTCAGGCTGTAATAAACGGACTCCTGATGGGATTTGTGTTCGCCCTGGTGGCGGTGGGCTTGTCCCTGATCCTCGGCGTGGCGCAAATCATTAACTTCGCCCACGGTGAGTTCCTGATGCTGGGCATGTACACTGCGTATTGGATGTGGGCCCTTTTCGGCCTGGATCCATTGGTCTCTCTGCCCATTTCCATCGGCGCGCTCGCGCTCTTGGGCACCATAACCTACAAACTAATCACCAAGAGAATTCTGGATGCCCCGAGGCTCATGCAGATATTCGCCACGTTTGGTCTCTCCATCTTTCTGAGGAGCCTTGCCCAGTTCCTATGGAAGCCCAACTCCCGAATGATTCAGAACTCGTACGTGGGGGACCTGAGGGTGGCCTTGGGTGGAGTGTACATTGGGGCCCCCCAACTGGTAGCCGCCGCCGGCGCCGTCCTCGCGTTTCTCGTAATCCACTATCTGGTGGAGAAGACCGAAATCGGCCGGGCCATGATGGCTACCGCAGAGGATCGTGAAGCGGCATCCCTTATGGGGATAGACACTGAGAAGATGTACACCCTGGCCTGGGCTGTAGGTTCATCCTGCGTAGGACTGGCCGGAGGGCTGCTCACGACCTTTTACTCGGTTGAGCCAAACATCGGTCTCATCTTCGGAACTACGGCCAGCGTCGTAATCGCGCTGGGAGGGTTCGGCAGCATCAAAGGAGCTTTCGCCGCAGGCATAATCGTCGGTCTTATCCAGGTAGTTGGAGGCTTCCTTATTGGGCCGGCCTTCAAGTTCGCGGTGGTCTTGGCCGTGTACTTGCTTGTCGTCGCCATTCGCCCCCAGGGCCTCTTGGGCAAGTACTAGAGCATGTCGGAAGGTGTTGTTGACACATGAAACATGATGAGGCGCACCCCGGTCGTAACTGGACCCGGACGTTGTTGCCGGCGGCGGCACTCGTCGTCGCGCTGGCCTATCCCAAGGTCTTCAGCCTTCCCTATCCACAGCACGTTGGCGTCCTCGTGTGCATGAACGCCCTAATGGCGGTCGCGTGGAACATTACCGGGGGCTACACCGGCCAAGTGGCGCTCGGGAACACGGTCTTTTTCGGGGTAGGGGCTTACACCTCTTCGCTCCTCCTCAGGGACTTTGGTGTGAACCCTTGGATCGGAATGCTGGCGGGCATGGTCCTTTCCATGGTAGCGGCGGTGATCTTGGGATACTCCACTTTCCGGTTGAGGGGTTACTATTTCACAATCGCGTGCATCGCGTTTGCCGAGATCGCCTCGGTGACTGTCGTGAACACGAAGAGGCTTGGAGGGGCAGTCGGGGTCACCATCCCGATAAAGGCCGCCTCCCTCGCGAACTTCCAGTTCCACGGCACCAACAAGGCACCTTATTACTACACCGCACTCACGTTCCTGATAATTGCGCTTTTCGTGGTCTACAAGGTTGAGCGCTCCAAGCTCGGGTACTATTTCCGGGCCATCAGGGAAGACGAAGAAGGCGCCCGCGCGCTTGGCGTGAATCCTGCGCGGTACAAGCTCATCGCGTTCATGTTGAGCGCGTTGTTCACATCGATGGCCGGCACGTTCTACGCACAGTACGTCATGTTCATCGACCCGGGCAGTGTGTTGGCACAGCCTGTGTCCGTGAGCATGTGCCTAATGGCCGTCCTCGGCGGGCTCGGGACCCTTTGGGGACCGGTCCTGGGCGCCATGGTCCTCATCGGCATCTCGGAAGCGACCCGTGTCACGCTGGGTGGTACCGGGCAGGCCATGGACCTCATGATCTACGGGTTTCTGGTAGTGGTGTTCGCCGTGTTCCAGCCCAAGGGGTTGATGGGCATGTTCGGCAGACTCAAAGTGAGGAAGGAATAGCCTATGGCGCTGCTTGAGGTAATAAACCTGACTAAGCGGTTCGGCGGACTGGTGGCGAACGACGACGTTACCATGTCGGTCAACGAAGGCGAGATCGTGGGTCTCATCGGCCCGAACGGCGCAGGCAAGACTACTCTGTTCAATTCCATCGCCGGGGTATACAACCCGGAGAAGGGCAGGATCCTGTTCCGCGGACAGGACATCACGCGTTTCAACCCGGAACAAGCCTGCCAGGCGGGGATCGCCAGGACGTTCCAAATAGTCCGCGTGTTCAAAGGAATGACCGTCCTCGACAACGTGATGGTCGGGGCGTACTTGAGGACCCCGAGCGACAAGGGGGCGCGCGAGAGCGCCATTCAGGTGCTCAAGTTCACGGGTCTCTATCCAAAGAAGGACTATCTTGCCTCGGCCCTCACCATCGCCGACAAGAAGAGGCTGGAGATGGCCCGGGCTCTCGCCACCAAGCCCACTCTTCTCATGCTCGACGAGGCCATGGCGGGACTCAACCCTACCGAGTGCCAGGCTGCGGTAGACTGTGTAAGGGCCATAAGTCGCGAGGGCATCACGATCCTCATGGTTGAGCACGTAATGGAAGTCATCATGCCTATCTCCGACCGGATAGTGGTTCTGAACTCGGGAAAGAAGATTGACGAAGGAAAGCCCGAAGCCGTATCGTCCAACCCTGAGGTCATCAAGGCATACCTGGGAGGGAAGTACGTTGCTAGAAGTTGACAACATCCACGTCTGCTACGATGGCGTTCCGGCCCTCTACGGTGTGTCTTTCCGGGTGGAAGAAGGGGAAATCGTCTCCATTGTCGGCTCCAACGGCGCGGGAAAATCGACCATTCTGAGGACCGTGTCTTCTCTCTTACGTCCGACCCAAGGCGAGATCAGGATGAACGGTGAGAGCCTCACGGCTCTCCGTCCCCACGAAGTCGTGCTCCGGGGTATAGCCCACGTGCCTGAAGGACGCCGGCTTTTCAACAGGCAGAGCATCAAGGACAACTTGACTCTGGGCGCCTTTACAAAGAAGTCCCAGGCGGACCGC
The DNA here is from genome assembly GCA_964646835.1 of uncultured Eubacteriales bacterium. Taxonomy (GTDB): domain Bacteria; phylum Bacillota; class Sulfobacillia; order Fermentithermobacillales; family Fermentithermobacillaceae; genus UBA3951. Next base: position 2,109 of record CAZYFG010000151.1, on the reverse strand, counting down.
GAAGAAGTGCTGGAGAAAGTGTTCAGTGTGTTCCCCATCCTGAAAAACCGTCTCGGGCAGCTGGCGGGGACCCTCTCCGGAGGCGAGCAGCAGATGTTGGCCATAGCCAGGGCTTTAATGTTGAAGCCCAGGCTCCTCATGCTGGATGAGCCTTCTCTAGGTATCGCGCCGAAGCTTGTCGATGAGATCTTTGAGACCCTGAAAGAGATCAATGAAAAGCAGAAGATCACCATTCTGCTGGTTGAGCAGCACGTTCACGAGGCTCTGGAACTGGCCGACCGGGCTTACGTGTTGCAGACCGGTCGGGTTGTCATGGAAGGAACCGGCCAAGAGCTCTTACAATCGGACGCCATTCAAAAGGCCTATCTGGGTATATAAGGTACGGGCGCAGCGTCTTTTTGAGGCACGGTTCCTTGGCGTGCCTTTATGTTGACCATCTCAAAGGAGCGTGAGCGGATGATCGGTGTACTTGCGGCCTACCGTGAGATCGAGGACATAGTCGCCGACCTTCGCGGCGAGATCCAGGAAGAGGTCGAGGTCCTTCCGTCCCGTGTCACAGATGCTCTCGAGTTGGGCAACTGTCTGGTGAGCCGGGGAGCGACCGTCATCCTCTCGAGGGGCGGCACCACCAATTTTCTAAAGCGCGAGCAGCCTGAGTGGCTGGCGGGAGTCCCCATCGTGGACATCCCCGTAACCGCTTACGACGTAGTACGGGCCATCGGAGAGGCGCGGAATCTGGCCCCGAAGATTTCGGTCATTGCTTTTCCCAGCATGATAGAGGGAATTGCCGACGTCACCGAGTTTTTGGGTGTCGATTTGACCATCACTCACATTACAGGGGGCATGGACCTCCATCAGGTGATACGGAGCCAGGCTGCCTCCGGGGACACATGTTTCGTCGGTGGGGCGATAACCTACGAGATAGCCCAGGCACACGGGTATCCTGCCGTCCTCATCCGCTCGGGACGAGAGTCAGTTGCCTACGCCCTCAGGGAAGCGTCGCGGGGGTCCAGAAGCTCGAGAGGGAGAAACACCAGCGACTTCACGCCGTCCTTGACTCGATGGAAGACGGAATCATAATGACGGATTCCGCGGGAGTGCCCGAACTCTGGAATTCCCGGGCGGCAGCCATGCTCCAGGCGCCAAACGCCACCCGCGGGTCAGATCTCCAGATAGGGGCCTTGGAGGATGCCGTTTCAAAGAGCCTGCGGGACGGCACTGCCACTGACACGGTCATAAGGTTGCCGTCGGGCGCTCAGGTAGTGGCCTCTGTAGGACCAGTGAGCTCAGGGAAGGGCGCTCCGGGGGCTCTGGTCAGCCTAAGAGATGCGGTAAGGGTAGAGGCCCTGGAGCACACAGTCAGGGACAACCTGCGTTCACTCGGCCACGTTGCCAAGAAGAGGTTCTCGGACATCATAGGTTCGTCAAAGATCCTGAGACGTACCGTGGCGAATGCCCAAGCGTTTTCCGCTGTAGACGCCACCGTCCTTATCCTGGGAGAATCGGGCACGGGTAAGGAAGTCTACGCTCAGGCCATTCATAACGCGTCAACCAGACGCAACGGACCCTACGTAGCCCTGAACTGCGCTGCCCTTCCCGAGGCGCTTTTGGAGAGTGAGCTCTTTGGCTATGTGGGAGGGGCATTTACCGGCGCGACAAAAGAAGGGAAGCCCGGCCTTTTTGAGATGGCTCATAAAGGTACGCTACTCTTGGACGAGATCAGCGAGCTTTCCCCGCGCCTTCAGGGGAAGCTCCTGCGCGTATTGCAGGAGCGACAGGTCCGGAGAGTCGGGGGAGAGAGAGTCATCCCCATCGACGTGCGCATTTTGGCCGCCAGCAACAGAGACCTGGTTGGGATGGTCAGGAAAGGGGAGTTCAGGGAAGACCTGTTTTACCGCCTGGACGTCCTCAGGATCAACATACCTCCGCTCAGGGCGAGGCCCGAGGACGTAGAGGCCCTCTTCAAGCATTTTGTCGGTACCTTCTCACGCTCACTCAAGCTGCCGCCCGTCACCTTGTCACCGGAGGCAGTCGGGTACCTCAAGCAGTACACGTGGCCCGGCAACATTCGTGAAGTCCAGAATGTCGTCCAGAGGTGCTTGGCGGTGT
>CAZYFG010000150.1:4782-5143 GCA_964646835.1 uncultured Eubacteriales bacterium | reverse complement strand
TGCCGACAGCCATGTAGCGCGCCATCACGGCGGGTACCTGCCAGGGCAGGTTCAAACCTACCAGCACTCCCGCCAGAAGCCCGGCCAGAAGGTACCACATCTAGTTGGCCTCCTTCCTGACGGGCTTGGCGTACTTGAACGACAGTGGACCCGTGTACGCCGGTATGGTGATCTCTTCTTCGGTAGTGAGTTTGACCTCCAGCTTCCAGAAGGTCAGGTTGTCGATGAGGCCCCCTCTCATCTTGAGACCGCCCTCAAGAGTGGCAGGATCACCGATCGCCAGGATCTTGAAGGGAGGCGCCTGGCGGACCCCGTTTATCATGATTACGTTGCCGGCGCACGTCACTTCGGTGGTGGCGAC
>CAZYFG010000150.1:0-4722 GCA_964646835.1 uncultured Eubacteriales bacterium | reverse complement strand
AACAACTCTCTGCCCGTTGACACTCACCGCCTCGGCGCCTGCCGCGAACACCTCGTTGATAACCTCCAGGAGGTCCTTGTCGTGGACAACGAAAAGGTTGGGGTCCTGGCCGGGCTGGCTCGGCGAGGTGGAATCGGACAGTGTGAGAGATATGCCGGGCCCACACACCTCCGAGACTCCCGCCAACACCATTGTCTTGGCCAGTTCCTCTTGCAGGCCTCTCACCTGGTCTTCAACTGATTTGGTGTCGGCCAACTGATCCCTGAGGAGGGCTACCTCCTCCCTGAGCTTGTCCCTTTCTTCTTCGGTCACTCTAAGAAGTAGAGAAAGTTCCTCAGACCGCTGGTACTGCAATGGGCCTGAGATAGTAGGCCGCGCTCGGAACTGCATAGCAAGCATAATGCCGAACAAAGCGAATATAAGGGTTAGCGCTACGTTAGTTCCCCGCTTCACAGCCTCACCTCGCTTACTCGCTTAATGGTCTTGCCCTTCTGAGACGGCGCCCGAGGCGTCACCGGGTACCTCTACCTCCACAGGCCTAAGCTTGATGGCCACCTTCTCGAAGCGCAAATCTATGCGCTCCGCTATCTTGCCCTGACCTGAGAGGTCCAAGAGAACCGAGTCCAGCGCCGCCGCCTTCTTGCCGATGTCCCCCGTATCCTTGCCCAGTAGAACCCGGCATCCATCGTCCAGTATAAGGCTTGCTTCTCCGGCCTGTATACTGATTTCGGTGAGCCTTTCTCTGGCAACCGGGCCGATGAATGACAAAGCCTTGAGACCCCAGCCGTATGTCTCGCTGTCCAGGAACTGGCCCGGAGTCGCGGTGACTTCGGGGCCGGTAAGGGCGACAAGGCCTGTCCACGTCCCATCGTCAACCCCGAGGATTCGGGCCTCAGCGTCCACGAGCCAGAGGTCATCTCCCACCGGCATGAAGGCGACAGGGGTCCTTTCCGTCACCCGGATGGCCACCGTGTCCGGAAGCTCCCGCCACACCTCTGCCGTTTCGATCCACGGCGAGAGCTCGATGAGGTCCTCTGCCTTTTCGGTGTCGAAAGCGAAGATGCTGGCGGATTCCTGGCCGCACCTTGCCAGGATCTCCCCCCTGCTTACGCGTTCCAACCCCAGAACCTTGAACTCCCTGATATGGAAGTAGGGAGAGCGGAGAAAGAAGAAAACCCCGGTAAACAAGCAAAACAGTATGATAAGGACGAAGGTCAGGCTTCTTCTCTCGCGCCTTGATCGTATCGGGCTGGAAGACAATGACTAAGGTCCCCCTTCCGCCGCCCGGAACCCGCGGCGGGTTCGAACCTAACCACGACGGTCTTCGGAAACCCTCTTCACGGACGCGCCGAGTGATACCAGTTTCTCCTCAAACCGTTCGTAGCCCCGGTCGATGTTGTGCACGCCCCTCACGACAGTCTTGCCCTCTGCCGACAGGCCCGCCAGTACTAGAGACGCGCCTGAACGGAGATCGGTTGCCTCGACCATGGCGCCGGAAAGGGCCGGCACACCCTTGATTATAGCAGTTCTGCCCTCGCTGCGGATTTTGGCCCCCATACGACCCAGTTCCTCGGCCTGCTTGAACCTGGAGTCAAAGATGGTCTCGGTTATGACCGACGTCCCTTCGGCGATGGACAAGAGGGCCATCATCTGGGGCTGCATGTCGGTGGGGAACCCCGGATACGGGAGTGTCTTGACATCTGTGGCCCGGGGCCTCGACCTGCCCACGGCCCTGATCCCGTGGCCGTTCCAGTCGATCTCCCCTCCGATCTCCCGGAGCTTGGAGGTAAGCGCCTGGACGTGCTCTGCCACGGCGTTCTCGACGATTACCTCTCCGCACGTCATCACGGCGCCGATCATGAGAGTGCCGACTTCAATCCTGTCCGGCATGATGGTGTACTCGGCGCCTCGGAGCCGGGATACTCCCTCAATGCGGATCACATCCGTGCCGGCTCCCTTCACTTTGGCGCCCATGGCGTTCAAGAAGCCTTGAAGGTCGACGATCTCCGGCTCTTTGGCCGCGTTCCGTATCACGGTCACTCCGTTTGCCAAGCATGCTCCCATCATTATGTTCTCGGTGGCGCCCACGGAAGGGATGTCGAGGTGGATGTCTATCCCTTCCCACGTCCGGCGCTCGCCCATGATATGTCCGTGTTTCTCCTCAAAAGACGCTCCCAGCGCCTTCAGTCCCTTGATGTGGAGGTCGATGGGACGCTGTCCGATGTCGCAACCGCCCGGGTACGAGACTTGCACCTTCCCCATCCTGCCGAGAACCGGGCCCATCAGGAAAATCGACGACCTTACCTGCCTCATGAGCATCTCGTCCACCACATGGTGGTCTATGGTGGTGGGGTCTATGATGAGAGACCCGTCGTCGGTCCGCTCAACGTGAGCCCCAAGTCCCTCAAGGATCCTTGACATGGTGCGAACATCGCTGAGGTCAGGTGAATTGCGTAAGACGCAGGGCGATCCGGCCATGACGGTAGCTGCCATTATGGGAAGGACGGCGTTCTTGGCCCCGCTGGCCCGGACCGTCCCCATGAGCGGCCTGCGCCCCTCTATTACGAACTTGAACATGAGTACACCACTCTCCCGGCGGCAAACGTCCAAGACACCTGAACATTCTACGGCTCCGGCCCCCGACTGGTTACTCACAACCTCTGAGCAGGGCTTTTCGTATGGTGTCGTGGTGTTTCCAGACGTCGCCTGCGCCCATCGTTACCACCATGTCGCCCGGTCTGGCCGATAGGGCCGCCTGACGGCAAGCCTCCTCCGCGTCCTCTATGAGCCGCACTTCTCGGTGCCCGGTCCGAGCCACCGCTTCGCTGACCATCCACGAACCCACGCCTTCCTCGACGACCTCACCCGGCCCCGCGTAAATGCCCGTCACAAACACGCTGTCCGCCAGCGCCAGCGCCTTGCCGAAGTCGTCCTTGAGGATCCTCGTCCTGGCGTACCTGTGAGGCTGGAAGACGACGATCACACGGCCTTTGGTGGATATGCCCTTCAAGACCCGGAGGGACGCCGCCACCTCGCTCGGATGGTGAGAGAAGTCATCAAGTATGAGGACACCATTATGCGTGCCGATCCTCTCCATCCGCCTCTTGGCCCCGGGGAACGATTCCAGATGGCGGCAAGCTTCTTGCGGCGAGATCCCGCAAGACTCCGCCGCCGCTACGGCCGCGGCCGCGTTCTGGAGGTTGTGGGTGCCTATGACGCCTAGCTTGAGTCGAGCCACCTCTTGGGAACGGAAGAACACCTTCCCTGTCATCGTCCACCCGTTCACGTCCGCGTCGCGGATTTCCCAGACCGCGTCCCCTTGAGCGGAGTAGGTCACCGCGTCGGGAGTCCGCTCCGCCCACTTCCTAAGCCGCGGATCGTCAACACAGACGATCCTGGTTCCGCCGGGCCTCACGCCTTCAAGGAAATCAAAGAAGGCCCTCTCCAGAGCCTCCATAGAGCCCCAGTACTCCATGTGGTCGTTATCGATGTTCGTCACGACCGCAACATCGGCGTGGCACTTGAGGAACGAGCCATCGCTCTCGTCGGTCTCGAAAACCGCGTGGGGGCCTTCGCCCGGCCGCGAGTTGTCCAGACCGCCGATCTCTCCACCCACCAGGTACGTCGGGTCCTTGCCCGCCTTCACCAGGACCCAGGCAATCATAGAAGTCGTGGTCGTCTTGCCGTGCGCTCCCGCAACGGCCACCAGTCTCTTGCCGTTCACAGCCTCCAAGAGCATATCCATCCGGTGAACCACGGGTATCCCCCGCGCTCGCGCTGCCATGAGCTCCGGGTTGTCCTCGTGGATCGCCGAAGACACGACCACCATGTCGGGCGAACCCAGGTTCTCGGCCCGGTGCCCCAAGTGGACGCGGGCGCCCATCCTCTCCAGTTGCTCGGTCAAACCGGATGCCTTGACGTCGGACCCCGTCACGGAATACCCCCTGGAAAGGAGGATCCGCGCGATGCCGGACATGCCCTGGCCTCCGATTGCTATGAAATGTATCGTGGTCATGACGCACCTTCCCGACTCCGTCTTTGACTGCCCTTCTGCCTTTAGCTTGTCCAATGCTTCCTGACTCTGCCCCGCCGTCTCTTGCAGTCCCGGCCTACTTGCCTCTTCCCGCTAGTTCTATGAGATGGCGGCATATCTCCGTCGTTGCCTCTCTCTTGCCGATCCTTTGGGACGCGCGAGAGAGACCGGCAAGCCTCCCCGGGTCTCCCAACAGGCCGAGCGCGGCGTCGGCCACAGCCCGTGCCGCGTTTGGCCCCTCCCTCACGACCACCGCCGCCCCGGCGTCCTCCAAAGCCCTCGCGTTGTACTCCTGATGGTTGCCCGCGACATTAGGCGATGGCACGATGACCGCGGGGAGACCTAACGCCGTAACCTCGGCCAGGGTCATCCCCCCCGCCCGGCCGATTACCAGGTCGCAGGCCCTGTAAGCCCTGGCCATGTCATGGACGTACGGCCTTAGGATAATATTCCCAGCCCGAGCGCCGTCTATCCCGTCTTTGGGCATGACTCCCAGCGCCCCGCAAGCTTCCCCGTAGTACTCCGCGCCTGTAACAAACAGCATGGATGCCCCTTCCGGCATGCGCCTGGAGATCTCGATGCCCGCCTCAACGAGGGTCCTGGCGCCCCTGGAACCTCCAAGGAGGAGCACGGCCGGACCCTTCTCGCTCATATCGAAGAACCGCCGGCTTTCGGCCTTGGGAACCTCC
>CAZYFG010000149.1:0-5246 GCA_964646835.1 uncultured Eubacteriales bacterium | reverse complement strand
CAGAGCGCCGAAGAAGCGCCCTTCGCCCCGGCGGCGGTCAGCGCGCGGCCAGAGGCCGTTCCAGGAACCTCACGAGCGGACCGGCGGTGTCTATCTCCACCCGGGCGCCCATGGGCAACATGGCCCGGAACTCTCCGTGACCTGCGGGAACGCCCTTGATACACGGCTTTCCGGTACCCTGGAAGTACTGCGCAAGGATTTCATCGACAGTAAAGGAAGGCGATTCGCCGCTCGGATCGCAACCGGTGAAATCGCCCAGCAAGATCCCTGCCGCATCGGCCAATTTCCCTGTCTGTTCGAGTTGGCACAGCATCCTGTCAACCCGGTAGGGTCTTTCGCCGACCTCCTCGAGGAAAAGGATCTTGCCTCTCGTATCCAGTTCCCAGCGCGTTCCCGACAAGGCCGCGATGAGCGACAGGTTCCCGCCGACAAGGTCTCCTGATGCCCGGCCGCTCTCGACCGGCAAGAGCACCTGTGCCGGAGCTCCGGAACGGTGGGGCATCCGGAGGTCTCCGCCTGCCCATGTACCGTCCAGGACTTGCCTGAACCCTTCGAGGTTGTAGGGCGTCGACAGTCCCGAGTCCTTCCCCGACTCAACCATCGGCCCGTGGAAGGTGATGAGCCGCATTTCCCGCCAGAAGGCAAGATGGAGCGCGGTTATGTCGGAAAAACCAACGAGGATTTTCCTGTGGGCTCTGAGCACACTGAAATCCAGGTAGGGAAGCATGCGGGTTGCGCCGTACCCTCCGCGCGCAGCGACAACTGCCTTTACCTCCGGGTCCGTCCATGCCCACATGAAATCGTTGGCACGCTCCAAGTCCTCTCCGGCCAGATAGCCGTACCGCTTGAGGAGGGACTTCCCCACCTTGACCTTATATCCGAGCGACTCAAGGATGCCGATCCCCCTGTCCAGAGCGTCCCTGTGGACTGCTCCCGAGGGGGCTACCACGGCGACAACATCGCCATCACGCAAACGCGGAGCCTTTCTCTTCACTGAGGACCACCCCTCAAGCTCGTTTCTACCGTACTGAAGCAATAGTAAAGCTTGCCGGTCGGTCTTGGGAGGGGAAAATAGAAGGCCCGGGCAGACACGCGCTGCCCGGGCCGAAGTGACTGTCAGCCAACCCTGAGTGACAGGGTTTCGTTCCGGTACCTCTCTGAAATCTGGGCTAAGAGGTCGAGCATCTCCGCTATTTCGGGAGCCTTGAAGAACTCCTTCAGTCTGCGGGCGCAGAAATCCCCGTCCTCAATGCTGCAGAAGCCTACCAGCTCCTCATACTCCAATCCCAACGTCGAGGCCAACTTATTGATGGTCATCTCATAGTCTCTATGTAGACGCTCAGCCGACACGGTATCCCACCTCACGGAAAACATTGGGCCACTTAAAACGATTATCGACAAGAGCCGAAGAAGAGCAACACGTTTTGGCTTAAGAACCGCTAAAGTTCACTGCCGGTATGGCCTCACGGGCTTTGTACGGGCTTTAAGCTTCGGACTGGTGTAAAATGCTGTGGGACTCAGTGACGGGAGTTGGTCGACTTGTTGATTGGCTTGGACGCGGGAGGCTCTCTGACCAAGGTCGTGATCGAGCGCGACGGGCATAGGGAATTCCACATGACAGACCTGGACGGAGCAGTTGAGATCGCCCGAACGCTACCTCGGTGCGAGGGAATATACCTGACCGGATGCATGGCGGGAGTCGTTGAATCGCGCCTGCCCGATAGCCTCAAGGCCAGAGTCCACCGCAGAGATGAGCTGGAGTCCTTCTGGGCCGGAGCCCGAGAGATGCTGTCCAGCGAGGGCCGACCGTCTGACTCATTCGTCCTTGTGGCGTTCGGCACAGGAACCTCGGTGTTCACGGTGTCGGGCGGGAAAGGTACCCGGACAGCCGGCACTGCAGTAGGCGGCGGCACCCTCACCGGTCTCTCACGCCTTTTGCTCGGTACGCGCGATTTCGAGGAGATCATGGAACTTGCCTCTCAGGGGAATCGCCACAAGGTCGACCTCATGGTGTCCGACCTCTATCCCGACGCCGCTTCCTCACCTGTGCTGAACGCCCTTACCGCGGCCAACTTCGGCGCCAGGCGCATTGACCTCGCGGAAAAACAAGACGTCGCATCGGCCATCCTCCAACTGGTCGTCGAGACCATCGCTGTGATCTCGATCCAAGTCGCGCGGACCCACGGGATCGACACGGTGGTCATTGCCGGGTCCCCCCCGAGACACCCGCTTGTCAGAGAGAGATTCGGCGAATTGGGAGCTCTCCTGGGCCACGACTTCTTCACCTTTCTGGAATCCGGCCCGTACTGCGGGGCCCTGGGAGCCATGATCCTCCCCACCAGCTGATCCTCCCCGCCACATGATCCTGCGGTCGCGGGAACCAACCGGCGGGACCATCGTCTTTGGAGGTGGGAGGAATGCGAGATGAAAAATACCAACAGCACGCGGACGTTGGTCTACAGAGCGGTCTTGCTGTTTTGCGTCATACTCCTTGCCTCGGCAGTGTCGGCCTGCAGGCCAAAGGACATTGTGTCCCTGGCCAAGCTGGACAAGGGAGACCTGTACGTAGGCGATGAGTTCGGCAACGCATGGTTTGTCAATGACCCGGCCGATATCTTGAGCGCGCTCAAGATATCGGCCGGGTCATTGACAAACCATGCGTTGCCGAACTCATCGCCTACGTACAGGTCTCCCTTGTCCAGCTTGGCCAGGGACACAATGTCCTTTGGCCTGCAGGCCGACACTGCCGAGGCAAGGAGTATGACGCAAAACAGCAAGACCGCTCTGTAGACCAACGTCCGCGTGCTGTTGGTATTTTTCATCTCGCATTCCTCCCACCTCCAAAGACGATGGTCCCGCCGGTTGGTTCCCGCGACCGCAGGATCATGTGGCGGGGAGGATCAGCTGGTGGGGAGGATCATGGCTCCCAGGGCCCCGCAGTACGGGCCGGATTCCAGAAAGGTGAAGAAGTCGTGGCCCAGGAGAGCTCCCAATTCGCCGAATCTCTCTCTGACAAGCGGGTGTCTCGGGGGGGACCCGGCAATGACCACCGTGTCGATCCCGTGGGTCCGCGCGACTTGGATCGAGATCACAGCGATGGTCTCGACGACCAGTTGGAGGATGGCCGATGCGACGTCTTGTTTTTCCGCGAGGTCAATGCGCCTGGCGCCGAAGTTGGCCGCGGTAAGGGCGTTCAGCACAGGTGAGGAAGCGGCGTCGGGATAGAGGTCGGACACCATGAGGTCGACCTTGTGGCGATTCCCCTGAGAGGCAAGTTCCATGATCTCCTCGAAATCGCGCGTACCGAGCAAAAGGCGTGAGAGACCGGTGAGGGTGCCGCCGCCTACTGCAGTGCCGGCTGTCCGGGTACCTTTCCCGCCCGACACCGTGAACACCGAGGTTCCTGTGCCGAACGCCACAAGGACGAATGAGTCAGACGGTCGGCCCTCGCTGGACAGCATCTCTCGGGCTCCGGCCCAGAAGGACTCCAGCTCATCTCTGCGGTGGACTCTGGCCTTGAGGCTATCGGGCAGGCGCGATTCAACGACTCCCGCCATGCATCCGGTCAGGTATATTCCCTCGCACCGAGGTAGCGTTCGGGCGATCTCAACTGCTCCGTCCAGGTCTGTCATGTGGAATTCCCTATGCCCGTCGCGCTCGATCACGACCTTGGTCAGAGAGCCTCCCGCGTCCAAGCCAATCAACAAGTCGACCAACTCCCGTCACTGAGTCCCACAGCATTTTACACCAGTCCGAAGCTTAAAGCCCGTACAAAGCCCGTGAGGCCATACCGGCAGTGAACTTTAGCGGTTCTTAAGCCAAAACGTGTTGCTCTTCTTCGGCTCTTGTCGATAATCGTTTTAAGTGGCCCAATGTTTTCCGTGAGGTGGGATACCGTGTCGGCTGAGCGTCTACATAGAGACTATGAGATGACCATCAATAAGTTGGCCTCGACGTTGGGATTGGAGTATGAGGAGCTGGTAGGCTTCTGCAGCATTGAGGACGGGGATTTCTGCGCCCGCAGACTGAAGGAGTTCTTCAAGGCTCCCGAAATAGCGGAGATGCTCGACCTCTTAGCCCAGATTTCAGAGAGGTACCGGAACGAAACCCTGTCACTCAGGGTTGGCTGACAGTCACTTCGGCCCGGGCAGCGCGTGTCTGCCCGGGCCTTCTATTTTCCCCTCCCAAGACCGACCGGCAAGCTTTACTATTGCTTCAGTACGGTAGAAACGAGCTTGAGGGGTGGTCCTCAGTGAAGAGAAAGGCTCCGCGTTTGCGTGATGGCGATGTTGTCGCCGTGGTAGCCCCCTCGGGAGCAGTCCACAGGGACGCTCTGGACAGGGGGATCGGCATCCTTGAGTCGCTCGGATATAAGGTCAAGGTGGGGAAGTCCCTCCTCAAGCGGTACGGCTATCTGGCCGGAGAGGACTTGGAGCGTGCCAACGATTTCATGTGGGCATGGACGGACCCGGAGGTAAAGGCAGTTGTCGCTGCGCGCGGAGGGTACGGCGCAACCCGCATGCTTCCCTACCTGGATTTCAGTGTGCTCAGAGCCCACAGGAAAATCCTCGTTGGTTTTTCCGACATAACCGCGCTCCATCTTGCCTTCTGGCGGGAAATGCGGCTCATCACCTTCCACGGGCCGATGGTTGAGTCGGGGAAGGACTCGGGACTGTCGACGCCCTACAACCTCGAAGGGTTCAGGCAAGTCCTGGACGGTACATGGGCAGGCGGAGACCTCCGGATGCCCCACCGTTCCGGAGCTCCGGCACAGGTGCTCTTGCCGGTCGAGAGCGGCCGGGCATCAGGAGACCTTGTCGGCGGGAACCTGTCGCTCATCGCGGCCTTGTCGGGAACGCGCTGGGAACTGGATACGAGAGGCAAGATCCTTTTCCTCGAGGAGGTCGGCGAAAGACCCTACCGGGTTGACAGGATGCTGTGCCAACTCGAACAGACAGGGAAATTGGCCGATGCGGCAGGGATCTTGCTGGGCGATTTCACCGGTTGCGATCCGAGCGGCGAATCGCCTTCCTTTACTGTCGATGAAATCCTTGCGCAGTACTTCCAGGGTACCGGAAAGCCGTGTATCAAGGGCGTTCCCGCAGGTCACGGAGAGTTCCGGGCCATGTTGCCCATGGGCGCCCGGGTGGAGATAGACACCGCCGGTCCGCTCGTGAGGTTCCTGGAACGGCCTCTGGCCGCGCGCTGACCGCCGCCGGGGCGAAGGGCGCTTCTTCGGCGCTCTG
>CAZYFG010000148.1:4095-5335 GCA_964646835.1 uncultured Eubacteriales bacterium | reverse complement strand
TGGTACCGGTGGTCGCAGTGGTGATGGGCCAAGCCTACCCCGAGCTTCTTGGAAAGACAGACTTCATCCAGAAACTCCTTACGCAGGACGAGGAGAGGTTCCTGACCACGCTGGAGGAAGGGCAGAAGAGGGCTCTCGCGCTCATCGCGTCGGCCAAGGAAAGCGGTCAAAAGGCATTGCCTGGGAGAGACGCGTTCCTCCTGTACGACACCTTTGGGTTCCCCATTGACCTCACCAAGGATATGGCGAGAGAGTCGGGCCTCGCGGTAGACGAGAAATCTTTTGAGGACGCCATGGCTGAGCAGCGCGAGAGGAGCCGGGGAGCCAGGATGGGTCTTCGCGACGACGTGGCGGACATCCATTCCCTCATCGCCGAAGTGCCGCCGACGGAGTTTGTAGGCTATGAACTGGATTCATGCCAAGCCAAGGTCCTTGCGCTGGTTAAGCACGATTCGAGGGTTTCGGAGGTCCTGGACGGAGAGGAAGCCCTCTTGGTCCTTGACAGGACTCCCTGCTACGCGACAGGAGGAGGGCAGGAATCCGACCGGGGGAGCATCGCCTCGGAGCAGGGCCAACTGCTGGCCGAGATTGTGGACGTGGCGCGGACCCCCTCGGGGGTTTATCTCCACAAGGTACAGGCTACCAAGCAGGGCCTCATGGTTGGACAGGGAGTTGTCCTCTCGGTCGACACCGAGCGGAGGCGAGGCCTGGAACGTCACCATACGGCAACCCACTTGATCCACAAGTGCTTGAGGGCCGTTATCGGAGACCACGCGCAGCAAGCGGGCTCTTTGGTACAGGAAGACAGGCTGCGTTTCGATTTCAGCCACTTTGCGCCTCTCTCCAAAGAGGACATTCGCAAGATTGAAGACATGGTGAACGACGCGGTTATGGCAGACCTGCCGGTCTCTTGGCGGGAGGAAGGTTTGAGGGAGGCGCAAGAAGAGGGCGCCGTCGCTCTGTTCGGCGAGAAGTACGGCGAAAGGGTCCGATTGGTTGAGGTATCCGGCTTCTCCAAAGAGCTGTGCGGCGGGACCCACGTCCGTCGGACCGGAGAGATCGGGCAAGTGCAGATCGTCTCCGAGAGCGCCGTAGCGGCAGGCGTCCGCAGGTTGGAGGCGGTGGCCGGCGCGGCTGCGCTGGAGAGATCCAGGCAGCTCTCTCTGACCATTCAGGATCTTGCCTCGTACCTTGGGTGCGGCGTCGACGAGGTGCGCGAGAAAGTGGCATCTCTTGCAGA
>CAZYFG010000148.1:2986-4085 GCA_964646835.1 uncultured Eubacteriales bacterium | reverse complement strand
GACCGTGTCCAGGTACTCTCGGGAGATCCAGAAACTGAGGACAGGGACCATAGATGAAGTTTCCCGGGCTCTCGTCTCGAGTCTGGAAAAAGATGATGGCACAGAAAGGAACCGCGAAGTGGTGGTTTCCCGTCAAGACGATATGGATGCAGGAGAACTCCGCAGTCTGGGGGATCGCCTGAAGGAAGCCGGGGCTCATGTGGTCATTCTCGGCTCTGCCAAAGGTGGGCGGGCCACCATGGTGGTAATGGCCACGCCTGAGGCCGTGCAGAGAGGCGCAGACGCGGTGACCATCGTGCGGAAGGGCGCCCAGGCGATGGGCGGATCCGGCGGGGGGAAACCCGAGCTCGCCCAATCGGGCGGCAAGATTCCGGAAGCGCTTGACAAAGCCCTGGAAGAAGCCAGAAACGAAGCCTGGCGGCTCTTGGGAATTGCCCAGTAATTGCGGTTCGGACGTAGGAGTTTTTGACGTCGTGGCGAAAGAGTGATCCTATGGGGGGATCCTGGGTATGGCTGAGTTCGAAGAGACGCGTTTTTTCAAGGTGAAGCCCGACAGAGACGATGAGACAAGGGAGATCATCCTCAAGGTTTATATGGCCCTTAAGGAAAAAGGCCACAACCCGGTGAGCCAGATTGCCGGTTATCTTCTGTCAGGGGATCCCACTTACATTACGAGCCATAACAACGCGAGGAGCCTTGTTCGCAAAGTGGAACGCGATGAGATCCTGGAGGAACTCATCAAGGCCTATGTGCAGGAAGCCAAGGCCATCTAGGTCGGTTTCACGGTAGAGGAGAGGGGAGGGCCGGAGAGGCCCTCCGTTCGTTTCAGGAGGTCTGCCATGGTTTTCGCCGTGTATGCTCTGGCCTTCTTTTCCGGCGCCGCCCTCATGAGCCTCGAGATGGTCGGTTCCCGGGTGCTGGCCCCCTTCTTTGGATCGTCCATCTACGTGTGGGGGAGTCTCATCGGCATTGTCCTCCTGGCCCTAAGCATCGGGTACTACGCAGGCGGGTACCTTTCCGACCGTTTTCCCAACCTGTCCGACACTTCATATGTCCTCGCGGCGGCGGGCCTTTGGACGGGACTCATCCCTGTGCTTTC
>CAZYFG010000148.1:792-2976 GCA_964646835.1 uncultured Eubacteriales bacterium | reverse complement strand
GCGCCTCCTGCCGGCACTGGCGGGATCCGGAGGCATCCAAGCAACGCTGTGGGCCTCAACTGTCTTGTTCTTCATTCCCTCGCTGCTTCTGGCCACCGTTTCCCCTTGGTGCGTCAGGCTCAACGTGCGACGAATAGAGAGCGCGGGCAGGTCTACGGGTCTTCTGTACGCAGTGTCCAATGCGGGCAGTATCGCCGGGACATTCCTCACTTCGTTCTACCTGGTCCCGGTTGCCGGGACCGAAGCGATACTCAGGTACCTTTCGGTTTTCCTTATCCTTATGAGCGCGGCGCTGTGTCTCGTCGCCCGGCCGAGACGAACGGTGGCGGCCGCCTTGATCCTGTGCGTCTTGCTGGTGTCCGTCGGGGGCTTCTCCCGGCTTTCCGGCGCTCCGGGTGGAGTCATATTCGAAACCCAGTCGCTCTACCATCACATCTACGTTGTGGAGGATGGCGGGAGCCGTCTCCTCAAGTTCGACAACTCCATCCAGAGCGGGATGTACCCTGACAGGCCCTATGAGAGCGTCTTTCCATATACGGACTTCTTCCATCTGGCTCTGGCGTTCAAGGAGGACATATCGGATGTCCTCGTCATCGGCCTGGGGGCCGGCACCGTTCCCAAGCGCTTTCACAGAGATTACCCGGACATGACCATCGAGTGCGTGGAGATCGACCCGGAAGTTGTGCGCGTCGCTCGGGAATATTTCGGTTTTCCCGGAGATAACGAGATAAGGGTGCATGTCGCCGACGGGCGGACCTTCCTCAAGAATTCACAGAAGGCCTACGACCTCATCATGATCGACGCTTACTACGCCGACTCGATCCCTTTTCACTTGACGACGGTGGAGTTCTTTGAGTTGGCCCGGGAGAGGTTAAAGCCGGGCGGGGTGCTGGCGTCAAACCTGATCGGCGCGCTGGAAGGTACCCGGTCAAAGCTGTTCGGCTCCATGCTGCTCAGCATCACGCGGGTTTTCCCGGACACGTACGTGTTCCCGGTGAATTACCGGCCCGGCACCGAGTCGACCCTGCGAAACATAGAGGTGTTTTGTCAAAAGGCTGGAAGCGGCCACGCGACTATGCTTAGCAAGGATCAATTGATCGAAAAGGCAAAGGTCTTGGAGGGTAGCCGGGTCAGGCTGGAGGGCTTTTCCGACCTTGCCTCCTCGCTCTATGAGGCCGAGATATCCAGGGAAGGGGCGGTTCTCCTGACCGACGACTACGCCCCGGTGGACTCGCTCCTATACTTGTATTAACGGGGAATGCTCTAGGAATAGACGGCACCCGGAAGGAAGGGACGGAAATGATCCCGATTAGGGACACTCAGCGGTCTCGCCGGAGACCCTTTGTAAACTGGCTGTTCATCGCGCTGAACCTCTTGGTCTTTGTGTACGAGATCTCCCTCACGGAACGCGGTCTCAACGCGTTCACGCTCAAGTACGGGGTCATTCCGGCGGTGCTCGTCAACCCGGGTGCTTTCACCCCGAACGCCCTTCGGATGACGTCCGGGTGGCTCGCCCTCATTACCTCCCTGTTTATCCACGTAGGTTGGGTGCATCTCTTTGGGAACCTCATGTACTTGTTCATCTTCGGCGACAATGTGGAAGACCGGCTTGGTCACGGACGCTATGCGATCTTCTACCTGTCCTCGGGCATCATCGCGTCGCTTGCCCACGTATTCTCGTCTCCGTCCTCGACGGTACCCACGGTAGGTGCCAGCGGGGCCATTGCCGGGGTTCTGGGAGCCTACTTCGTCATGTTTCCCAGAGCGAGGGTGCTGGCGCTCATACCCATAGGCTTCTTCCTGCCCATGGTCGAGGTCCCGTCCATCGTGTTCCTGTTCCTCTGGTTCCTCACAAACCTCTTCTCGGGAGTGGCTTCCATAGGCGTTGCCGCTCAAGGGGGCGTCGCTTGGTGGGCGCACATCGGAGGGTTTGTCGCCGGCATGCTTCTCGCCGTCGTCATGAGGCGGGGGAGGATTACGTCGACCTGAACGAGAAGTCTTCTGGCGTTCCTATTAAGCACCGGAGGGATAGTAATTGTCTAAGGTAACGCTATCCGTTATCAAGGCCGACGTAGGCGGGTTCGTGGGACACTCGTCAGTGCACCCGGACCTACTGGCGGCGGCCAAGGACCACCTCGAGACGCGTGGCAAGGGGCTGCTTATCGACTTCCATGTGGACCACGT
>CAZYFG010000148.1:0-782 GCA_964646835.1 uncultured Eubacteriales bacterium | reverse complement strand
GGGGCAGGGCAATACCTCCTGGCCGACTCGTTCTCAGGCAACATCAAAGGAATGGGCCCGGGGTGCGCCGAGATGGAGTTCGAGGAGAGGCCATCGGAGCCGGTCATCGTCTTCATGGCCGACAAGACCGAGCCGGGAGCCTGGAACTACCCGCTCTACAAGATGTTCGCCGATCCGTTCAACACCGCCGGGCTTGTTATCGACCCCAAGATGCACCAAGGGTTTGATTTCGAGGTCCACGACCTCATGGAGCACAAGAAGGTTGTGTTCCACTGCCCCGAGGAGATCTACGACCTCCTGGTGTTCATCGGGGCGCCGGGCCGCTACTGCGTGAAAGCCGTGTACTCGCGGACTCTCGGCGATATCGCGGCCACATCGTCGACACAGCGTTTGAACCTCATGGCCGGCCGGTACGTAGGCAAGGACGACCCGGTCCTTATCGTCAGGTGCCAGAGCGGCATGCCGGCCGTCGGGGAAGCCCTAGAGCCCTTCTCCAAGCCCCACATCGTGGCGGGGTGGATGAGAGGTTCGCATCACGGTCCGCTCATGCCTTGCGGCGCGGCTCAGGCTACTCCTACCAGGTTTGACGGACCGCCGAGGGTAATGGCTTTCGGATTCCAGCTCTGCCAGGGCAAGCTGGTCGGACCGCAAGACTTCTTCGCGGATCCTGCGTATGACCGCGCCCGCCAGATTGCCAATGAGATTGCCGACTACCTCCGGTCCATGGGCCCCTTTGAACCCCACCGTCTCGGGCTCGAGGAACTGGAGTACACTACACTGCC
>CAZYFG010000147.1:544-5396 GCA_964646835.1 uncultured Eubacteriales bacterium | reverse complement strand
AGACGGATTCCTCACGGCCGTGCTCTCCGGCTACAAACTGGCTGTTGTCACCGTGAGCGACGGAGGCCATTATGACTTGCGGTTCACGGCTGAAATCACGGATGGGGAAGGCCCCTTTCATATATGGGGTGGAGCCTCGATGGACTATGACGGCGGTCGCCTCGCTGTCGCGGATTTCCTGACAGCCAAAAAGGGACGATACAATTGTGACTTCTACCTGGCGGTCTATGGTGAGTCCGGGCTCTTGTACTACGGCGAGTACACGAGCAGTCTCAGTGCCGGCGACGGCCCAGACAGGAACTACGACCGCTGCGTGCCCGTAGACTATGAGCCTATTGCCGTGAAGTGGTAGCTGCCGTCAGGTCTGGCCCAGCACCCTACGAATACATACAGTGGGTTGACATGCTTTATCAGCCGACAACTGGTTGCCCTTCCTCACGCAGGGTGGTATGGTGGTGCATGAGGAGGTTGTGCCTGTGCGCACGATCACAAGCCGTGCCCCCAGGCACCTCCTTCACCGCTCCTATACGGTTCTCCGGGTCTACGCGAGAAGGCTCGGGGAACGGAGGGATGGGCTCACGCTCATCCCTTTTTTCCGCGGTTCGCTGTAGAGGGTGTCCGGCCTGATCCCGTCGAATAATGCACGGGAGGTGGGGCTTGTGGACTCTCTTTCCAGGTACTCGAGGCATACGCGTCTTCGAGAGATCGGGGAACATGGCCAAACGGCCATCAGCCGTGGCACCGCAGTCGTCCTGGGTCTAGGCGGTTTGGGCTCGACTGTTGCCAACCTCCTGTGTCGGGCCGGAGTGGGCACACTCAGGCTCGTCGACCGGGACATCGTGGAGGTCCACAATCTCCAGAGGCAATCCCTGTACGATGAAGACGACGCATCCGGGCGACGGCCCAAAGCCCTGGCCGCCAAGGAGCGTCTTGCCCGTGTGAACGCCGGCGTGAGAATTGAGGCCCTTGTTCGGGACGTAAATGAGTCATCGGTCGACGATCTCATTAAGGACGCCACTGTCGTTGTCGACGGGATGGACGGGTTCAAGGCCCGGTCAGTGATCAATAGGGCCTGTGTTGCAAGGGGAATACCGTGGGTGCATGCAGCGTGCGTGGGGACGTACGGGACCGTCCACACCGTGATCCCGGGAAAGACCTCATGCTACGAATGCCTCCTCCCTGGAGCGGAGAAGAGGAGGACGCCTTTCACTGCCGACACGGTGGGAATCCTCGGGCCTCTGGCAAACCTTATCGGCTGCTATGAGGCTACAGAAGCTCTGAAGATCCTGTCGGGCAGGAAAGACGCGGTGCTCCAGAAGGTCCTCTGGATGGATGTGTGGAGCAACCAGGTCATCTTCTACGAGTCCGCCAGAAATCCCGAGTGCCCCGTGTGCGGGAAGGCGTAGCGGGGAGGCCGCCGGAGCACGGCATGGGAGAGAGGGAGAAACGCCCCATAGACCCTTTTGACCCGCCCAAGGCCCATCACTTGGGAATGCTCATTCTAATGCTCTCGGTCCTCATAGTGCCCGATTACGCCGGGCTGCTCCCTGATACCCTGTGGTTTTGCCTTACGGCCTGGATCATCATTGCCCGCAAGGGCGCCTCCCCCGGAGAAGTGTTTCGCCTGAACAAGGTGAGCCCCGGTGCCCTCGCGTTTCCGATCGCCGTGGCGCTGGTTCTGTCCTCGGTCGAAGTCCTAATACTTGAGGGTATCGACGCCGCCACCCGTGGCGGGATGGGACAATGGGCGGAGCTCTTCCCGTCCCCGCTGGAGGATCCGTTTTCCCTGGGACAAGTCCTGTCAGTCTGCATCATAGTACCCATAGCGGAGGAGATGTTCTTTCGAGGCTTCTTCTCCTCGGGGCTCAAGGCCCTCGGCACTGGCTGGTCCGTGGTGTTCCCCGCCGTCATCTTCGCCTCTTTCCACCACCCGCTTGCCATCGTGGGAGCCTTTGTCGTCGCCCTGATCGCGGGCCTCCTTACTGTGAAACACGACTCCGTACTGCCTGCCATTGTCTTCCATGCCACGGGGAACGCCTACATGGTCCTGCTCACCGCCATAGGCAAACGCTATGGGGAAGGGGTCGCTGACGTTCTCTACTACTTCATCTGCGCGGCAGGAGTGCTGCTGGTCCTGAGGATCCGCCCGGAGCTCGCTCGCCTCTGGGTTGACATTAAGTCTGCGCTTCGTGACTTCGTGGCCCGTCCGGCATCACGGGAAAACGCCGGGCGCCTCTTCAGGCACTGGTCGTACATCCTGTTGGCGCTGGAGATCCTCTTCACTTTGGTCATTATTGTAGCGGCCACGAAGAAGGGCACACCCATCTAGGCTGCTTCTGAGCTGGGCTCTAGGCGACGTCCCCCGCGGGCGCAGACGTCCCCTGGCGGGCGCAGAAGTCCCCCGGCGGGCGCAGAAATCCTCGGGAGAGGCAGGCATCCGCGCCGATCCACATGCCCTTGCAGGATATCCCCACCTGTGCATACGTCTCCGGAAGATATCCCCACGGGCGCACGCATCCCTGGAAGATATCCCCACCAGCGCATATTTCCCGCAGAACGTCCCCACCTGTGCGTATTTCCCGGCAGAATATCTCCACCGGCGCATGGGTCCCCAAGGATCATCCCCGCGGGTGCACATTTCCCGCGGTTTGCGCAGTTCCGCATAGGTTTGTGCCGAGGGAAATACCCCTACATATCCGTACACATTCCCTACCGCCGCGCTCAGGAGGTTATCTGCAGCCTGGAGACCATCTCCTTGAGCCCGCCGGCAAGCGCCGCCAGAGACTCGGCGGCACGGAGGACCGACCCTGCCGACGCGTTGACTTCCTTGGTCGAATCGGCTAGGTCCTGGATCGCTGCGGCGTTCTCCTCGGATATCCCGGCGACGCTCTCGGTGAGTTCGCGAACCTTCCGGGCGCCCTCAGCCATTTCGGCTCCTGACGCCGCGTTTTGGACTACCACGGTGTTTATGGCCTCAACCGCCTTCTGGACATCGGCCGTGTTGGCCTGCAGCGTCTCGATCATAGAAGTGATGCCGTACAGCAGATCGGTGGTGCGTGAGGCGCCTTCCGCGATGTCGAGGAAAACGGTATCCGCCCGGTGTGCGACCTCGCTGCCGTACTCAACTTCGTGGGCTACTGTGTTCACCGAGCGTACGGCGTTGTCAATGGCATGCCGTATGTTCTGTACCTGCTCCGAAATGAGTTTCGCTTCTTTGGAGGAATCCTCAGCGAGATTCCGCACTTCATCGGCCACTACGGCGAAGCCCTTGCCGTGTTCGCCTGCTCGCGCCGCTTCTATGGCCGCGTTTAGGGCAAGGAGGTTCGTCTGGGATGATATCTCCGTGATGACCTGGACGATGCGGCCAATCTCCTCAGAGTGGCGTCCAAGCCGGGCTATCAGGTTGGCCAGGGACTGGGTGTCATCACGGATCTTGTCCATGTGAGCGGCCACCTGGCCTACCGCATTGCGGCCCGATGAAGCCGCGGTCACGTTCTGGTCGGCGGTGGCGCTGATCTCCGTCGCCGCACCCGCGATCTCCTTGAGGTACGTGGCGATGCCGTCCACGGCAGCCTGCACTCTGGCCGAAGACTCCGACTCATGCCGGCCTCCTTCAACGACCGTAAGGGACGCGTCCATCACCGAATCGGCTTCACGGGCCATCTCCGACGAGGTTCTCGATTGGTCTTCGGCTCCGGCCGCTATCCGCTGAATGGTCGACGAGATCTGCCTTACGGCCTCCGCCGAACTGGACGCAGCGCCCTTGAGCTCATCGCCCATGATGACCACCTGCTCCGCGTACTCATGGATGCCTCGCGCGACCTCCCGGAGGTTCCTTAGCATACCGGCAAAGCTCCTGGAGAGGATCCCGGCCTCGTCTTGGCCGTCGTTTGCCGGGATCTCCACCGAGAGGTCGCCGTCTGCGACCTTGGATGCCGCTTCCGACACCGCGACCAACGGGGCGGTAAGCCAACGGGACAAGAGAACCGCAGCGAACGCCGCCCCGAAGAGCGCGACGGCAAGGAGCGCCACCATGAGATTCCTGAGCCTGAGGACGTCTCTGTATACTTCCCGCGTCAGCACCTTGGTCACGATGGACCACCCGTTGCCTTTGTAGTCGCCCTCGCCTTGCAGGGGGCTGTAGGCTCCAAGCCATTCTTCGCCGCGGAAGAAGTAGGCCACCGAACCGGACATGCCTTTCAGCATATCGGGAATCGCTTCGGTGAGTTCGGGCACGCCCAAATCGGCCAGGTTCGTCCAGACCATGTCAGGGTCCGGGTGAGCAAGCACGATGCCGTCTCTGTTGATCATGTAAGCGTAACCGGCGCCGCCGACGGCTTCCTGTTCGGCCTGAAAGGTCCTGGTGACCGCTTGTATCGCTCTCTGTTCTATTTCGGCAACAAGCGCCCCGTTTATGGCGGCAGCCGAGTACGCGGGCACGGCCAGGCGCATGGTATGGCGGTTTACGGTAGGGCTCAGAGAGAAGTCGTCCCAGTAGGGTTTTCCCAAGACCACGGTGTTGAGGATGGCGGTTACGTCCACCGGTGTGTCAATCGGTATGCCGGCTGCCGCTACGATACGTCCATTCCGGTCTACCTGATAGGCGCAGGCAGCTCCTGTGCGCAGGATAGCTTTCATGAGTTCGGTCGAGCGTTCGGCGCTCGTCCTCGTTGGGTCCGTGAACACGGGTCTGTCGGCCAAGACCCTCAAGTCCGTCAGGAGTTGAGCGATGAGAGCGTCAACTTTGTCGCCGACAAGCCGGGACTGAATCAGCAGGCTTTCCTGGGCTTGGCTTCGCATTGCCCTACTTGAGGTTCCGTAGGCCAAAAAAGCGATGGATGACGCCGGAATG
>CAZYFG010000147.1:0-468 GCA_964646835.1 uncultured Eubacteriales bacterium | reverse complement strand
AGTAGAGGAAAAGCACAACAGCATACACCAAGAAGGGGAGAGGTTTCGAGTGCAAGTCAAGGCCAAAAACGCCATCTCATACATCGACGAGAAGAAGGACCTCATCATCAAGGTGTCGGACGACATCTGGCGCTACGCCGAAGTGGGCCTTCACGAGGTGAAGTCCGCCAAGTGCCTCATGGAGGCGCTCGCCGCCGAAGGTTTCGCAGTGGATGGCGGAGTAGCGGGCATGCCCACGGCCTTCGTGGCAAGGTGGGGCTCGGGAAGGCCGGTCATAGGCTTCTTGGGCGAATATGACGCTCTGCCGGGGGTTTCACAACAGGCACTGCCTGTGAAGCAGGAACTGGAGCCCGGAGGAGCCGGTCACGGCTGCGGTCACAACCTCTTGGGCGCAGGCGCCTTTGGGGCAGCCATTGGCCTCAAACACGAGTTGGAGACACGCGGACTCCCCGGGACCGTAATGTACTT
>CAZYFG010000146.1:4292-5468 GCA_964646835.1 uncultured Eubacteriales bacterium | reverse complement strand
CGTGGAGAGGAAGTCCTCGGGGAGGCCGGAGTGGCATCGTATGCGGTCGTGCCCGGCGCGGTGAGCGAGAGGTTTCTCTCGGAGGCCGAAGGGTGGCCCGAGCGGGATGCGATTGCCGAGGGGTGGCCTCACCGGGATGCGTTGGCGGTCATCGCCAGAGACTCGACCGCCCTGTTCGTAAGGCCCGGTTCACCGGTCCCCGTGTACGTCTCGCGGGAGATGAGACTTCTGGCGATCACCGTGAACCCTGTGTCAGAGCGGGGAGTCTCGTACGAGCCGCGGGAGATGGTAGACCAAGTCTACCGGGAGGTCTTCCGAAAGACCGGGAAGAGAGTCCCTGTTTTTGACGTTGTCTCGGGTGAAACAAGCGGTAGGGAGGTGTGTGAAGTGGCCGTGGGGTAATACCCTTTTTCGCCGGTGAATCCACGAGGTCTTCCACCGGCTTTTCGGACATATGGGAAGAGGTCTCGCCCAAGTCTTCCTTGGGACGCAGAGTGAAAAACAGAGTAAGGCCAAAGCATCCGGGTCAAGAAGAGGAACTCACAGCCGAACACAAGACAATCGCCTCCCTCCTCGGCGCAAGAAAAACCCATCCCGATGTGTTTTCCAGGTTGGACAATGTGCTTGGAACTCTTAAGGACCCGCTTC
This sequence comes from uncultured Eubacteriales bacterium, assembly GCA_964646835.1. GTDB lineage: Bacteria > Bacillota > Sulfobacillia > Fermentithermobacillales > Fermentithermobacillaceae > UBA3951. Next base: position 4,820 of record CAZYFG010000146.1, on the reverse strand, counting down.
ACGCAATAAACCTTCTTCACGAAGAGAAGACTCTGACCCCTCCCGAAGTGTTTGTTCTGGCGCACCTGGCTCATTCGGTAGGTCGCGTCCTGACCATTATGGCCGAGTTGCCCGTGAGATGTCCGGAGAGGACGGTACCCCCGCCCCTGGATGCGGTTGAGGCGAGGCTCCTTCCGGGCTTCGCCGGGCAGCCGGTGTTCTATGTTGCGGACAGCTACCTGCCCGAGCTATCGAGGGTTAGGGCCGAGCGCAAGGCGAAAGAGAGACTCTGGCGGGCTGAGATGACCAAGGAGGCCATAGCCGCTGAGCGGGTGTTGGGCCGTCGCCCCGGTCTCCGCGAAGAGGTGGCCATCAGGAAGACCAACGCTGCCGCCATAGAAGAAGCCAGGCTTATGCCCGAACTGGGCGAGACCAGGGAGACCCTGACCCACGTCCACTTTCGGTTGAAGGCCACCCGCGAGGCACTGAAGCTGGAGCGCGAAATGAGTCGTCTCCGCCAGAGGGAGACCGCCCTGGAAGGAGAGGTGC
>CAZYFG010000146.1:3023-4282 GCA_964646835.1 uncultured Eubacteriales bacterium | reverse complement strand
GACTATCTCCTCCGGAAGGTGGAGATTGCCCTAAAGTGGGACGCTTGCGTGCCCGTGATCCGCAGCGAACCCGGCACGCTCGTTTTGGAGGGCGCCTTCCATCCGCGTGTGCGCGACGAGGTCGAGGGAAGGGGACTCCGGTACCAGCCGCTCACGCTCACCATCGATTCTCCCGTCTCGGTGGTGACGGGGCCCAACATGGGCGGCAAGACCGTATCTCTGGCCACGGTCGGTCTTTGCGTTTCCCTGGCCCAGTGGGGATTCCTTCCCCCCTGTTCCCGCATGGAATTCTCCCTCTATGATTACGTCTACTTTCAGCCCGAAACCCACGGGAAACCCGGACTCTCGAGTTTCGCCGCCGAGATTGTGGCCATGAAAGACCTCCTTTCCCGCGTCCGCGAACGTGGGCTCATCCTGCTTGATGAGGTCGGAAGGGGGACCAATCCAACACAGGGCCTGGCGCTTTACGCCGCCATCCTGGACTACCTCCGGAGGGCCTCCGGTGATCGCTCGACCGTCATCGCCAGTACCCACTTCCACGGCCTGGCCGCGGCACTGGATGTGCCCCACTGGCAGGTCGCGGGGCTCATGGCCAATGAAAGCGGCCTACAGGAGGCTCAGTTTTCCGGAAGAGGCGCGAAGGACCTGGATTGGCTCCACCGCCATATGGACTATACGCTCCTTAAAGTGGGTCCCGACACACCCGTTCCCCAGGATGCTCTCTTGGTAGCGAGAGTCCTGGGGCTTGATTGCGAGATCATCCGTCGGGCGGAGGCCTTTGTGACGAAGGCCGGACCGTTCGATTCCATTTCGGAGGTATAAGAGATGCTGAGGCTCGAGCTGGATGCGGCAAAGGTAGAAGCGTGCCACAGGCTGGCCGAGAGCGTGGCGCGGAGCGTTAACGATGAGTTGGCGAGCCGGAGCACCGTAACTATCGAGAGGACCGTGGCCAGGCTTTTCGGCGTCGACGGCGCGGCGCCCTCAGGAGTCCCGCTGGCCAACGCAGTTGTGGATCACCTGGCCTCGCTGGGGAGAATCGAGGACGGTGTCGCCCTCCACTTGGCCAACGCGTCCATAGTCCTCGGCGTGCCGCCAGCGGAAGTGGCAGCCAACATCGCACTTGGGAAGGTTGACCTGAGGACGCTTCCCTGGCTTGGCACGGAAGCGTGCAGGGCCAAAGCCGACGAACTTGCAACCGGTGCCCTCCGGCGGATCGAAGACAGGCGGAGGGAACGGGAGGAGCTCCTGGAGGCCTATCC
>CAZYFG010000146.1:0-3013 GCA_964646835.1 uncultured Eubacteriales bacterium | reverse complement strand
TATGTGATCGTCGCTACAGGCGACATATACGAAGATATTGCCCAGGCTAGGATGGCGGCGGCACAAGGCGCGGACGTCATAGCAGTCATAAGGTCAACGGGCCAGAGCCTGCTCGACTACGTCCCCGACGGGGCGACCCGCGAAGGGTACGGCGGCACCTACGCCACTCAGGAGAACTTTCGACTCATGCGCGCGGCCCTGGATGAGGAGACCAAGCAGACGGGAAGGTACATTAGGCTTGTGAACTACTGCTCCGGGCTCTGCATGCCGGAAATAGCGGCCATGGGGGCTCTGGAGAGGTTGGACCTCATGCTCAACGATGCCATGTACGGCATCCTGTTTCGGGACATTAACGCCGAGAGAACCCTCATTGACCAGAGGTTTTCTAGGATGATCAACGCTTACGCGGGGATTATCATCAATACGGGTGAGGATAACTACCTTACTACGGTAGACGCCCTGAGCGCCGGGCACTCGGTAGTTGCGTCCCAATTCGTGAACTACCACTTCGCCAAGCTGTCAGGCTTGAGAGATGAGCAGATCGGCCTCGGCCACGCGTTCCAAATAGACCCGAACATCGAAGACAGTCTCCTTCTGGAGCTGGCCGGCGCCCTCTTGGTGAGGGAGCTTTTCCCTTCATGCCCCGTGAAGTACATGCCCCCCACCGTCCACAAGACGGGAGACATCTTCTTCGCCCATGCGCTGGACGCCAGTTTCAATCTGGTCTCGGCAGTGACCGGGCAATCCATCCACTTGGTGGGGATGCTCACGGAGGCCGTTCACACGCCCCTCCTTCAAGACAGGTACGCGTCCATCAGGGCGGCTGCCTACGCGCGCAAGGCTGCCGGACACCTTGGTGAGGACTTGAGGCTGGAGAGGGGCGGCAAAGTCGAACGCAGGGCAGCCCTGGTCTTGGAGAAGGCCTGGTCCCTCTTGGGCCAGGTGGAGGCCAAGGGGCTATTCAGAGCGCTGGAAGAAGGCATCTTCGCCGGAATCCGCCGAAAGCGTGACGGAGGCAAGGGCCTGGAGGGCGTCTTCACAAAAGGCCCTGCCTACTACAACCCGATCGAAGTGGGCCTCAAGAAGGGGCTTGGGATCTGAAGGAGCATGATGCCTCGGGCGGGGCGTCGCCGGGGAAGAGCGACACGGCCTCGTGAGGCTTTCCGGGAGTGTGGGACATGACCAGGCAAAGCGTCCGCGAGACACACATACTGCCCTACGGCGACCACCGGGGAGACGGTGTGGTCCAGGTAAGCTTCACTTTGCCCTTACCCGACGGTCCACTGGGAGATGAGGCCGCAAGGCAGGTGATGCGTCAGATGGCTCTCAGGGACCCCCAGGTCGCCGAATCGGTTGCGCTGGGCCAGAACTATACTTTCTATGTCGGTTACGGCAAGCTCTCCCGTCCCGTGGAGACTGGAAAACTCAAGGTGGCGAGGCCCCTTTGGGACAAGATCGAACCGGCAGTCGTCGAGAAGATGGTGAACGAGCGTCTCATGAGACCCATTGTTGTCGTGGGCGCCGCCACCGGGTCTGACGCGCACACCGTCGGGCTTGACGCCATCTTGAACTACAAGGGTTTCGCGGGGGACCACGGCTTGGAAGCATATTCGTGCTTCAAGGTGGTTAACATGGGTAGTCAAGTGCCCAACGAAGAGCTCGTCGCGAGAGCGGCCTTTGAGGAGGCCGACGCCATCCTGGTCTCACAGGTGGTGACCCAGGGGAACGTCCACCTGGCGAACCTCACTAACCTTTCGGAGATACTGGAGGCCGAGGGTTGGCGCGACAGAGTGGTGCTGGTGGCCGGGGGCCCCAGGATTACCCATGCTCTCGCTCTTGAACTAGGGTACGACGCCGGGTTCGGCGCCCAGACCCGTCCATCGGACGTCGCGTCCTACCTGGCTCAGGAGGTGCTTAGGAGGAAGGCCTTATACTAGTTCCTTACCATCTTCACATGCATATTGAATACGGGTACGAGGGTGAGTAAAATTACTGAAGGCAAGCTTCCCGAAACTTTGCAGGGGGTGGTACTCGTGACAGACGCAGTACAGCCACAGAACCCCCGTAGTGGTCCTTCAATCGGAGACGTGGCGTACAGCATCTTGAAGGATCGCCGGGAGCCCATGAAGTATAAAGACCTGGTCAACGAGGTTCTCACCAGGAAGAACCCTAAACCGGGTGAATCTCTCGCACGACTCATGGCCAGAGCCCACACCGAGATCAGTCTGGACAACCGGTTTCTGAACAGGGGCAGTGGGCTGTGCGGTCTCCGCGAGTGGACGGTCAAACCTCCGTCGTACAAGGTAGTCGAAGTATCATCGGCCGATCGCCCCAAACCGGGCGAACGACTAAGGCGAGAACTGGTGGCTATAGACGAGGACTACCAAGAAGGAGCAACTGAAGAAGAACCGGTAGGGGAGCCCGAAGAACCAGAGGTGGGATAGGGCTCCCTCCCCTTTTTAGGAGGTCTTTTCATGCCAAAGTACGTGTTTGTTACAGGAGGGGTAGTTTCGGGGCTCGGAAAGGGCATTACAGCCGCGTCCATCGGCACTCTCATGAAGGCGAGAGGGCATTCGGTAAGCATCATTAAGTTTGACCCCTATGTGAACGTAGACGCCGGCACCATGAGCCCGCTCCAGCACGGAGAGGTGTTCGTCACGGATGACGGCGCCGAAACAGACCAAGACCTGGGCCACTACGAGAGGTTTATAGACCGCCCCCTATCGGCGGCCAACAACGTCACCGCAGGCCAGATCTACAAGGCCGTGATCGAGAAGGAACGCCGCGGCGATTTCCTGGGTTCCACCGTCCAGGTCATCCCCCACGTGACCAATGAGATCAAAGATAGGATCTACAAGGTTGCCAGGGAGTCGCAGGCAGACGTAGTCGTCGTCGAGATAGGCGGGACCGTGGGTGACATCGAGGGGCTTCCCTTCCTGGAGGCCATCAGACAGGTGCGATACGACGTAGGGCGGGAAAACACGGTCTACGTTCACCTTACGCTCATCCCGTA
>CAZYFG010000145.1:4608-5485 GCA_964646835.1 uncultured Eubacteriales bacterium | reverse complement strand
CTACATCTCCCTGGGAGACTCGAAGGACGAGATAGCCAAGAAGATAAAGAGAGCCGTCACGGACTCGGGGCGAGAGGTCGCCTACGATCCCGAAGAGAGGCCGGCCCTGGCCAACCTCATCACGATCTTCGCTCACTGCGCGGGCGAGCCAATAGATCGAGTGGTTGCTTCCTATGCGGGGAAGGGTTACGCCGAGTTCAAGAAGGATCTTGCGGAGGTGGTCGTCGAGGCGATCGCGCCGGTCCAGAAGAAGCACGACGCCCTCATGGCGGACGGGTCCTACATCCAGGTGCTGAGGGACGGAGCGCGGAAGGCCCATGAGGTGTCATCCGCCGTCCTTAAGAGGGCGAAGGAAGCCATGGGCCTCTCGACACTCATTGATCCCGAAAAGGTCAGATTGTAAAACGCCGAACTGCAGGGAGGAGCGTTCTTTCAGAAAACAGACAGGTACTGGTCAAGTTCCCACTGGTGAACCTGTTTTCGGAACACTTCTCCCTCGATGCGCTTGGCGTCCACGAAGCGTGCTACGATGTGCTCGCCGATTGCCGAAGCGATGACCTCGTCGCGCAAGAGCTCCTCGACGGCCTCCTCAATGTTTCCCGGCAGGCTTTCGATCCCCAGTTTCCGCCTTTCCTCGGTGTCCATATCGTATATGTTTCCGCGGATGGGAGGAGGCGGTTCCATGCCATTCCTCACGCCGTCCAGTCCGGCGGCGATCATCGCGGCCATGGCCAGGTAGGGATTGCAGGACGGATCGGGATTCCGGAGCTCCAGCCGCGTGCTTAGCCCCCTTCTTGCGGGAACGCGAACCAGCGGACTCCGGTTCTTCTCGGACCACGCGATGTAGACCGGAGCCTCGTAGCCGGACACCAGACGC
>CAZYFG010000145.1:0-4598 GCA_964646835.1 uncultured Eubacteriales bacterium | reverse complement strand
TCGTGATGGCGGTGAACCCCCGGGCGTGCGCTAGAAGACCGCCCAAGTAGTTCATGCAGACGGCGCTCAGGCCGTAAGGCCCCTTTGGGTCGTCAAAAACGTTGACGTTTCCACGGAAGAGAGATTGGTGTACGTGCATGCCCGATCCCGCTATTCCGTACACGGGTTTGGGCATGAACGTGGCATGGAGGCGGTGTCTCAGGGCGACCGTATGGACCACCAGTTTGAGGGTTATCATCCTGTCGGCCGTAAGGAGCGCGTCGGCGTATCGAAAGTCTATCTCGTGCTGGGCGGGCGCGGTCTCGTGGTGTGATGCCTCAATCTCGTACCCCAGGTCCTGAAGGGTGATCACCATATCACGGCGGGCAGCCTCGCCCGTGTCCACCGGAGAGTGGTCGAAGTAACTGCCCCGGTCATAAGTCCTGACCGTCGGTCGTCCGTGCTCATCCAGTTCGAACAGGAAGAACTCGGCTTCGGGTCCCATGTTCACGGTGTATCCCATTGCCGACGCCTCGGAGAGGACCCTCTTCAAGGTGAGCCTCGGGCATCCGGCAAAGGGTTCGCCGTCAGGTGTGTAGATGTCGCAGATTAGCCTCGCCGTCATCTCTCGGTCTCCTAGCCAGGGAAGGGCGACATATGTGCTTGGATCGGGCTTTAGGAGCATGTCGGACTCTTCGATCCTCACAAAGCCGTGAACTGACGAACCGTCAAACAGGATCTGCCCATCCAACGCCTTGGGGAGCTGCTCCACCGGAATGGACACGTTCTTCATGACGCCCAGGATATCTGTGAACTGAAGCAGGATGAACTTGACCTTTTGTTCTTCGGCAAGGCGCAGGACTTCTTCTTTGGTGGAAGGTTTCTCGATCGGTACCACGCGGTCTCATCTCCTGGTGGGTGGGCTCTCCGGAAGTGCGCTCGCTTCAGGCGGCAAGCATGAGGGTATCCTCAACGGAGACCTCGCCTGGACTTTCGAACATTATAGAGTCGGCGAGGACCGCTGTCTATGGATTTCCCAGGTGTGCCGGAGACCTTTCGGGACGGGCTAGACCTTCAGTTTGGTCCAGTGCCCCGCCTTGAACCGGAGGTTCACGAGGATCGCTCTCGCGACCATGTCCAAAGCCATGGCTATCCACGCGCCGTAGAGGTTCATGTCCATTCTTAGCACCAAGAAGTAGGCCGTTACGACACGCACACCCCAGACACCGGCCATGGTGATGTACATGTTCCACTTGGTGTCGCCTGCTCCCCTCAAGGATCCGGCGAGCACAAAGGTGCTGGCCATGAAGGGCTGGACAAAGGCGATCAGCTTCAGGACGTTGGCCGTCAAGGATAGGACGACCGGGTCGTCCGTGTACGGCAAGGCAATGTACCTGCCACAGAAAAAGAGGAGGGCTCCCGCTGAGCACGCTCCGATGAGAGCCAGTTTCTGGGCCTCACGGGCGACCCGCACGGCTCTCTCCGGGTTTCTGGCTCCGAGACTTTGCCCTACAAGTGTCGTGGAGGCCGTCTGAAACGACATGGGCGGCGTGAACGACAGGCCTTCGATGTTGAGGGCGACCTGGTGGGCAGCGTAGGTCACCGTGCCAAGGCTCGCCACGATCCGGGCGAACACCATCTGCCCGGAACGCATTACCACCTGCTCCATGGCGGCGGGGATGCCGACGCGGAATATCCTCTTCAGAACCGCGAAATCGGGCCGGAACGAATCATGCATCGACATCTTGATGGCGCCCCGGTGTCCAAAGACTTTCCGGAAGATCAAGACAAGCGCCACCAGGCGGGAGAGAGTTGTCGCGTAAGCGGCCCCGGCCACTTCGAGCCTCGGGAAACCGAAAAGCCCGTTTATCAGGATGGCATTCCCGATAAGGTTCACGACGTTGGCCACGATGTTGACGGACATGGGGGTCTTGGTGTCTCCCGCGCCCCGGAGCGACGCGTTGAGGCTTATCGCTGCCCCCTGGAAGACCAACCCGGCAGCCACGATGCGCAGGTAGGCCGTCCCCGGTCCCATCACGTCGGCCTCTGCTCCCATCATCCGGAGCAAGGGCCCTGCGAACATGATTCCACAGGCAGCAAGGATGACCCCGAACAGAGTTGCCATCACAAGCGCCTGACGGGCTGCGGCGAAAGCATCTTCGGTCTTCTTTGCGCCTATGGACCGCGCTACAACTGCGGTCGCGCCCACGTTCAAGGACATGAATACCGACATGGCGATAAACATCGGCTGGTTCGAAAGGCCCACCGAGGTTATGGCCCAGGGCCCCAGCCTGCCCACCTGCATCATGTCGGCCATGGATACGAGGGTCATGAGCGTCATCTCGGTAAGTGACGGGAGGGCTAGATTGATGATCTTCTTCCTGAGTTCGCCTGCGGACTCGATGGGCTCGGGTCTTGCCAGAGCACCTTCGTAAAGGGCTGGACCGGAAGCCACCTCCACGGCCTGCTCATCTTGGAGAGCCACTTCGTGGGACGATGCGTCGTCCGGTTTCGCCTGTGTGTCTCTGTCTTGAGTCACTGCCGGGTCTCCATTCCCAAGAGATATATTTCTGTACTCCAAACATTCTAGCACCTAACATCACGAGGCGGCAACTGAGCCTAGATGCCCGTCGAACTGGGGCTGGCAAAATATGGAAGTCTATGGTATAGTATGCTCGAATCCGTCGAAAGGTCCCATGGCGAGAGGGAGGGTGGGCATTTGTTTGCCCGTGTATGGAGCGCGACCATTGCCGGCATTGACGGGGTGCCCGTTCGAGTTGAGGCAGATGTGTCCGGGGGGTTGCCCGGTTTGGAGATAGTGGGGTTGGCGGACCCGGCGGTTAGAGAGTCCCGTCACAGGGTGAGATCCGCCATCAGGAACTCAGGATTTGAGATGCCTGCAAGGAGGATCACCATAAACCTGGCGCCTGCCGATCTCCACAAGGACGGATCCCAGATGGACCTGGCGGTTGCCGCGGGCATCCTCACCGCGTCAGGACAGATCCCGTCTCGGAAGAGCGGGGAGAACTACTTACTCCTCGGCGAGCTGGCCCTGGACGGATCCTTGCGGCCTGTAAGAGGAGTCTTGCCCATGGTACTCGGCCTCCCGGAGGGTGTCCAGGGCGTCATCATACCCTGGGAGAATGCCGGCGAGGTTTCCTTCCTCGATGGGCTTAATCTTCTCTCGGCCAAGTCGCTTGGTGAGGTGGCCGCATTTCTCACGGGCAAGTCCGCTCTTCCGCGGGTCAGGGAGGATACCCCTCCGCCGTCGCCCCCCGGAGAGAGAATAGTGGACACAGGCGAAATCAGAGGGCAGGCCGTCGCCAAGAGGGCGCTGGCTGTAGCGGCATGTGGGGCACACAACATGCTCCTCACCGGATCCCCCGGTGTGGGCAAGAGCATGCTGGCCAGAGCTTTGCCGGGCATTCTGCCGGACCTCTCCCCGGACGAAGCCCTGGAAGTAACGCGAATACACAGCGTCGCAGGTGTGCTCCCGCCTGGCAGCGGACTCCTCAAGGTCCGGCCGTTCCGCGCCCCCCACCACACGGTGACCGCTTCCGCCTTGGTTGGTGGCGGGGCCCACCCGAGACCGGGAGAGGTGAGCCTCGCCCATCGGGGAGTCTTGTTCCTCGACGAGATGCCGGAGTTCTCGCCCTCAACTTTGAACGCCCTGAGGCAACCTATCGAAGACGGCTACGCGCTTGTCACTCGTTCAAAGGGTTCATACAAGTTTCCATGCCGCTTCCAGCTTGTGGGAGCGATGAACAACTGCCCGTGCGGCTACTACGGAGACGATACGCGCGAGTGCTCCTGTACGCCTCATGCACGGCGGAGCTATGTCGGCAGACTAAGCGGGCCCTTTCTGGACCGTATGGACCTCTGTGTGGCTGTTGGCAGAGTGCCGGTAGGAGAACTCGCGGGCGGCGATCAAGAGCCTTCGTCAAAGGTGAAGGATCGAGTGCTGGCCGCCAGGGAGAGGCAGGAAAGGCGGTTTCAGTCGACGGGAATCCTAACGAACTCTGAGATGGGCCCCAAGGAGCTGTCTACCCTCGTGACGTTCTCGGGCAGAGCCAGGAAGCTCTCTTATGACGCGGTGAGCAGAATGGGCCTATCCACCAGGGCGTACTACCGTGTGCTCAAGGTGGCCGTTTCCGTGGCGGATCTCGAGGGATCGCCCAGGGTCGAGGAAGACCACGTGGCGGAAGCGCTTTCTTACAGGCAGACGGTTGGCTATGAGTAAGGTCTCAAGTGACTCTTCAGTGCCGTCAAGTACCGTTGGCCGGTTGGTGGAAGAGGCCGCTTGCCGGCGCCTTGAGTCCTTGGGCTACCGTATCGTGGCGCGGAACTACCGCTGCAGGCTTGGGGAGATCGACATTGTGGCCCGTGACGGGTCCTTCCTGGTGTTCATCGAGGTACGTTACAGGGGGAAGGGATCGGTGGAGTCGCCGGGTGAGTCACTGGGACCTAGGAAACTAGAGCGCCTGCGACGCGCCGTAAGACGCTACCTGGCGGGATACGCCAAAGAACCTCCTGCGGTCAGAGTTGACGTGTGTTTGGCTCGACCGGCGGGCGGTGACATGCCCCCGGGTTCGGGGAGTGCACCGGGTGCGGGGGGAGCC
>CAZYFG010000144.1:1688-5498 GCA_964646835.1 uncultured Eubacteriales bacterium | reverse complement strand
GTGGGGTGAGCAACTGCATTAGCTCCTGTCTCGTCAAGGCTTTGCAGCAGCAACTGCGGAGAATCGAAGCCAAGCTCGATAGCCCGCGGTTCGGCCTTTGCGAGATCAAGTCTGAGGTGGCCGTAGTTGAGGGAGCTGTGACCAATCCGTGCTTCGGACTGAGGCAGATCGCCGAGGGTGTAGCGAACCTTGAGGATATTCTGTGCGACGTCGATCCGGTCAAAGACATCGAGGAGGCCGTCGACGCCATAAAGGACCTTCTCAAGGATCTCGTGAAGGACGAGCGAAAGGACGAGGACCGCGAACTTGAGGAGATCAAGGAGATCGTCCAGGGCATCGCAGACGAAGTGGACAACATCGAGGATAAGCTGGACAGCGAGGAGTTCGGCCTGGCCGAGATCAAGGACGAGGTCAAAGACATCGAGGAAGCCGTCGACGCGATAAAGGACCTTCTCAAGGACCTCGTGAAGGAAGAGCGCAAGGACATTGAGCGTGACCTTGAGGAGATCAAGGAGATCGTCGAGGGCATCGCCGACGAAGTGGACAACATAGAGGATAAGCTGGATAGCGAGGAGTTTGGCCTAGCCGAGATCGAGGACCAACTGAAGCGGCTGGACCTGGAGGATCTGCGCTGCTTGCTCAAGGAGATCAAGGAAGTCGTCGAGGACATCGAAGACGAGGTGGAGGACGACGAGCACGGCCTCCGCGAGATCAAGGAAGAGATAAAGGAGATCGAGTGCCTGCTCAAGGGCTTGGATATGCAGGATATCCTGTGTCTCCTTGCGCGCATCAAGGCAGACATTTGCGACGTGCAGGCCGCCTTGAACGACCCCTGCACGGGGTTGGCGGAGATCAAGAACGAGGTGAGGGACATCGAGTGCAAGCTCGATAACCCCAACTACGGCCTTGCCGAGATCAAGCAGGAAGTAAGGGATATCGAAGATAAGCTGGATAACCCCGACTACGGTCTTGCCGAGATCAAGGCGGAGATAAGGCAGATCCTCGAAGAGTGCTGCAACGGGAACGGAAACGGACCCGTGGACCAGGAGGCGCAGACGTCCGGCCCGATGTTTAGGGCAAATCAGGCCAGTTCGGCCATCGTTCAGGTTCTCAACTACTTCAGCGAGCCGGTGGAAGTGAGTATCTCGGTCCTGAATGTGTCCTTGACCGGGACGAAGTCAGACGTCCCCGGGTCGCCGGTAACGGTGACCGTCGATCCCGATGAGACCTTCGCCCAGGCGTTTGACATCTCAGATACGGTAGCCTACGAAGTCCAGATTTTCAGTGACAACGCCCAGTGGTTGAGGTATTGGACGGGTTCCAGGACTCAACCGGCCAATGTGGCCCTTACAGCGAGCACCATCCTTCCCGAGAACATCGTCCTTCACGCCGATTTTGTCCGGCAACCGCTTGCTCCGTAGCCCGAGACCCGATAGTCGTGTATCGCCAAGACTGGTAGAATGGGGGCTGGATCTTGCCCGGGCGTCTTGAGACCTAAACTTCCTTCCCGGCGTATTCCATGTTTGAAGGCCGGGTTGGCTTGATCAGGGGGATTTCTTCCAGGTGGAAGACAGGCAGCTCGTGGAGAGCGCCCAGCGAGGCGACAAGGACGCGTTCGGCACGCTGGTACAGAGATACCATAGGAATATCTACAACCTGGCTTACCGGATGACGGGTAATCGCGAGGACGCGATGGATATTACCCAGGAAGTCCTCCTGAGAGCTTACCGGGCGATTGCTTCGTTTCAGCCGGATAAGCCGTTCTTGCCTTGGATCTACAGGATCACCTGGAATATCTGCGCGGATAGAGGTAGGAAGATAGGCAGGACTCCCTCTGAGGAGTCCATTGATGATGAATCAGCCGGGGCGTCCAGGCTCGCCAGCTCGGCGCCGAGTCCCGACAGAGAGTTCGAGCGGCAAGAGCTCGCTCGGGTCCTCAAGACGGCCATCGACAACCTGGCCGACGGGTACCGTGAGCTCATCGTGCTGTTTCATGTCGAGGGGTTTTCGATCAAAGAGATCTCGGATATGACGAACATGAAGGAAACCGTCATAAAGAACAGACTCTACAGAGGAAGACAGATGCTCAAGAGAATGCTTGAGGCGGGTGGGCTTGTATGGACAGTGTGACTCAAAGTACGAGCGCCGGAGAGCCTTACCGGGAGGTGCGCGGCCATGCCGGTGTTCAAGTGCCCTGATGAGGCTAGACTGGAAGGCTACTTCTACGGTGACTTGGCGCCGCTGGAGATGTCTCTGATCCGGCTCCACGTGGGCATGTGTCCGAAGTGCAAGGCCAGGATCGACGGCTTCCGTCAGTTCAACGCCATGCTCCGGCTGTACCCGGTCGAAGAGCCGCCAATGGGGTTCGAGGATGATCTCCTTAGGATGGTCAAGTCATGGGATTTCTGCCCTGACCCGGCCCCCCTGCGGGTAGAACCTTCTGAAGAGAAAGAGCCTGCCCAGGTCTCCTGGGGCTACAGAGTACGGTGGGCCGCCGCTTCGGTGGTCTTGGTCCTCGGTTCCTTGCTGCAATACCGGTATGCTTCCTCGGTACCCGGCGTGTTCGGAAAGGGCGCGAACCTCCTTACCTCCCTGCAAGACCTCGGTGCTTTTTGGCGCTACATCGTATCGGGCGAATGGTGGGATGGTTTGGTTTCGGTGTTTTCCGCCCTGAGGACCGACGGGATTTCGTCCCTAGAAATCCTCCGCTCGGCATTACCTTCCCAGATAGTTAGCGTACTTGTATTTGGCGGGATAACTACTTTGGTTTTCTTAACCCAACGCAAAGCTTCCAAGGACGGAGGAGAGGGTGCCCAATGAAAAAGGTGTACCGGTCGAGACACACTAAAGTCCTAGGTGGAGTGGCAGCCGGACTAGCCGAGTACTTTGGCATGGACGTAACGATCATGCGACTCATTTTCGCCGTCCTGCTCGTTTCAGTGCCCAACGTGATCATCGCCTATATACTGGCGTGGATCATAATCCCCGAGGAACCCGCCGGGATCATGGTTCACGTCCCCACGGCGAAACCCGAGGGTGCCCCTGCGGTAGACAGTGGACAGACCGCGCCGGGCGGAGTGACCGCCGATGAGATACTGAAAATGAGCGGCGATCCTCATGTGCCCGACGCGCCCGTGACTTCCGCGCCTCAAGGTGGGACCGATGTCTCTGGGAAACCGGCAGCTGAGGCCCGGGGATCGGGCGACAGAAGCCGGCAGTTCATAGGTTTCATCCTGATAGCGATCGGCGCCATAGTCATATTCCGGAGATACGTCCCAACTTACATTTGGCGGCTTCCCTTCAACCTCATTGGACATAGTTGGCCTGTGCTCATCATCATCGCCGGGTTGGCCATCATCCTAAGCGCGGTGCGGGGGAGGTAAAGCAGGTGGCCGGCAGGTTGGCAAACGGACTTGTCTTGGTCGTCGTTGGAGCCATTCTGCTCATGAACACTTCGGGTTACCTGCCCTGGAGTGTGTGGGAATCGGCTCTGGCCTACTGGCCCGTCCTCATCATCGGCCTGGGGCTTCAACTCGTGTTCTCGAGACACAAGGTTCCCTGGCTGGCCTTGGCCATTGTCCTCATCCTGATCCTCGGAGCAAGCTTTCCGAACAGCGGATGGCGTTGGTTCTGGATGCCCAACGGCATACAATGGGAGTTCCGCAGCCCGTCTTGGAAGCCCACCGATCACTCGGAGGACCACAGGGTGCCTCTCAAGCCATCGGTATCAAGACTGAAGATGGAGCTCAGCGCTCCCTCGCTGGAGCTTGAGGCCAGGGGAGACTCTGGCCTCAATGAAGCGCAGTCGCC
>CAZYFG010000144.1:1308-1622 GCA_964646835.1 uncultured Eubacteriales bacterium | reverse complement strand
AACTCCTCCCTTACCACCTCCATAAAGGTGGAAGGCGGGGTCGCTAATACGACTCTTGACTGCGGTTCGGTCTATCTTAATGACATCGACATTGCCGCCGGGGTTGTCGACCTTGACCTCACGCTGGGACTCACGGGCAAGGAAACGAGGGTTACGGTGTCAGGTGGGGCTGCCTCCGTCGAGGTCTCAGTGCCCCGGGCCGCAGGTCTCAGGGTTTCCATCTCAAGTCCGCTTACCATCACTCACGACTTCGAAGACGAAGGGCTCGTACGCTCGGGCAATCAATGGGTCACGCCGGACTACGAGGCCGCTTC
>CAZYFG010000144.1:0-1278 GCA_964646835.1 uncultured Eubacteriales bacterium | reverse complement strand
GTGAGAACGGACTAACGCTTAGTTGCGCCGTCCTCTCACGTTTTGTTTACTCCCGCCACTTTTTGGGAACATTACCACCATCATAATCGCAAAGGCGGTATAGGTCCTCGATGTCGGTGGGTGTTCCCAGAAGCCTGAGCTTCTTCTATCTCTTCCCTTTGTACCGGGCCTTCTTGAACGAGCTCGGCGTGGAGTGGGTGGAATCCTCTTTTACCTCGGAAACCGACTTGCATCACCTCGACCTATGCCCGACCGACGAGCCGTGCATAGCGGTCAAGGCGGCGTTTGTCCACGTCGACCACCTGCTCCGTAAAGGCTGCGAGAAGCTATTTATGCCTGCCGTCGTATCTCTTTCGCGCACGGCCTATTGCTGTCCCAAGATGATGGGCCTTCCCGCGATGCTCAAGGCCGCGTTCGGAGTTCCTGATGACGCGTTCGTGAGTCCGGTAATTGACATGCGCGACGATCCGAAAGGTTGGTCTAGGACCTGGATCCACGCCGCCCGCATGCTGGGGGTCACTCGAGAAGACCTGGCCAGGAGAGCACTGGCAAGGGGCATGCAGGCATGGAGAGACCACGAGGCCACGTGTGCGCGCACCGGACAGACAACCGGCACGGGGGTCATGGGCCACTCCTACATACTGCACGACATATTCGGTAGGCGGCTGGTGGAAGAGGTTGGGCGATACGGTCCCGTCGTGATGGCTGAGAATGTATCGGAAGAAGACGCCGCCTCTGCCCTTCAGGGCATATTCGAATCAGAGAAACTTTGGACGATAGAAGGGCATATCCTGGGGGCCGCCCTTCACCTCATTCGCACTCGAAAGGCCGACCGGCTCATCTTCGTATCGGCGTTTTCTTGTGGCCCGGCCTCCATCATAGAAAACTACGTAGCGAAAGAAGCCGATGCCCGGGGCATACCGCTTCTCACCTTGACCATCGACGAGCACTCGGGCGAGGCCGGGCTCCTTACCAGGCTTGAGGCGTTCATGGATTCCACGCGCGTCCCGGCGCGCACCCCGGTGAGTCCGGGCGGCGGCAAGACAGGCGAGGCGCCCCAGGCACCCGAGGCATCTCAGGCACTCGAGGCATCTAAGGCACCCGACGCATCTCGGGTACCCGAGGCTCCGCGAACGTTGCCTGTTCCGGAGAGTCGGACCCTGGGCCCCATCGGCCTCGTGGACATGGGCAACCTGAGGTATGCCTTGAGAAGTCTCTTCGCGGAGATGGGGTGCGACATGGTCATGCCTCCGCCCCTCCCCGAAGACATAGTGAGGC
>CAZYFG010000143.1:2136-5504 GCA_964646835.1 uncultured Eubacteriales bacterium | reverse complement strand
GAGGACCTCCGGCTCGTACACCCGCCCCTCGGCGTAGGCTTTGGCTTTCCAAGCCGAATCGGGCACGGTGCCGTAGTTCTCGCCGTAGAGGTCAATGCCTGTCTTGGAGCCGAGCCCCAAGGCTCTCGCGTACGCGGCGTAGGCATCCATACCCAGCCGCCGGCCCATTTCGTAGAAATAGACGTTGCACGATACGCCTAAAGCCTCGACCAGGTTCACTGAACCGTGAACCCAGCTGCGGTGGCATATAAGGCTAGGAACGTTAGGGTGATAGCCCGGGTCAACGAATTCCTCCAGAGGAGTCACCTTCCCCTCGCTCAAAGCCGCGATGGCCGTCACTAACTTGAAAGTGGAGCCGGGAGGGTAGAGACCGGTTGTGGACAGGTCGCTGAACATCCACTTGCCGGTCGCGAGGAGAGAGTTCAATTCTTGCTGACTGATGCCCGAGACGAGCTTGTTGGGGTCAAAGCCGGGAGCCGAAACGATGGCTAAAACCCCTCCGGTCTTGACATCCAAGACAACCGCGGCTCCGCCTTTGGCCGTCGGGAACTCCTCCATGGCCCTGCGCACCGCTTCTTCGGCCGCCTGTTGGAGTCTCAAGTCGATGTTCAGCTTGAGGTCGTTGCCGGGCTTGGGGTCAATACCGGGGCCCTTGTTGCCTGTGGGTCTCATGAGATAGTCAACTTCAACCTGGTAGCCTCCGTCTACGCCCCGGAGGACCTCCTCGTAGTAGGATTCCAGCCCTTGTTTTCCTATGATGTCTCCGATCGTGTAGCCCAGGTCCTTCTTCTCCGCCAGTTCCCACTCGGAGATCTCGCCAACGTATCCAAGAATGGGAGACATGAGATGTCCTCCCGGATAGAAGCGTATGGGCTCGGGCTCGATGAATACGCCCCGCAACAAGGGCGCGTCTTCGACTATGGCCGTGTACTGCTCCGGCGATATATCCCTGGCAATGGGGATGGGTTCAAAGTACCTTCCCTTGTATTGGAGGAGCCTCTTCTCGATCACCGCCATATCGAGACCCAGGATGGACGCCAGGTGAGGCAAGGTCTTGTCCGCCTCTTCCTTGTCTATGTACCAGTAGTAGACCGAGAAGGACGGGCGGGACGTGACCAGCGTGTTGCCGTTTGCGTCGAGTATGTTGCCTCTAGGAGCCGGTATGCTGGTGATGCGGGTCCGGTTCTGCTGGGACATCACGGCGTAGACTTCGCCCTTCACTATCTGGAGGTAGAACATCCGTGACGCGAGCACGAGGAAAACAATGAGGAGCCCTAAGGTCACGGCTTCCCTCCGGCTCTTCAGCAAAGGGGGAGCCAGACTGTCGTTGGTCTCCGGGGTGAACCCTGCCTGTCTCTTCATAGAGCGGTCTCCCTACTCTTCCGGCCTGACGCCGGCCAGACGGCCTGAACGGCTCGCGCGAGCCGTCTCACGCCAAAGTCCAGAGGTCCGATCAAGGCAAGAGACCAAAGGGCCGAAGGAACCCAGATCGCCCTCACAAAGTGAGTAGCGGCGATGCGAATGTCCATCGACCACAAGATCCCCCACGTGGAGAAGTCCGCCAGAGTGCTTGCGCTTAGGGCGGCGAGGGCCTTGGAAGACAGGCTGTCCGGGTTCATGATCCGCTTCATCCCATAGGCTAAAGCGGCTGCCAGGGTAAGGGATACCGCTCTCGAGCCCAGGGCCCTGGCAGTCACGACGTCCTCGATAAGCCCCAGAGCGAATCCCGCAGGAAGGGCGTTCCATATGTCACAGGACCACCCCAGGCAGACGGCAAGGACCGCCAGTATGTCCGGGCCGCCTATGGCTGGGGCGGCAGCGAACTCGACCATCTTGGCCAGAGGAGCAAGAAGCAGCGTGGCCGTGATCACAAACCCGTCTCCCAGGCTCATCTTCCGACCACCATGACTTCCTCCAGGTGCTCAAAGTCGGCCGAAGGCTTGATTACGGCTTCCTTGACCAGGCCCGGCTGGGGGACGCTGACGGACACGACTTCGCCGATGAGGAGCCCTTCCGGAAACTTGCTTCCCATGCCGGACGTTACTATGAGGTCTCCGACCTGTACGTCTGCATCTTTTGAGAAGAAACGGGCGGTGAGGGTTTGGGGCCCACCCCCTCCCAAGACGACGCCAAGGTCCCTCGACCTCTGCACGACGGCGCCGACGCCACTCTCGGGATCGGTAAGGAGGAGGACCGTGGACTCGTTGTCGCCTAGCGCCAGAATGCGTCCGACCAATCCCGCCTGGCAGACAACGGCTGCGTCAGGCTGGATACCCTGTTCCCGGCCCGCGGTGATTGAGACAGAGGAAAACCACTTGCTGGGGTCGCGACCGTACACCTCGGCCACATGGTACTCGCCGGGGGATGTGTCCTGGAAACCGAGGAGGTCTCTCAGCCGTTCGTTCTCGGCTTCCGCTTCGGCAAGCCTTGACTCCAGGTCCCGGAGCCTGCCAAGCTGGGCTTCCAGCTCTTCGTTCTTGCGCATCAGCTCTTCCTTGTCGGCAAAGGCCGTAAACAGCATCTCGAACCGGGCCTTCACCGCCAAGTAAGCGCCCGCGACAGGCTTGGACGCCCTCTGAAACAGGGAACCCCAGAACGAAGGCCCGTCCTGGGGCTTCCCGGTCACGTTCATTAAGGTCACTGAGGCAGCCACCAGGACAGTCAAGACGATTATCTTCTTGTACGGGAAGTGCCGCCTCACGATTTTCCCCTCTTATTGCTTGGATCTTCTGGATGACGCCAGCACTTTCCGGAGTTTCTCGGGGTCCTCAAGCATCATCCCCGTTCCCCTCGCTACTGCCGAAAGGGGTTCGTCGATGATGTGCACCGGCATCCCGGTTTCCTGACTCACGAGCCTATCCAGGCCTTTGAGCAAGGACCCGCCTCCGGTCATCACGATTCCCCTGTCCATGATATCTGCCGCCAGTTCCGGCGGCGTGCGTTCCAACGTTTCCTTTATGGCTTCAATGATGTTCCCCACCGGCTCAGAGAGGGCCTTTCTTATCTCGCGGGAATCCACGGTGATGGTCCGTGGGAGCCCTGTGACCAGGTCGCGCCCGCGGATCTCCATGGTCTCTTCTTCATCCAGCTCGTATGCCGAGCCGATGGTTATCTTGACTTCCTCCGCCGTCCGCTCGCCGATGAGCAGGTTGTAGGCGCGCTTCACGTAGCTCACCACGGCCTCGTCCATCTCGTCCCCGGCCACGCGGATGGACCTGGAGGCGACTATCCCTTCCAAGGAGATGACCGCGACTTCGCAAGTTCCCCCGCCTATGTCCACCACCATATTCCCTGTGGGCTCATTCACGGGCAATCCGGCGCCAACGGCTGAAGCCATGGGCTCCCAGACGGTCTCGGCGTCTCTCGCC
>CAZYFG010000143.1:0-2068 GCA_964646835.1 uncultured Eubacteriales bacterium | reverse complement strand
GTAAGCCTTCCGGATAAAGTAACGCATCATGGCCTGGGTAATATCGAAATCGGCTATAACGCCATCCTTCATCGGGCGAACTGCGATGATGTTGCCCGGTGTGCGGCCAATCATCTGCTTGGCCTCGGTCCCGACAGCCAGGACTTCCTTGGTGTCGGCATTGATGGCGACGACCGAAGGCTCCATGAGGACGATCCCTTTGCCCCGTACGTGTACCAAAGTGTTCGCCGTACCCAGATCGATGCCGATGTCCTTGCTGAGGTAGTTAAACAGCCACTGCACCGTACCCACTCTCCCTTTCCGATCTCGAATCCTAGAAAAACAATCCGGGGCAGGTATCTCTTAGACTGACGAAAGACGATCTCGACACGATTACGTGGTCAAAGACCGTGATGCCCAACAGCTTTCCAGCCTCGACCAGCCTCCTGGTGATGTCAATGTCATCGTCGCTCGGCGAAGGGTCTCCGCTGGGATGGTTGTGCACCAAGACCATCGACGCGGCGTTCCTCCGTATCGCGTTCTTGAAAACCTCCCTTGGATGCACGAGCGACGTATCCAGACTGCCTACCGACTCAACTTCCTTGCTCACTACGCCATTCCTGGCGTTCAAGAGTATGACTGTGAAGCACTCACGGTCAAGACCGGCAAGGTCGGCCTTCACGTACTCGTATACATCCCGGCCGCGCCTTACGACGAAGGGCTTTCCCTCAGGCCGGACCGTCCGGTAAAGCCTCCTTCCAAGCTCCACTCCCGCCTTGATCCTGGCGACCTTGGCGGGTCCGATCCCGCTCATCCCTCTCAACTCGTCAAGTGACAATCCGCTCAGGAAACCGAGACTTGTACCGTATCTTTCTTCAGACAGCGACAACATCCTTCGGGAAATGTCCATTGCCGTCTCCCGCGAATTCCCCGTTCCCAGGAGTATGGTCAGGAGCTCGGCATCCGAGAGGGCTTCGGCTCCCAGACGGAGCAAGCGTTCCCTTGGCTTGTCCTCTGAGGCCCAGTCTCTAATTGTCAAACGTTCTTGGGATATCTGGGACTCCTCCTTACCGGCCCTTCGCAAGCCCAGTACCCCTTGATTCCTCGTCTACACCGTCAAAAGATCCTCCAACTTAACCCCCGCGAGCCGGAGGAGCCTGTACACCTTGGGGAGCGGCAGCCCGATGACGCTTGAGAAATCGCCGTTTACCCTGCTTACGAACATGCCGCCTATCCCCTGCAACGCATAGCTCCCCGCCTTGTCCATAGGCTCGCCGGTCCGGACATACCACTCGATCTCCTCTTCACTGAGCGGGCTCATGGTCACCTCGGTCTTGTCGAAATCGTCGAGAACCCTTTTCGCTTTGGGTTCATACAGAGCCACCCCGGTGTACACCACGTGGGTCTTGCCGGCAATCCTCCGGAGCATCCGGCGGGCGTCCTCGGGGCTCTCAGGCTTACCCAGGACGGTTTCTTCTATGTAAACAATGGTGTCGGCTCCAAGGACGTAATCGTCCGGCCGCATCCGCGAGACTCCGGCGATCTTCCTGCGGGCCAAGACCTTCACCAGTTCTTCCGGACCGAGCCCGTCACCTTTCACGATCTCACTGGCATCCGACGGGATCACTACCGGGACGATACCGGCCCCCTCCAAGAGCGCCTTTCTTCTGGGTGATTGAGAGGCCAAGATGAGTCGCAAGGACCTTCACCGCCCCAAGAGGAGGACGAGGAGGAGAGCCAACAGCGCGCCGGCAAGATTCAGGTGCAGGGTAAACCCAATGGTGAAACTGATGACGTTTAGGTCCATCGTGAAGGGAGGGTTCACCCCTACCTCAAATCCTTTGGCGAGAACCGGAGCTACTCCGGACAGGACTTGCCCGAGTATGCTGCCGACAATTGCGCCCATAACGGCCAACAAAACGATCCAGGTTAGTGCCCCTCTCTTCATACCGAGCGTCCTCCCAGATTATACCAATATGCCGGTCGTGTCGCCACTCCCGTATGCCCAATGAACTGCGGGCTCTACCAGCAATTCTATGTGATGTGCAATTTACCCACAAGAGCAAAAGCGGTGATTGTCGAAAAAGGG
>CAZYFG010000142.1:5261-5536 GCA_964646835.1 uncultured Eubacteriales bacterium | reverse complement strand
GTTCAAACACAGTCTAATGAGGATGCTGGTTCAATGCCAGTTGCGCGGACCTCTCTATCCCTTGCTCCTTGACCACATCACTCGCGAGGCGATTCATTTCCTCAAGTTCTTGACCTGCGAACCCTGCAGCGACACTCTGGTGGCGATCCTAGCGGAGCAATCGTTCTTCCTACGGATCATGAAGGAGCACATCGAGTTCATCATCTCCCTCCTTGACCCTTCGGAGCGAGAACTGCTGACTCAAAGCCAAGCGTCCAGAGAGGTCTTCTCTCGTC
>CAZYFG010000142.1:2009-5251 GCA_964646835.1 uncultured Eubacteriales bacterium | reverse complement strand
TAGAGACAGCCAGAGACCTGAAGTCAATGGCCAAGTCACGTCCGGAAAGCTTCAACAGGGTAATCCAATTCACCGAGACGGTGATACAGCGGGTCACCGAGCTGAGGGATTTCAAAGCCACCGCCCATGAGCTTGCGGTATTGTGCAGGCTCTTGAGTGCCATCCCTGACCCGCTTCTGCTGGACCACGTGCGGAGAGAGGCGGATAAGTTCCTCCAGGAGCTCAGGGATATGAGGGTGCTCTTGCGGCGCTGGGAGTGCCGGTAGGCGAAGTCCTGGAGTCGCAATAGACGACCCTTGGAATGCCTATAGTCGACGCTGTCCACTGTCTTTGCTGCAAGAGAGTCCTGGGTTTTGGCGAGGGCTAGAGACTAACGCTCTAGCCCGTCTCGCGTTTGTTCGCATGCTGCCAGTCCATGACAAATCAGCCCGTCTCGCCCTTTTTCCCCATGCTGCACGGCCATCATGAGTCGACCGTCTCCCCCTTGTCCCCATGCTGCCGGGCCACGGCGAACCACCCTCCGAGGATCAACTTCTTACTCTCTCCGCGGGTACTAGTAAGTGTAGTCCGCCGACGGGCAGCAGTCCAAACGTCGGGTATGGGATGAGCCTGCCGGGAAGCGAAGGGTTGAACGCGGACGGAAGAACGCGGACGGCAGAAACACGGGCGAAAGGGATGACCGTCACTTGAGAGCCAAGCGAAAAGCCACCGCAGAATACCGGCTCACCGTTGCCGGGCTGGCACTGGCTGTGGCCACTCTCATTGTGGTTCTCGGAGTGGATGGCGGATTTGCCGACAAGGTGGAAACAGCCCGACTCGCGGCGGGAGACGACATCGTCAGGATCATCTCGCTGACGGGACCGAAAATGAAGGAAGGCAGACTGACGGTTCGCCCGCTCAGCGCTCTGGATTACAACGCCGTGCTGGAGGGCATTACCATGGGGCAAGAAGTGGCGCTGTTCTCCGGTTTCTCCATGCTGAACGCGCTACCGCCGGGGGAATATGTCACTCACGAGGGCGATGAGCCCATCGTCCCCCCTCAGTTGTGCTACGCGAGCGTTTCTCCGAACTTCTTCCGTCTGATGGGCCTAAAACTTGCGGAAGGGCGGTTCTGGGACGAGGTTGATGTCGCGAACCGGTGCCCCTTAGCGGTGGCGGGATACGGACTTGCCAATCACAAAGTGCCTGACACCACCACGATTATCGGTCACTATCCTTTGGGCTCGTCAGTCAGTTTCATGGAACTGGCGAGTGAGATCTTGACCTACTTGAATGAAATAACGGGCGTGCTAACCTCTCAGGGGGTCACCGAAGACTACCGGGTAGTCGGCGTATTGGCGGAGACGGGTGAGTCTTGGAAAATCCCGGCCGTGGGAGTAGTGGGGTCGAAAGCGGGTCGCGACGATAGCACCTTCAGCACCCTCGGCGGCATTGACTACTGCGTCTTCATGCCGGCCGAGATCCTCAAGTATCACGTGGTTTCCGCCCCCGTGACCCCTGAATCTGTCAGCAGAGACGCCCGGACGACCTTTGGTTATCAACTGATCGTTCGTCCGACCCCCGGCGCCGAGGCCGAGTCGGTAGACGAGATTGTACGCATCCTCGAAGAACGTGGAGTCGAGGACATCCATGTCCATTGGCAGTCCAGGTCTCAGGCTTTGTACCATCGCGTGTCCACCAACCTGAACCGTCTGTTCCTCTACGTCGCCATCCTCTCTGTGGGGCTTGCGGGGATCAATCTATCGAACCTGGCGCTCGTCGGAGTCATTCGCCAGGCCAGGTTCATCGGCATCAAACGGGCGGTAGGTGCGGCACGTCTGGACATAGCGGCAGAGACCGTGAGGAACTCCCTTAAGGTGGCCGCGGTGGGCGGGCTTCTGGGGCTGGCGGCGAGTTTTGCCCTCCAGAAGCCTCTCTCCGCCGTCATCGGCCAGGCCTGTCGGGTGAACCTCCTTGGGGCAGTCGTTGGTTACGCTGTTCTCATCCTAGTCGCATTTGTCGCGGCCTTGTACCCTGCGTGGAGGGCGGCGTCGGCCCAGCCCGTGACGATGGTGAGATTCGGTCTCCTGAACGCGGGAGGGCGACGCAGGAAGTTCGATGCCCGCAGCTTCCTCGCCGCGCTTGGCGTGGTCATTGGGATAGCCACGGTTACATCCATCGTTGCCGTTGGCGACGGCATCCAGGATCAGACCTTACGTTTCATGTCCGCCGTGGGCAAGAACGTGATCGTGGTGAGGGAGGAGGACTGGTTCCAGGCCGGAGGCTCCGTCACAAGACTAACTCCATCCGTGCTGGGGCAAGTTGGCGATGAAGCGGCAGGCGACATCGAAGCTGCCGGATGGCAGGAGTGGGCCGGTGCTCTTGTCCGAAGCGCGACTTCGGCTGAAGACAGCGTCATGGTGCTTTACGAAGGGGATCTTTTGTCTGCGAGGGGCTTCGAACTGGTGGCAGGAGAGTGGCCTACCAGTGCCGGCGCCCACGAGACAGGTACTGAAGCAGTCATCGGCTTCGGACTTGCGGAAGCGCTTGAGCCATCTGGATCGTCAGTCGCAGAGGTCGCCCTCGGCAGGCAAATCTCGGTTGACGGCAGCCCCTTTACCGTGGTAGGCGTCCTCGCCCCTCGCGAAGAGGGTACCATGATCGAGGGATACGACCAGGACAAGGCCGTATTCGCCTTGTGGACAGAGGAACTCAGCAATCATCTCTTCCAATCCACGATTCCAGTGCGCGAGATATGGGTAAGGGCCGCAGAAGGCCGGTTCGATGAAGCAAAGGTCCGCGTTGAGTCTCTCGCTGAGGAACTCGGGTTCGCGGTCGCGATTCCGGTAGGCGACCTGGAGGATCTCAGCAGGATTATGAAGAGTCTCGCCACAGTGCTGGTGTCGCTCGCGTCCCTCGGACTGCTCGTTGGGATCGTTGGGGTTTCAGGGATGATGTACATCAAGATCGCCGAGGAGGTACGCAGGATCGGGATTGTGAGAGCCTTGGGCGCGACGGAGAGAGACGTATCCGGAGACTACCTACGGGGTTCTCTCAGGCTATGCTTGCAGGCGGGAATCGCGGGATTGCTCCTATCCCTCGGTGCCCTGTTCTACGCACGGTCGGCGAGGGGTGTCCCGGTGCTCGTATCCTGGAAATGGGCTACGCTCTCAGTGCTCATAGCGGTAGCTTCTGGTGTCGGGGCGGGATGGTTCCCGGCGGTCCGGGCAGCGTCAGTGAGTCCGGTCGAGGCTTTAACGCAG
>CAZYFG010000142.1:1510-1919 GCA_964646835.1 uncultured Eubacteriales bacterium | reverse complement strand
CCATGAAACTCAAGAACATGCGCCCTCAGACCCATGAAATCCAAAAACCTGCGCTCTACAGACCCATAAACGTCAGGAACATTGGCCCTCGTTCCCACTGAGAACCTTGCGGGCGATTTCCACCTTTTCCTCAGGAACAAACACCTTGATGGCTGATAGGCCAGGATACGTGGCCGGAGGCAAAAGGGTCTGGAATACTACCTCTATCCCATAGGCCTCTAGGGCCGATCGGATGAGTTCCCTCTCCACTTCGGTGCTCACCGTACAGATCTCGACCATAGCACCTCTCTCCACGACCATCGTCCTCCCTATTGATGGTGCTGTTGCGTGGGACCAAGTACGAGACAGGCAGGGCTCTCCTACCAGGACTCTCCTACCGGGCACACCTGCTAGACTCCCTGGCTAATTT
>CAZYFG010000142.1:1200-1500 GCA_964646835.1 uncultured Eubacteriales bacterium | reverse complement strand
CTCCTACCAGACTCTCCTACCAGGCACTCCTACCAGACTCTCCTACCAGGCACTCCTGCCAGGCACTCCTGCTAGGCTGCCTGGCTAAGTTCCGCTCCCTGCCCCCCTCCCCAGCTCCACCTACCGTCGCGAGAACGCCTCGCGAATCTCTTCCTTCACCGCTTCATCCAACGGCACCAGAAGCGGGTCGGAGATAGAGCAACTCCGGCACCACTCAAGATACTTGGCAAAGATCTCCTCATCATAGGTCTTGAAGATCCAGTAGTCCGCAAGGAACGCGCCAGCCTCAACAGCCTGATG
>CAZYFG010000142.1:0-1190 GCA_964646835.1 uncultured Eubacteriales bacterium | reverse complement strand
CGTGGGCCGTGTCACGTTTGGAAAAGTCCAACCCGGTAGCCTCTAGCACGATCGGGTCGCTCAACCGGTGGGTGATCTCATGGACGAAGATGAAATACGCCCTGTACCCATCTTCGCCTTCTTCGGGCAAGGGGACGACGGCGCCTACCTTCGGCCCGTCGGACAGTCCCCATCCGGCGACGCGACGTCCTTCGGAGAGCCACACCTTGAGATCGTGGAAGCCGGCTTCCTTCATATAGGGAGCTATGGCCGCGACACCAACCTCGGTCATCAGAGTCCGAAACGCGTCGGCCCGGTCATCGAACTCCAGTGCATAGTCGGAATGATATCTGGAGTAAAACTTGGTTTGCTCCCTGTACATGATGTCCGCCAGCAGGCCAACCAAGCGATTGTCGTCCGACGATAGGTCCAGCATCTGGGAGAACAAGGCCACAGTGGCGGCCTCCGAAGGGCTGAGCTCGTTCATTCGGTCAGGCTGTCCCGCTAGGGCTCTCAGGCCTGCAATTAGCCTGTACGGGTCCTCGAAGTAGGCTGACATGAAGGCCAGATACACGACTCTCAGGTCGCGTCTGGCCCAGTCAGCAATCTCCGCAAGCTCCTTCTCTAGGTCGAGGGCAGCATCTCCATACACGGAACTCTCGTTCATCTTGGCTTGCTTTATCTTCTCGATGTACCTGAGATCGTAGTTGGTCGCGTTGTTGGCGCCCATGTCGATGTGAGCATAGATGTGAAGCATGAGATCGAGCGCCCTCAATATCCTATGCTCCACGGTTATCCCTTCGGGATAGTACTTCACGGGGCTGAAGGCAATGGTAACACCTATCTCGCGGGGGTGGGTCCCCCCTTCGATATCGGTGTCCCTCACTTCGTACAAATACGAGCCGTAGACTTTGAACGTGAGCTCCAGATAGTCCTCTGCCCGTATGAATTCGAGGAGCCGGGCTCCATCCCAGTACATCCCCGAATACGGCGCCTTTATGGCGATATCTTCCCCCGGTTCTACGGGCCAGGAGACATCGTCGAAGCGGAAGGTCACCAGCTCACCGTTTTCGGCTATGGTGGTTCTGGGGGGCCGCTTGCCTCCGGGCATCTCCCCGTCCTCATCCGGGTTAACGCACCAGAAGTCGAGTTTCAGAGTCGGGTCGCCTGAGATACTGCCCCAGCCGCTCCAGCCTGCGGGCCCGTACTTC
>CAZYFG010000141.1:0-5765 GCA_964646835.1 uncultured Eubacteriales bacterium | reverse complement strand
GCCTCGTCTACCGGCCTGGCTATGAAAACTCCCTCATCAGGATAATAAGAGGCGGACAAAGGGTACAAGGTCTCCAGAATGGATGAAGGTATATAAGGCTCGCCGTTCTCGAGGACGACAGGCACCTGCAGGTCGACGGGGTTCTGGTTCACGTGAGCGGTAAGCGAGTCCGTCTTCAGCTTAACCACCTTGTCCTCGGTAGTGACCACAACCGTGCCCGTCTCGTCCCAGAAAGCATCCGGATCGATCACTTCCTTCACGAACTGAAACGGCACGTAAGCTTCTCCGCGTTCGATCACTACAGGGAACGCCTGCTTCTCACCTTTGAAGATTAGGTCCGGGCGCGAAGCCGGAGGCTTTTCGACGTAAAGAAAAGAAGGCAACGCCAAAGCCACCCCGATCGACATCAGGGTAAGCATAACGAGTGGCCACAGAAGGCCGGGTCTTCTCTTTTTTCTTGAGGCCCTGGGGCCAATGGACATTGGCTCTTCTCCGGTGTGTGTTCTCTAGTCTGGCTATCCGCTAAGACGCCGGAGCGCCCGGGTTCGTTCCAATCTGCAAGGCGCTACCCGGCGCTTCTTTTCAGGATCATCGCCTTTTTGCGCCGCCTTTTGCAAAGCCCTTTTTGTGGAAGAGCTCCGGCAGGATGTCGTCTCTCCAAAGAAGAATCTGCGGGAGACAACGCGAGATGGCACTGTCGAGCGGAAGGGAGAACAAACGGTCTCTCCCAAGAAAGGAGATGAACCCCCGACCGGGGGATAACCATGAGCGAGAAATCCATCGATTTGCTCTGGAGCAAGATGGCCCGTGATCTCCAAGAGGCTTGTGAGCAACCCGGCGTCATGGGTTACTCGATCCGCGACCTTAGGACAGGACGAAAGGCCGGTTTCCGGGAGGACGTGCTGTTTCCGACAGCCAGCACAATCAAGATCGCCATCCTGCTCGGTCTCGCCATCAGGGTTCGCCGGGGAGGCATCGACTGGTCCCAGAGAGTGGCGGTTGAAGATGAGGATAAGGTCGGCGGAAGCGGCGTGCTGGGCCACTTCTCCTACAAGGCCGATCTGGCGGTCCGCGACGTGGCGGCCCTCATGATATCCCTCTCGGACAACACCGCCACCAACATCTGCATCGATCTCGCCACCATGGATTTTGTGAACGAGACCATGAGGTCTCTGGGCCTTCAGAAAACCTCGCTTCGCCGCAAGATGATGGACTACGAGGCGGCGAGGCGCGGAAACGAGAATGTCTCCACGCCGGGCGAATTGGCTTCACTGGTGGCCAAAATCCAGGAGAGGGACGGAGTGGCGGAAGACGTGGCGGAAGACGTGCTCTCTCTTCTCTCCCTGCCCAAGAGCGGGCCGTTCACCCTGGGGTTGCCGGAGGGCGTCAAGAGAGCCAACAAGCCCGGGGGCTTGGGCCACCTGTCAGTGGACGCCGGGATAATCTACCCGGCTCCGGACCGCCCCTTCGCGCTGGCCGTATGCGGCAGCTTCCTGCCCGGCCGCCCTGAAGAGGCGACTGCGGAGGTCGTTAGAAAAGCGTTCGGCTACATGAAGGTCTTGGCCGAATGCACGGAACTCGGGAGGTCTTGACTGATTCTTTCAAACAATCGTGGTTACTCGAAACCTAACCCAAGACCTCTCTGTAAACCCTCAGCCAGTTCCCTCCGAGGATCTTCTTTATCTCCTCCTCGGTGTAGCCTCTTGAGACCAGCTCCTCTGTAATCTTGGGCATCTCGCTGACGTCCTTCATGACGACCTTGGGAGCGTCCGGTCCTCCAAGAGGAGAGCCGTACCCATCGAAGTCTGAGCCCAGGCCGATATGATCTACGCCTGCCACGGACTTCAGGTGGTCGATGTGGTCGCAGATGCGCTTGAGAGAGACATTGTCGCGGTTGTCATCGACGAAGGCCGGGCAGAACACGACTCCGATGACTCCGCCCTTCTTGGCAAGCGCCTCGATCTGCTCATCGGTAAGATTCCTCCGGTTGGACGCCACCGCCTTGCAGTTGGAATGAGACGCGATGAAGGGCCGCTCGGCTACTTTGGCCACGCCCCAGAACGAGCTCTCGGAGAGGTGAGAAACATCAACAAGCATTCCGATGCGTTCCATTTCCTTGACCAGGGAAATGCCGAAGTCGGTGAGGCCTGACCCTGCGGACTTCTCGCCGACTCCGTCGGCTATGTCGTTCCGCTGGTTCCAGGTGAGACCCATTGCCCTGACACCCAGACGGTAGTACCCGCGGAGGAGACTCAGACTCCCCTCAACGGCCTCCCCACCTTCGATGCTCAGGAGGGCGCACGTCTTCCCCTGAGATTTCGCCTCCTCAATATCTCCCGCGCGAGTCGCCAGGCGGAAATCCTCGGACTCCTCGAATAGCCCGTGTAAGGCGTCCAGCGCCTCCATCGCCCTTCTGGCAGACCTGGCGGGCTTATACTGGGGCTCGATATAAACGGCCATCACCTGGCACGTGATGCCGCCTTCCTTGAGTCTAGGAAGGTCTATGTGGCCGGTCTCGTTGCGGGCGAAGAAGTCTCTTTTCTGGTATCCTTGCCTCCCGAACCTGCCAAGAACGCTCAGGATGGTATCACAGTGACCATCTATGACGATTGACTCTCTATGCAGCTTCTCGGCGTCCATCGTTCTCCCCCTTAGCAAAATGCCAGGGCTCCCGAAAGAGACCTGGCATTCTTCAGAACTTCGTTTCGGGACCGAAAGCCCGACTATTCCTCAACTTTGATCGCTTCGGTGGGGCAGGTCGCGGCAGCGTCCTTGGCGCAGGGAAGGTTGGCGTTGGCGGCTTCGGCGCTCTTGACCTCGGCCTTTCCATCATCGCTCAAAACAAATACATCGGGGCAAGTGTCGGCGCAGAGGCCACAACCAATGCAGAGATCCTTATCTACCGAGACTTTGGCCATTGTGTAGAACCCATCCTTTCGAGGCGATTACATACATGGATTATAGCACAAGGCCGGAGCTTAGGAAGAACCGAAATGGGACCGGCCGCCCGGTCCCATTTCACGCCTGTTCTCGCGGTTCGCGGCCCCGAGTTACCTCACCTTCGCGGCCGCGAGAGCCGCAGCCACTGCCTCCATCCACTTGGTGGAGCTGCCTGTCGCCCCGGTATAGGCGTCAACCGTCGCGGAGTTCGCCGCGACGAACCTCTTGGGCATCTCCGCCTTCGCCTCCACCGCAGGCGTCCAGCTGTACGTAGCCCAATCCTTGAACTCGCGTTCGGCGGTCACATCCTCAACTTCGACTTCGGTTATCTTGTCGCCCTGAATGGTCACCCAGGCCACGCCCCAGCCCTGGGCATCGGCCTTGGACCTCCCCATAAACGTTCCCTCGAAGTAGGTGGAAGTCACGGTGGGCTTCTTCCTGGCTTTCTCCAGCGCGAACCCGACCGCTTCCTTGAACTTGTTGGATGAGCCGGTCGCTTGAGCGACGACATCGACGTTCTGGTCCTGGCGCCCCACAAAAGCCTTCTCGAGCGTGTCTTTGGCCTCTTTGGACTTGGGCCACGGATAGGTGGCATAGTCCTTCTCTTCGCCGAGCTCGGTCATCTCGGTCAGTTTCACAGACGCGATCTTGTCTTTCTGCATCCTCACTTCGGCAACGGCGTAGCCATGGGAATCTCCCTGCGAAATCCCTGTATACGTACCATCGTTGAAGACCTTCGGGCCGCAGGCCGGCACGAACAATGAGAGGGCGATCAGCGCGCACAATACCAGCGTGGCAAGATACTTCCGTTCCCGCGATGCGTGTTGCATGAAGAGTGCTTCCCTCCTAGCCACAAGCTTCGTCACATCCGTCCTAGTATGCCCAGGGGGACGGACTCAGTCAAACACCACGAAGCTTCAGGATTCGAGGCTCTCCATGGATCCCTTCGTCTCCAATCGATCCAATTCGACCGGAAGCTTTTGGTAGAACCGTCCCGGGGCTGTGATTGTGTCAGGCGGCCCCCGGCCGTACATGGGTTAAGTAGTACCATTGTGTCGCCGGCGGTCGAACGATTCTTCCTTGTCCACAAGGGTATCCACAGGAACTCCAAAGAACTCCTCCCCCCACGCACCTTGGAAAAGGCAGGAGATACTGAATGGCCGAGGACAAGACCATCAAGGAATGCACCCGATCGTTTTCCGTGGAAGGCCGCGAGTTCACCGCGAGCTACCTCCTTAGAGAAGAGCACGGCGCCGGAGGAGA
Organism: uncultured Eubacteriales bacterium; assembly: GCA_964646835.1. Taxonomy (GTDB): domain Bacteria; phylum Bacillota; class Sulfobacillia; order Fermentithermobacillales; family Fermentithermobacillaceae; genus UBA3951. Next base: position 1,562 of record CAZYFG010000141.1, on the reverse strand, counting down.
GCGATGCGTCATAAGGGCCGTCTTGAGAGAGACCGGCAAGGCAGGGTCAGACAAAGAATCCAGCGCTTCGGTTGAACTCATCTATCTCCATCCGGCCGTCGGCAGGAGGATTTTCGACGCAATCACCGGTGCCAAAGACCCGGTGTTTCCAGTACATCTCCCAGACATTGTCCGCGACCAGATAGCCGCGTCGTCCCTCATAGAAGTGATTGAGCCCTGACGAGGGCCTAGGGATTGCGCTCAGACGGCGACCGCTTTATCTCGTTCAGGAGATCGTAGATCTCAAGAAACTCGTCTGCCGCGTCAACGAGTTCGTCGGCCGCCTTGAAGTTGCACCGGGCGTAGGCGTCGGGGTGCTGGGTGGAGAGCACCTGGATCCTCACGCCCCTCTGGGCAACAGCCTTCACGAGCGGTACGAAGTCGCCGTCTCCAGAACAGAGGACGTACTTGTCGCATCTATCGACCAGAGAGAGCATGTCGATGGCGAGCTCCAGGTCAAGGTCAGCCTTGATTGCGCCCCCCGCAAACACCTTGAGCGGCTTTCGGACGACCATGTAGCCATTCCGGTTGAGGAACCGGTGGAACGACTGGGACCGGCGACGTTGGCCCTCCAGGTCTTCTCTCAGGCCCACGGGGTCGGGGTTTCCTGACAGCTTGACGTACTGCTCAATGCTGTCCGTTGTCCATTCTCCGGTGTAGAAGTAAGCCCTAATCAGGATGTCGTCTTTCACCAAGGTCTTCAGCAATTTCACGAAGTCTACATGGATGGAGAATGAATCGTAGGTAGCGTACTTGAAGTTCCAACCGTCCACAAAGACGGCAATACGCGAAGCGCCGTGGGTTGGATCGGATCTCAATGGCGGGCCCTCCTGTTTTCGGGGACAAAATGTTTGCTCTAAGATTTTGGTGCGCCCGGCGCGAATCGAACGCGCAACCTCTGGCTCCGGAGGCCAACACTCTATCCGTTTGAGCTACGGGCGCACTCTAGAACATTATATACCCCTAATACTCCACGAACAAGTTTGCCCGGGCCCTGCCGGCGGAACTATAGGCCCCTATATCTTGCCGAACAAGATGAGGGCCCCGATCACCAGAAAGCCGGCACCGGCAGCGTAGCGGATTATGTGGGCAGGCACAACCCGGTAGAGGGTATCGCCCACCAGCACCCCGATAAGCGAGGACAACACCAAGGCGACGGCCGATCCCACAAACACGCTGGCCGGCGCCTTCTTGGAGGACGCCAACATCATGGTCGAGAGCTGGGTCTTGTCCCCGAGTTCGGCGAAGAAGACCGCTACGAAGGTGGATACGACTATGTTCCAGTTCACGATGAGAGAGCCCGGGGGCTCTTCCCTCCCTTGTCTTCAAGTGTCGACATGAGGTGTTAGGCACAGAGCGAGACGTTTCCTTCTTTGCTCAGCTTGCGACGCGGCCCTCCTCTGACCTGGGAGTCTTGACCCAAGACTTCGGCTCTCTTCCAAGGGTCTTGAGCACAAGGGCGCTCGTATAGGGCACCGGGAATATGAAAGCTGCCAGAGGCAACAGGAGGAGCCCGAAATACA
>CAZYFG010000140.1:1725-5832 GCA_964646835.1 uncultured Eubacteriales bacterium | reverse complement strand
GGGAGGGTCCGGATGGGCGAGGCTGTCCTGCTGACCACCCTTGAGGGCATGTCAATCGAGAAGTACACCGTCGAGATCGAGCAGATCTTCACCGGGTCCAGTAACCCATCAAAAGGTTTTGTGGTGAGAGTTACCGACCCGAGGCTCCTTTCCATAACGGGCGGGATCGTGCAGGGGATGAGCGGCAGTCCAATCATACAGGACGGATACCTGGTGGGGGCGATCACGCACGTCTTGGTCAACGATCCTGCCAGGGGATATGGCACGTTCGCCGAGTGGATGGCGCGCAGCGCCTACATGCTGAGCGGCGCCAACGTGTCCTCGGGGATAGAAGCCGAGGCCGCCTTTGCCCGGACGGCTCCCAAATGGAGCGGAGAGGGTGACAGCCGGTAGATCCGGTTCAGGCATCTGTCGACTTCGCGCGAGAGCCCCAGCACTTCCGTGTCCTGCATGGAGCGTCCCGACGCCACCAAGCCCGTGAGCCTTTGCCTCAGGCTCTCCACCTCCTGAACCAGTCCCTCGAGTTCCTTGGAGCCTTCGGTCATGCCAACACCTCATTCGGCGAGCCTGATTCCGTGTTCGCGGCCTGTGAGTCGTAGTACTAGTCGTAAGAAGCGGCCACATGCTTTAGCTTTCCCCGCAAAAAGCCCCGGCGGCGAACGCAGCCACGCGAAGGACAACCAGTTTCTTCCATTTCCTTGTAGGCCTATATTGTCAACTAGATGGTCGAGATGGTAAGATTTGTGCTGGAATAGATTGTAAGAACACGCGGCTGGTGTTATCGTCGCGAAATCAGGGGGAGTCACTGGATGCGGAAAATGCGGGTCCTTGTAGTCGACGACAACAAAGAGTTCGTGGGTCTGCTTCGCGAGTATCTGGAAAAGCAGGATGACATCGAGGTCGCAGGCGTGGCCTACAACGGGGTGGAAGCCCTCGAGGCGATCCAGGAGCTTAGGCCCGACGTAGTGGTCCTTGACATCATCATGCCCTATCTGGACGGAATAGGTGTCTTAGAGCGGCTCTCAAAAGAGGACGCGTCCTCGCGCCCGAAAATCGTGATGCTTACCGCGTTTGGCCAGGAATCGATAACCCACAGGGTTGTGGAACTGGGGGCGGACTACTACATACTTAAGCCCTTCGATCTCAGCATCCTGACGGAGAGGCTCCGGCAGCTCTGGTCCAAGGACGGCGTCACTTCAAGGCCCACCCCGACCGTGAGGGAAAGGGACAGGAACCAGGATACCCGCGTGACCACCATCATGCACGAACTGGGTATCCCTGCTCACATCAAGGGCTATCTGTATCTGCGTGACGCCATCATCATGGTTGTGGACCGGGTCGATCTGTTGTCCAAGATTACCAAGGAACTGTATCCTTCTATTGCCCAGAAGTACACCACTACTCCCAGCCGGGTGGAAAGGGCAATACGCCATGCCATCGAGGTCGCGTGGGACAGGGGCAACATGGAGTTCATCCAGAGAGTATTCGGTCACACCATCAGTCAAGAGAAAGGCAAACCGACCAAGTCCGAGTTCATCGCCATGGTGGCCGACAGACTTCGGCTCGGAGCTTGATCCCGGGTTCTGCCTTCGTGGTTTGTGTTCGCAAGTAGTGTGCAGTTTTTTGCAGATTAGAGGACTACACGCTCCGCCTGTCGAAAACACAGGCGGAGGTGCTTTTTATGCAGGATTCTGCACGAGTCAGACTGCTTGACCTCATTCTGAACGCCACTCACGACGCCATCGTGGCGGTGGATGCCGCCGGTCGCATCTTTGTGTTCAACCCTTCCGCAGAGAAGATACTGGGCAAGAAAGCCGCGGACGTAATGGGCGTTCATGTCCGGGAAGTGATAGCCACCACCAGACTGGACGAAGTATTGCTCACCGGCGAAGCCCAGCTCAACCAGAGGCAGTCTGTAGGGACGACCGAGATCATCACCAACAGGGTACCCGTCCGTGACGAAAAGGGAAACGTCGTTGGGGCAGTGGCCGTCTTCCGGGACCTCACCGAAGTGCAGAAACTGGCGGAAGAGATCACCAACCTTAGGGAGATACAGTCCTTTCTTACCGCGATAATCGGGGCCACCCAAGACGCCATATCGGTGGCGGACGCCAACGGCAACGGCCTCATGATCAACCAGGCGTACACCAGACTCACGGGGCTTACCGAGAAGGACGTGATAGGGAAACCTGCCACCGTGGATATCGCCGAAGGCCCCAGCATGCACATGCAGGTCCTGAGGACCAGGCAGCCCGTGAAAAACGTGCCCATGAGAGTGGGACCCATGCGCAGGCAGGTTGTGGTCACGGTTGACCCGGTCTTCGTAGGCGATGAGCTAAAGGGCAGCGTCGGGATAGTCCGGGATGTATCTGAGATCATGCGGCTCACCGAAGAACTGGACCGCATGAAGAAGATCGTTAGGCAGCTGGAGGCCAAGTACACATTCGACGAAGTGGTTTCGGTGAACCCTTTGGTTTCACAGGCCGTGGAACAGGCGCGGAGAGTAGCCCCGACCACGGCCACGGTCCTCCTCCGCGGGGAGAGCGGGACGGGCAAGGAGCTTTTCGCCCACGCCATCCATAACGCCTCGCCCAGGAGGAACAAGCCGTTCGTGAGAGTGAACTGCGCGGCCTTGAGCGAGAGCCTCCTCGAGTCGGAGCTGTTTGGTTATGTTGACGGCGCGTTTACCGGCGCCAAGCGGGGAGGCCGGAAGGGCCTGTTCGAAGAGGCCGAGGGAGGTTCGCTGTTCCTGGATGAGGTCGGGGTGATGAACCTCGCGCTCCAGGCCAATCTCTTGAGGGTGCTTCAGGAAAAGGAGATTGTCAGGGTCGGCGACTCCAAGCCCACTCCCGTGAACGTGCGCGTGATCGCCGCAACCAACGTCCCCCTGGAGCAACTGGTGGCAGAGGGACGCTTCAGGGAGGACCTTTACTACCGCTTGAACGTGATCCCCATCTTCATCCCGCCCCTCAGGCAGCGGACGGATGACCTGCCTTTCCTCTGCGACCGGCTCCTCAAGAAACTCAACCAGGAGTACGGGCGATCCGTGGAAAGCGTGAGCCCCCAGGCGATGGAGGTGTTCAAGGCCTACAGGTGGCCGGGCAATGTACGAGAGCTGGAGAACGTGCTCGGCAGGGCCATGATGAACATGAGGTTCCAGGACACGGTCATAATGCCCGAGCACCTGCCTCCGATGATGGTAAGCGGAGAGAGATTCGGCAGACACTCTGCGCGGGAGATGGAATCGGGCGGTTCCGTGCCCGGGAGCCTCTTGGCTAACCTCAGGGACGCGGTTGAGAACGCCGAGCGTTCGGCTATCATCTCTGCCCTTCAGAAGACCGCCAACAACAAGACCGAGGCTGCGAGGCTCTTGGGTATCAGCGTGAGGAGTCTTTACAACAAACTCGATCGCTACCGGATGGAGGAAGCCCTTGAGGCGGTCCCGGCGGAAGGGATCCGGTGACCTCTTACCCCGAGTGACGGCCGGTGCGTGCAGCGTCTTGCATATACGCAGGATCTTGCACGTCTCCCCGGAGGGTGCCGTCCTGCCTCCGGGAACACACCGCGCACTTTTCCGCTGCTAAGCGAGAACTCACGGCGTGTGCCGGATGCCGGACCGGCGGACAACCCGGTCGATCTCTTGGCATGCGTCTTGCTTATCTCATGAGATTGAGATGAACTCGTGGAGGGATGCGCTTGGACCTGTTCAAGAAGATGGCCGCAGAAGGGCATGAGCAAGTCATGTTCCTGAGAGACAAAGCGGGAGGCAAACTGAAGTCCATTGTAGCGTTCCATGATTCCACCCTGGGGCCGCCTCTGGGTGGCACCAGAATGTACCCTTACGCATCAGAGGAGGAGGCCGTGACCGACGCCCTGAGGCTCTCCAAGGGCATGACTCTGAAGTCCGGGGCAAGCGGCCTCAACCACGGCGGCGTCAAGGGGATCATCTGGGGAGACCCGGAGAAAGACAAAGACGAGATTCTTCTTCGTGCGTACGGGAGGTTCATCGAAGGACTGAAGGGCCGTTTCATAACCGGCACCGATGTCGGCACCTACTCAACGGATTTTGTGGATGTTGGATCGGAGACCAAGTATGTGGTGGGGCTC
>CAZYFG010000140.1:0-1715 GCA_964646835.1 uncultured Eubacteriales bacterium | reverse complement strand
CTGAACTTGATGAAACCGCAGCCTTTCCCGAATACGCTCGCAAAGTGTTTGCCGAAAACGGCATCTTGAACCCCTTGCTCCCTGTGGAATACGGCGGCAGCGGGGATACCTCCGTCCTCACCGCGTACGGTGTCTTCCTCGGGATCAAAGCCTGCATTAAGGAGACAACCGGAAAAGAGGACCTTAAGGGCGTGAAGGTGGCCGTCCAGGGTGTCGGGAAGGTGGGCTCCAAGCTCTGCCGTCACCTCCGGGAAGCCGGGGCCTCGGTCGTCCTCACAGACGTGCGGGAAGACATTGCCCGCTCGATCGCCGCCGAGGTCGGGGGCACCTACGTGAAGCCCGACGAGATATTGTCGGTCGAGGCCGATGTGTTGTCGCCCAACGCGCTGGGCGCCGTCATCAACGAAAAGACCATACCGCTCCTAAAGTGCAAGATTGTCTGCGGCGGAGCCAACAACCAGCTGGCTACTCCCGAGGACGCCGAGAGGCTCTACAGGCGAGGTATCCTGTACGCTCCCGATTACGTCGTCAACGCCGGCGGCGTGATCCAGGTGGCCGACGAGCTTCTTGGGTTCAACAGGGAGCGGGCCAGGCTGAAGGTTGAGAGGATACCCGCTCTTCTCAAGACCATTTTCGCGATTTCGAAGCGTGAAGGCGTGAACACCGAAATGGCCGCGACCCGGATGGTAGAGGAACGGATCGCCGGAGTCACAAAGCTCAAAGCAACCATGGCGTAGAAGGAGAAGGGACCTTGACGGAGCACCTCGTGCTGGTCATAAATCCCGGCTCGACGTCGACGAAGCTGGCTCTCTACCGGGATCAAGAAGCCGTGACGAACGCTTCGCTCGACCATACCGGCGCACCCTGGGCGGCATCCCGAGACATAATCGCCCAGCTTCCTCACAGGGTTGAACTGGTCAGGCGATTCCTGGAGGAGCGGTCCCTAGCCCCTCATTCGCTCACGGGCATCGTGGCGCGAGGAGGTCTCCTAAGACCGGTGCGGTCAGGGACCTACCCGGTGAATGAGGCAATGATCGCTGACCTCAGGGAAGAAGTCGGAGGCCGGCACGCGTCCAATCTGGGAGGCCTCATGGCCTGGGAGCTGTCTCAAAGAGGAGAGATCCCTTCGTTCATCGTCGACCCTGTTTCAGTGGACGAGTACGGGACCGAAGCAAGGCTTTCCGGAATCCCTTCGATCCCCAGGAAGAGCCTCTTGCACGCCCTGAACATACGGGCGTCGGCGAGACGGGCGTCAAGGGACTTGGGAAAACCCCTGGAGGCCCTCTACCTGGTCGTCGCGCACCTGGGAAGCGGGTTCTCAATCTGCCCGTTCTACCGGGGGGCCATGCGGGACGCCAACAACTCAAATGAGGAAGGCCCGTTCACGGTCGAGAGGGCCGGGACGCTGCCTGCCCTCTTCCTGCTGGACCTCTGGAAGGAGTCCGGTGGCCGGGACCTCAGGCGCCGGCTTACATCTGAGTCGGGCATGTCGGCTTACGCGGGGACCAAAGATGCCCGGGTTGTCGAAGAGAGGGCCAAGGAAGACAGTCGTACGGGAGTTGTATGGCAGGCCATGGCATATCGCGTAGCCCAGGAGATCTGCGCCATGGCGGCCAGCTATCCCGAAAGGCCCGACGCCGTGGTCCTGACTGGAGGGCTGGTCAAGTCGGCCGATTTCGTGGCAAGGGTCAAGGAGTATACGGGTTTTCTGGGGA
>CAZYFG010000139.1:4870-5834 GCA_964646835.1 uncultured Eubacteriales bacterium | reverse complement strand
CGTGGGAGTCTAGGCTGAGAACCCTCTCGGCCCATCGCGTATCCTGTTGGTCTTCTAGTACTGTCCGAGAACTCCCCGCTCCCTCGCCTTCGACTCAGCCAGGGCGAACGCCGCGGCGCCCAAGGCGACGTAAGCCACAGTTACGCAGAGGACGAGGATGAGGTCAGAGGCCGGCAAATGCCATATCTTGTCGCCGTCCATGATTATGCGCTGTAACATCCTCTGGCTCGCCGCCAGCGGTAGGCACCTTGCCCACGGGAACCTGTCCCAAGGGACGAAGAAGAAGCCGATCATGAGGAACTGGACCACCTGGAAGAACGACTGGACTCTCTTGTATATGAGGGCGAGCCCGGCAAGGGCTAACCCCAGTCCGGTTGCCTGAACATACACAGAAAGCATGATCGGCAACGTGCTGCCAAGATGGAGATGTATCTTCTGCCCCGTAGTGACCGCCATGACAATGGCGATGAGAAAGACCAAAGATACGTTGTAGACGAAGTTGAAGGACTCGGTGAAGACGGCGATCCACCGGTAACCGACGGGCGACAGATATTGCTGCTCAAAGGTACCGGTCTGTGCCTCGTTGGTGACGTTCCATGCAAGTTCGGTGCTGCCCATCATGGCCAGCATCCACGTGAGGTACCCGGCGAACATCCCCTCCAGGGTATCCCCCAGGTCCATCACGCCTCCCCCTATGTTCTTCGCTCCAAAGAAGAGGAGGGCGAATACGATGTAGAAAGTGACAAACCCCGACAGCATGTTGAAAAGGTAACGGGTCATCAGCTTGTACGCCTTGACCCAGCATGACTTAATCACGACTATCCACATGCTTGGGCCTCCCTCCGAACGACCTCAAGGAACGCCTTCTCCAGGTCGACTTCCTCCTGGGTAATCGTCTCGATGGATACACCGGAAGTCCTCATGACTTCCACCAGCTCGTATATCTGCCTGCCGTCCGAAAGGC
>CAZYFG010000139.1:2942-4860 GCA_964646835.1 uncultured Eubacteriales bacterium | reverse complement strand
GGCTCACGAACACCTCGACCGTCTGAGGATTCCGCCTGATCTCGCACCCCGGGAAGCGCTCCAGGGCTCCGGCTTCAGCCATGCGGATGGCCTCGGTATCGCCGTTTTGGGAAATGACAACCTTGTATCTCCTGGCTGCGAACAGCGTGAGGAGGTCAGGGATCTTTTCGTCCGTGACAATCCTGCCCCTGGAGATGATGATGACGCGACTGCAGACATCCTGAATGACCTTCATGTCGTGACTCGAGATGACGATGGTCCTTCCCTCTTCGGACTGGAGCTTCCGGAGGGCCTCCCTGAGGTCGTGGCTGGCTTCGACATCGAGACCCAGGGTCGGCTCGTCGAGAAACACGATGGGGGTCCGCTTAGCCAGAGCGCACGCGACCGCGGTCTTCTGCTTGTAGCCGCTTGAGAGCTTTCTGACCTCCACGTCCTTTTGGTCTTCGAGTTTGAGGACGTTGAGGAGATATTTGAAGTACTCGCCCCCGCGTGACACCGATATCCCATGGATCCCTGCGAAGTACACGACATTCTCCCAGACCGTGAGTCGCCAGTATGTATTGCGGGCCCCTTCCAGGACGGCCGCCAGCTTCGCAGCGGACTTGCACGCTTCCCTCCGGGCATCGACGCCTTCCACCTCTATCCGGCCCGAATCGGGCTTCACCAGCCCGAGGATGCACTTGATTGTCGTGGTCTTTCCCGCGCCGTTGGGTCCGAGAAGGCCCACCATTTCGCCCTCTCCAACGGAGAACGAAACGTTCTTCACGGCCTCCACGACGCGCTTCTTCTCACGAAAGGTCTTGGTGAGGTCGCTGACAACCAGCGATTCCATTGAACCACCTCCATGAAACCTTTACGCACAAGACGGCGATCAGGTTTCATGGATTGTATTAGAATATTGAGCTTTTTGAGGGTGAGGTTGTAGTTTTCAAGTCAGACTCCGGGGCTTGGCTTGACGGGGCAGTCTGGCCTGCCCAGCGAACTCTGGTCCTTCTCGCCGCATCTTGTAGTATCATACGGTTACCAGGTATCCTCGACGCCGTCTCAAGGGAGTGATGCGCCGCATGGACTTCTCCATAATCATCTGGGCCTTCTTCCTGATATCAATGGTCATGCCGCTCATACAACGAAAGCAACTGGACTCCTCAAGAGTGAGCATCATACGCGCACTTGAGAGAAAGCGCGGGTCGAGGCTCATTACCCTCATCCATCGTCAGGAATCCCTGAGCTTCCTCGGCCTCACGATCTCCCGCTACATCAACATAGAAGACTCCGAGCAGGTCTTGAGGGCTATCCGGATGACGCCTGACGACATGCCGATTGACATCATCCTGCATACTCCGGGCGGATTGGTCCTGGCGTCCGAGCAGATAGCCCGGGCACTCCTTCGCCACAAAGCGAAAGTGACCGTGTTCGTCCCTCACTACGCCATGTCGGGTGGGACTCTGATCGCGCTCTCCGCCGATGAAATCGCGATGGACCCCAATGCCGTCCTCGGTCCGGTTGACCCCCAGGTCGGCAAGTACGCCGCTGCGTCAATCCTCAGGGTCATGAAGGAGAAGGAACGGAAAGACATAGACGACGAGACGATCATGCTGGCAGATATGGCAGAAAAGGCGGTAAAACAGGTAACCCAAACCGTTGCCGATATGCTTGCCCAGAGGTTTGAGAGAGACAAGGCGCTGGAACTCGCCCAGAAGCTCACTTCCGGCCAGTGGACACACGACTATCCCCTCACTTGCGAGGAACTCAGCAAACTGGGCTTCCCTCCTATCTGCGCCGAGATGCCCGAGGAGATCTACCGGCTCATGGACTTGTACCCGCAGCCTCCCCAGAACCGACCGTCTGTCCAATACGTACCGGTACCCTATCAAGGTGAGAAGGAGCGGAAGGGTTAAGGCTTGATGCCTGCGGCCGC
>CAZYFG010000139.1:240-2807 GCA_964646835.1 uncultured Eubacteriales bacterium | reverse complement strand
CGACCTCGTCGGCCATGAGCAATGAGGGCCGGAGAAAGGAGAGGGACTGGCATGGCAAGTGAATCCTTTCGGGAACCCAGTCTGGTCTGGGGACCCACGTACGAGGAGATGCTGCATCCGAGCTCTATTGACCCGAGGGTTCGGGCCGAAGCTCTGGACGCACTCGAGAAGGACCCCCTGGACAAGGTGAATCTCTACAATATCTCGTGGCGCGACGCCTGTGACCAGATCCGCTACTTCGTAGTGCCCAGGGAGTTGACCGGCGTCGATGCGAACATCGTGGCGCTCTATGCCGCCGGCTTCCCCACAGGCTCGCACAAAGTGGGTCCCACCTATTCGGTGACAATGGAAGCCCAGCTAGCAGGAGCGATCCGCCCCGGAGTGCACACCGTAGTGTTTCCGTCGACGGGGAACTACGGGATCGGAGGCGCCTGGGCCGGGCGGAGGATGGGCTACGATACATTGGTGGTACTCCCCGAACTCATGAGCCGCGAGAGATTCGAACTCATCGAGAGCTACGGCGCCAGATACGTGAAAACCCCAGGCTGCGAGTCCAGCGTCAAGGAGATCTACGACAAGTGCAAAGAGCTATCCCGAGAACCAAACACGGTGATACTCAACCAGTTCGACGCCATGGCCAACTACCGCTTCCACTACTACTGCACCGGCAACACGGTGGTGGAACTCATGGAAGAACTGCAGAAGATCGGCGTAGGCAGGGGATACTGCTCGGCATTCGTCTCCGCGATGGGCTCCGCTGGCTCCATAGCGGCGGGAGACCGGCTTAAGCAGGTCTTTCACGGTTCGAGGATCGTCGGATTGGAGCCGATCCAGTGTCCCACCTTGTATTCGAACGGCTATGGGGACCACGACATCCAGGGGATCGGCGACAAGCATGTAACCTGGATACACAACGTCAAGAACATGGATGCCCTCATGTGCATCGATGACATGGAATGCAAGCTCGGGCTTCAGCTCCTGACGGACCCGGTCGGAGTGGATTTCCTGGTTAACGAACTGGGCATCGATCCTTCCGCCGCGCAGACACTCTCGGAGATCGTCGGGATCTCCGGAGTGTGCAACCTGCTCGGCGCCATAAAGACGGCCAAGTTCTACGAGATGGATCCCGATGACGTCGTGGTCACGGTCTTCACCGACGCCATTGACCGATACCACTCGGTAATGGCCCAGATTACCGAGCAGTTCGGCCCGTTTGACGCTGCCAAGGCCCGGAACCGCCACTACGGCATTTTCATGAAAGCCGGGCTCGACTACATCCAGGAGGGCACCGTGCTGAACCGGGAACGCTGGCTGAATCTCAAGTACTATACCTGGATCGAGCAGCATGGCAAGCCAGTCGAGGCCCTGGACGCCCAACGGAGCCAGTTGTGGTGGCGAGATCAGCAGGCTCTGGTGCATGAGGTGGACGAGAGGCTGAGGAAGGCTCGGGGCTAGCCATCTAGCAGAAAATGTACGAAGGCCGACGGTCGTCTGGGAGTTCTTGCCGGCGCGGGCAAGGCCGAGGCACACGGAATGATAGTCAAAGAAAGTCAGACCTACACCTCGGGCCGGAAGCCAAGGAAGCTTGGTACAGAAAATGCAGGTCGGTCAGTGCCTATCTAGCACTTCCTGCGGGTAGCGGAAGGGCCTTCGTCCGGCGTCCGTAGCCCCGCGCTCCCGACGGACAAAGGCATCCCCGGACCGGCTCACACGATCCCCTGCTCCTGAAACCACCGGACGGTATCCCTGATGGACTGCCTGATAGGCCTCGGCGCAAAGCCCAGCTCGGTCTGCGCCTTCGTGCTCGACACGAAGGAGTTGCTGAGCAGCGCTTCTACCATATCCGCGCTCACCAGGGGCTTCTTCCCCGTCATCCTGCTGAGCGAAGTGAGCGCTTTGGCGACCACGCTCGCCGTGGTAGGCGACACCTTCCATCTCGGGACCGCTCGGCCTACGACCGCTCCTACCTCCTGCAGCACGTCGGTAACGGAGATCCACTCGCCGGCGAGGATGTAGCCTTCCCCCATCCTCCCTCGTTCGGCTGCCAAGATGTGTCCGTAGGCTACGTCCCTGACATCCACGAAATTGTAGCCTCCATCTATGGTGGCCGGGAGGCGTCCGCGGACGAAATCGAGTATCATCTGGCCCACTTCGGACGGCTTAAAGTCGTTGGGACCGATCACGCCGCTGGGGTATACGATGACTCCGTCCAGGCCCCTGCCTATCACATCCAGCACCTCAAGCGTTCCTCTTGCTTTGGTCTTGGAATATTCCATGCTCACTCTCGACGGGTCGCATCCGGTGCTCTCGTCGATTCCCGTCCCGTGAGGAGGCTCAACAAGGGCATGTATGGACGATGTATATACCAACCGCCTCACGCCGGACCGTAAGCAGGCCTCTGCAACATTCCGCGCGCCTCTTACGTTGACTTGCTCAAGGAGCTCGGACCGACCGGGAAGCAGGCTTATGATGGACGCCAGGTGGAAGACGGTGTCAGCGCCTCGAAATGCTTTGTCCAGGGTCTCGGGATCACGGACATCCCCCTCGACAACCTCTACGTTGAGTCC
>CAZYFG010000139.1:0-225 GCA_964646835.1 uncultured Eubacteriales bacterium | reverse complement strand
GGAGTTGGGTCCTCACCTGTGAGCGCCATCGCCCGGACCTTCTCGCCTCTCTCCAAGAGCAGCCTGACCAGGTTATTGCCCAGGTGTCCGGGGGCTCCGGTGACGACCATCATCTCGATTTCCCCTTCCGATTGCTTCGCTTGTTGCCAACTTGACTGGTTCGGGTCTCTCGGGGTGCCTCAGGTCTTGGGGTGCTTCAGGTCTTGGGGTGCTTCCGAAGTCCTC
>CAZYFG010000138.1:4029-5859 GCA_964646835.1 uncultured Eubacteriales bacterium | reverse complement strand
TCGGTCCTCCAGACCCCGGACAAGCCCCTGGTCATCGAAGGAGGGCACACGGATCCGGTGCTGGGCGAGACGCCCTTTGAGGCGATGGCCGTCGTGCCCATGGTATCCACCGAGGATGTGACGGGCTTCGTCCTCCTCGCCGGGAGCAGCAAGGCTCTCCTCAGACTCCAGCCCGAACTCCTGATGGCAGTGGCGGGGCACGCGTCGATAATCGCGGACAGGGCCCAGCTCTTGGCGAGCCTCAGGCGTTCAGATGAGCAGTACAGGATGTTCGCCGAGAACGCTCAGGACATGGTGTTCATCTTGGACCGGGGCGGGCGGTTTTTATATGTGAACCCCGCGTGCCGGGACATCCTTGGCTATGAGCCTGACGAGATGATAGGCAGCTACTTTGGAGAGTTCGTCACGGCTGAGTCCTGGGCAGAGACCACGGCTCAGGTCAAGAAAGCCGCTTCCCGGAGAGAGAGGAACGTGGAGTACTCATGGGTCATCCAGCGCAAGGACGGCGAGTACGCCACGTTGCTGGTGAGGGCCTCTCTTGTTTACCGGGACTTCGACTTGTACAGGCATCAAGGGATTGCCCGGGACCCCTCCACTGAGAACCGCCTCAAAGAGCAATTGGTGAGGCAAGGCCAGGAACTCAGCCAGTCCAGGTCGCGAGCCGAGCGCATGCGCGAATATCTGGCCGTGGCCAACCTCGCACAGGAAGAAGAGCGGGCCAGGATAGCCCGGGACATCCACGACGGCGCGGTGCAGTACCTGGTGGCCTTGAGGAGGCGTCTTGACATCTTCAAGAGAGAGTACTTGAAAGGCTCTCCGTCGGTCGCCGGTCGCGACGCCCTTGAGGGCATTGACTCGCTCCTCGATACCGCCGTCAAGGATCTAAGGGAGTTCGCCAGAAATTTGCGTCCCCCGGTGTTGGACGATTTTGGACTGGTCTCGGCCTGCGAGTGGCTGGCGGACCAGACTGAAAAGGAAGGGATCCGCGTCGTGTTCGCGCCTTCGGGCGACATCAGGCGCCTCCCGGAAGGGGTAGAAGTGACGGCCTTCCGTGTGGTACAGGAGTCCTTGGCCAACGCCGTGAAGCACTCACGGGCAACCACGGTTGAGGTGGACCTCGAGTTTCTGCCCGGCGAGCTCCGTATCAAGGTCAGGGACAACGGCCGGGGTTTCGTCGTCCCGGATGGTGTCGGTGCCCTGGGCAGGGCAGGTCAAATGGGCTTGGTGGGCATGTTCGAGCGCGCCGAGATGATGGACGGCAAGATAGACCTGGAGTCGGCCCCTGGGAAAGGGACATCCCTCACCGTCAGCATCCCCATAAGGACCACGGCTTGAGAATCACCGCCTGAGAGCACTGCCTGAGACGCACTGCCTGAGAACCACTGCCTGAGAACCGCCGCCTGCAAAGATCGCCTAGGCATAAATGCCTACCCGGCCGTAAGCCATAGTGCCGAGGTTGGAAGCTCCCTCCGCCTGTAGGATAACGGTGAACAGACGATGCGGAGGGATACACGATGGTAGCCGAAGAGCTTCTGATTGCACGAAGGGCATCCATGGGCGACCACGAGGCGTTTGAGCACATCTTCACCACTTATTACAAGCAGATCCTGTGGCACGTCACCCGCATGGTCGGAGACCGTCTTGACGCTGAGGATTTGACGCAGGAAGTATTCCTCAAGGCGTACCAGTCCTTGGGTACATACTCGGGAACGGCCAACCTAGGCAGGTGGCTTCGCAAGATCGCGACCAATGCCTGCATCGACCGGATGAGGAAGAAGACGGTGCCAACCGTGGCGTGGCCGACCCTCCGGTCCAAGGACGGCGACGAAC